>CAWBEW010000002.1:0-540517 GCA_963788045.1 uncultured bacterium
ATGTTTTGCTTATAAAAAAACAACAAGCAACTGCTTATTTTAAAAGAAGCGTCTCATTTATCAGCATCGTCTTTGCACTTATTGCGCTTGAAATTGGTGGCAGCATGATGCTAGGCACGTGCGAAGAAGCCTATTCATCCGGTATTTATGGTCTTTTATATGTGTTGGGAATTAGTTTCGGATTTTTATTGCTCGGTCTGGGATTCGCGGCAAAAATGAGGGCTATGAATGTTGAAAGTACCCTCGATCTTTTTGAGATTAAATATAGATCGCCCCTTATTCGCACCTGCGCTTCCATCTTATCTATAATTACCGTGTGGGGATTGCTTCTTGGGCAAATTATTGCAACCAAATCTCTTATTCATGCGTTAGGCATTAATAGCGATCTTATTTTTATTGCCGTTTGCTTGTGCATCATAATATATGCGGTGCTTGGGGGATTAAGCGCTGCAGGAATCACCTATCAAGCCCAGTTAATTTATACCATTATTGTTTTTGGCGGCATCTTTGGTTTTTGTTTACTCAAGGAGCCTCCCTCGTTTATTGGAAACGTCTTTTTAAATAGAACGTTCTTTAGCCAGAGCAGCCTTTCTTTTTCTTCAATTTTCGCGTCTTTGGTAATGCCGGCACTTTATTATATTACTGATCAGGAATTTGCCCGCCCATTTTTTAACATCACCAATAAAAAAACTGCCGCTCTCTCTGCAGTGGGCGCAAGTATGTTTATGCTCATTTTTTCTCTGGTACCAATTTATTTTGGTATTAAGGCTAAAACATTAAATCTGGCGATCGCTGAAGGAGTAAGCCCGTTAATACCGGTGTTAAAAATTTTAACCAATGATATAATAGTCATTTTAGCAGTACTTGGCATGGCAGCCGCCTTAATTGCAATGATTGACTATTACTTATGGTCAATAAGTTTGAGTATAACTCATGAAATCAGACTTGCTTTTAAAAATACTCATGAAAGTTCTTTGATTGATAAAATCCTGGTAGTCATAGTCGGCATTGTCGCAACCTTTGCCACCTTTTGGACCACATCGAATGCAATACAAATTTTATTGTATAGTTATGAATTGTATGATTGCTGCTTAATTGTTCCGCTTCTTATGAGTTACTTCCAGACTGATTTAAAAAAGGGTTCTGCGATCGGCGCAATTGTAGCCGGACTTGCCAGCTTTATCATCTTTAATATTTTTCCAATGCCATTTTCGGGCCAAATTGCCTCGTTTGCGCTCTCATTTATTGGATTTTATATTGGTGGCTGGATTGAGGTAAGCATTCGCCGACTCCAGGCATTACGACGCTCCAGAACCTGTTCTGTATAATATACTCCAAAAAACACTTTTTCTAATTGAAATTTATATTTTTCTATAATATTCTATAAAAGAAGCTTGAAAATAGCTATTTTTAGGCTTATAGTAGTAATAGTTTTAAACCTATGTACCAAACAATAACGGAGGGTTATATCATGGTACTAAATAATGCGCCAAGCGCATTTCTATCACAAAATTCTGCCTTCTCAAACAAGCAAGGTAAAGCTACCCTTGCGTTCATTTATTCTGCTCATTCCCTCCATCTTCATCATTATTCCCATTAATGCTCGTTCAGCATTAAATACTTTTTAATTTTATTACTTTTATTGCCTATGCCTTTTGAATGCATGTTTGCGTTCAAATTGCTTAGATAGTTGTTTAATTATTTAAATTTTTTTAGGAATGATTATGAAACGTATTTTTATAGTATTTTTTATGACGATTACCGCGCCTCTTTTTTGCATGCAGTTGCGCGAGCAAACCACCTCAGTAGATCCTTTAGTATCCGGCAAACCGGCTGATCTGCTAATTCGTATTGCTCCCGAAATAGCTTCTTCATCAATTGAAGACTTGAGAACTGTACGATCAAAGTCACAAGAAGAAAAAGCACTCATGTTTGCAAAATTTAAGGATGGTTTCCCCTTAGAAAAATCTCTAACCCGCGTTAAATCGCTCAAAGATCCTCAAGTTGTTATATGGTTCACTAACTACTTTGGAAGCGTTAATAAAGACACTGCAGATTGGTATCAACGTGAAGTATTTACAAAATTGCCAAATGCAACTCTTTGGCTTACGGATTTAAAGGCATGGACTTTTTTATCCGTCGATAAAGAGCAATTGAAAAAGAATTATTCATCAATAGTTGCACAACTTGAAAACATTCAAAAAGCTAAAAATTCGAACGAAAAATGGGAACCCCTAAAAGAATGCCCATTAATTACAAAAAGCTCGGATATTTTGGTTACAAGCTCGAACAAATATAAAGTACTTTCATCAAAAGAGTTTTTTGTATGGCTTCAAAAATGCGATCCCAAGATAATAAGTGATGAAATCTGTAACCAGTTATGTAAAGAATATCAACGCGAAGATAGTCTAAGATTTTCTTTATCCGACCTTGGGTATAAGTCATCGTGCTTAGACCGAACCATACCTAAGCTTAGTGGGCAAACTATTCTTAATACTGATTTCTCTAAGATTTTCCCTATTCTGCAATATATTGAAGGTATTTATTACAGTAAAGCCATTATTGAATCTAATCCTAAAAAAGAAAACAACATAGTTTTCTTACTTCCCAATAAAGAATTTACTTATTATATAATTCCGCAAGAGAAGCCTTATTTTCAGAATTTTACACAAGGCGTGCAAACCGCAACTAAAAATTGCGCACAAGGTTCGATTTCGTTTGAAGCATTCGCTTATGAAAAAGATAAGAATGATAACAAAGATCCGAAATATTTTTATGAGGTTCCTTACGAAGGAAACGGCACACGCTTAACTAAAACCGCTTTACTAAAAATATTGGAGGAAAAGAAATCATGAAATTAAAATTAGGAATACTACTGTTATTTTTTATTTCGATTACACTTTCAAGTTTTATTGTAATAAAAGAGTACCAGGCTAAAAAGAATCCTGTATCAGTTTTCTATGAAAAAAATATTGATATATTACCCATCGGACGCCTTAAAAATTTACGTTATTTAAACGAGGTTGAAAAAAAGGCGCTTTATGAGAAGTTGAATATTTCAGATATCTTTTCGATTGATACGATAACAGCATCACTAAAAACTATTTCAGAGCCCCACATTATCCTTTGGTTAACTGATCACTTTGGGCAAGTTCCAGCCAAAGGACTAGAATGGTATTGCAAGAATGTTTTTTCGCAATTCGCAAACCGACCAGCAACATTTTGGCTTATAGATTTAGCAGCATGGCGTTACCTTGCTATCAAAGAAGAGCAACTTCCAAAGGAGAAATCTTTTGAATCTCAAGAATGCCCACTGTTCTTAGATAAATCAGATCTTTTCACCCAAGCTTTAGAAAGTGTGAACAAAATAAAATTTTTACGCGCCTCTGATTTTTTTTGTTGGCTTTCAACATGCGACTTACAACTTTCCTTGCCGAGCCAATTAATACGGGATGACTTGCGCTCGGGAGCAGGACGCTTTTCACTAAGACAGCTAGGATTTAACTCGCCGCTTTTAACTTGTTATGCGAAAAATGGAAGACCATACACTGACATTGATAATACGCAAATATTCCCTTTGTTGCAGTATCTTGAGGCATTGTATTATGCCCTTACCATCATCAAGGAAAATGAAAATAAAAAAAGTTGCAATATTGTTTTCTTGTTACCTATAGCAACATTTATTAAGCATGACACATAATTCCTAATGTTTTGACGGCAGCCTCATAAAAATCTTTCGCTCCCTCAGCTGCGGCCCTAATCTTATTTTTTACAGCAGCCCACCAATGTTCTATCGGATTAAAATCTGGAGAATATGGCGGTAAAAAAATGATTCTACAGCCAGCTGCTTCAATAAGTTCGGCCACTTTTTTAGATTTGTGAAATCGAGCATTATCTATTACAACAACCATTCCCGGCTTCAAAGCGGGAACCAAAACTTGCTCAACATAAGTTTCATAAGTGCTTGCCGTCGAATATCCCTCAAATAAAAATGGGGCAATTAATTGGTTCAAATTAAGTGCTGCAGTTATGTTGTAACGCGTTTTTCTCTCAGCCTTTTTTTCCGCATGACAGCGCTCTCCTCGTGGTGCCCATCCAGTGTTTGGAACTTCGTTGTCATCAATTCCCGTTTCATCAGAATAAACAATATTTGAAGGATCAATATTTTTGATTTCTTCTAAAAATTGTTTACGTTTTTCTGCGTTGGCTTCGGTGTATCCAAAAGTTTTTTTTTGAAGTGTAACCAATTTTTTTAAGCGCTCTTTGCATGACGCTTTCTGACATATTTACGTTGGTAATTTTTTTCCATTCAATAATCATTTTTGGTGCAGTGAGATGTTGATATTCATGGGCAAACTTTTTAAATTTTTCCCAGTCGGTAATTTTGTGGCTATGTCCTTTCTGATAGCCAGATTTTGGCGCAAGGCTCGCAGTTTCTTTGCGTAAATCGAGCCAACGATAAATCGATTTTCTACCAACTCGAAATGATTTTGCGACATCCGTTATGCGCATTCCATCTTCTATTGCTGCTATTACTCGTTTTCTTAAATCAATACTGAGTGCCATTTTTCTCCTTAAATTTGAAGAAAGTTTAGCACATTCGTATCTTATTTAAAGCGGGTCGCTATAATAAAGAGTTCACGTATTATTTAGTGGAAAACGAAAACAAGCCTTTTAATACTTTTAAAAATGACCTTATTAATTTAATTCAACAAACTATCGATTTAAATGATCTCAAAATAACAATATATTTTTATCCCTTCGCATATGGCAATAACTTTTATGATCAACCATTTGAAGAAGACGGCAGGCATGTAACTGCTAAAGAGCTTATAGAAATTTTAACTACTACTTTAAAACAGGAATTATCATGAACACATTATTATTCTTATCAATTTTTTTTGCACTCGGTACCCTCTATTTCATTTTGGGCATTCGTGCATCAAAAAAAGTAAAAACCGATACTGATTATTTTATTGCGAATCGGCAGTTAGGAATCTGGCAAATTTCAAGCAATCTTATTGCAACCCAATTGGGCGGAGGTATGCTTTTAGGAACCGCCGCAAGCGCTTATACCTGTGGCTATTTTGGAATTTTTTATACCATTGGAATGGCACTTGGGTTTTTACTGCTTGCCTGCGGAGTGGCCGCACGGTTACAGCAATTTAATGTAACAACAACTGCCCAACTTTTTGAAACACAGTACAAAAGCTCATTGTTAAAAAAGATTGCATCATTACTTTCTATCATTACTCTTTTTGGAATTCTTATAGCTCAAGTAGTGGGATTCAAAAGTTTAATGGCCGCAGTCGGATTTGGCACATGGTGGATTGTTCTGCCATTTTGGCTCTCAGTAGTTGCCTATACCATGATTGGTGGATTGCGAGCGATCACCATCAACGATATGGTGCAGTTATGCATTATCATTGCTACTTTTACAACAATTTTTATTATTTCATTGGTATCCAAGCCTTCAAATGTATTTACTGCCCAGCAAGAACTGTTTACGGCACAACCGCTCACCCTTGCCTTGATCAGTAGTGGAATATTAATGCCCGCACTATTTTCTTTGATTGAACAAGATTTGGCGCAGCGATTTTTCGCTTCCCGTTCTAGCTTTGTTGCTACAATTTCAGCAATGAATGCGGGAATTTTTTTACTCGCATTTGCATTCATTCCCGTTTACTTGGGCATGCAGGTAAAATTAATGAATATGGCAGTACCTGACAATGCAAACCCGCTCATTATTTTCTTGCAACAAAACACTCCTGATATTTTATTTGCTTTCGCACTGTGTGCCATTGTTGCAGCAATTGTTTCCACTGCTGACGCCTTAATGAACGGGATTAGCGCCAATATCACACAAGACTTTAAAATTGCAAAATTGTTAGATAACAGTTTATTAATTTCCAAATGCACTACAATGATAGTAGGAATCTGTGCACTCATTGGCTCTTATTTAGTGCCACAAAACATCATTGATATTATCATCAGCAGTTATGAAATCTCCGTGAGTTGCTTGCTAGTTCCACTACTTTTTTGTTATTTCAAGAAAGAGGTAAATAAAAATGCTGCATTTGGCGCAATAGCTCTTGGACTTGTTGGATTTATTCTGTTTAGAATCTATCCACAACCAATACCTAAAGAACTATTGGCCCTTGGATTATCATTAATCGGTTATGGAATTGGATCTAAACTAAATTTTTTAAGAAAATAGTTATGAATCCATGAATCCTGAATCAAATGGTTAATGGCGATTTAAAAGTTTGCATTTTCCCAATACCCAGCAATATGCTTCATCAAGATCATCGGTAACATAAAATAGTGCAAGCTCTTCTTTTATAATTGCTCCGTGGGGCAAAGCTTCATAGTGAATCCAGTTAACGAGTGGTTGCCAATATTCTTTGCCAATTAACACTATGGGAAACTGTTTGAGTGATTTAGTTTGCATAAGAGTGAGCACTTCTGCCAGCTCATCAAGGGTGCCAAATCCTCCCGGGAAAATAACAAATCCCATTGAAAATTCCATAAGTAGCCATTTTCGCGCAAAGAAATAATCAAGTTCGAAGTAATTTTGAGCACACCGATTCCAACCCTCATCAAGGCCTTTTACCCCTATTGCCATGCTTTTGCCCTTCCCTTTACCATTTATTGTTATCCCACATACAGCAGCTTCCATTATGCCAGGGCCACCACCGGTAAGAATTGAAACTCCATTTTCCATCAAGCGCTTACCAAGTTCATGAGCTTTTTGGGTGTAGGTTGTATGCTGTTTAAGGCGCGAACTACCAAAAATGGTTACAATGGGCTGAGGAAGCTTTGTTATCCGCCATCCGCCGTATAACATTTGAAAAGTAGTATAGAAAAGGCGGCCAAATAGTACTAAAAAACGCTTTAGACGGCTAAAAAACATCATGTTTTCTCCTTTATTAATACTCACTTAAAATACCCTGCTTTGCCTTGCTCATGTAAATAAAAATCTTTCTTGTGATACGCGTGTCGGGCCTTCGGGAGCGCTCAAAATGTGTAAATTTTATCAATAGTGCCCTTTTTATAAGGTTTTTTAATAAAATATTTGTTTTCAGTTTGAATTTTGCCATCAATATGTGGTACACTCAATGCAGGATAAGAAAAAATGAGAAACAGCATAGGTATTTAAAAATGCCAATGCTATACTACTATTGAAAATTTAGTTGTTTTAAAGGGCTTTTGGTGAAGATCACGGCACATTATCATCGGGCATTATTACTCCTTGCTTTTTGGGCATGTCCCTCAGTTTTTGCCGAAACCCAAACAGGCTTCGCCTCGCTCAGCACGAGCCAAAATTCTCTCGATGCATTGGCCGTCAATGTACCCAAGAATGTTTCTAACCCGGAAGTTTGGCTCAATGTATATGTCCATGGCATAATCAGCATAAAGCCGCACATCACTGTTTCCAATTTTATGCGTTTTCTAACTGATGATGTGAGCGATTCGATTTACGCAGAAACCGTTGATCTTATGCGAGATGACCCATTCTTTTTCCAAAATCAGGCAGTACAAAGACGGGGATTACATCAAATAAATTTGGATGATCATAAAAAAGGGGCTGCTGCTTCGGCAATGGCTACCATTTATGAGATGGTTAATCAGATTAATCCCCTTGTTCCAGCCAAGAACTACTATTACACCTATGGATGGTCTGGTCTTTTGAGTAGAAGCGCTCGGTATAATGATGCGCGCGATTTTTTATCCGATCTGGAATCGGAAGTTGAAAAATTTAGAGCTCGGGGCATTCAGCCTAAAATTCGGCTTTTTGGCTATAGCCATGGGGGCACGATCGTAATAAAACTTGCAATGGTTAAACAAAAAGAGAATTTACAACCGAATTTTAGTGTTGATGAGGCATTCTTATTTGGAACTCCGATTCAATTTGATACCGATTATTATATTAATGATCCTCTTTTCAAAAAAATCTACAATATATTTTCACGCGGGGATCGAGTACAAAAATTAGATTTCTTTTCATGCGGGGAATTTTTTTCTGATCGCGTCTTTAAAACTCACTGCGATTTTATTGTTCCCGATAAACTCATACAAATTGAAATCAGAGTAATTAGAAAAAAAGGAGAAGCATGCAAGCCAATTACCGCTTGCAACGCTGATTGTTCGCTCATTTATGATGGGAAAAAGTGTAGCCGAAATTTTCGCAATGTTTCACCAGGACACACTGAACTCTGGTTCTTTGGCTGGACTCCGTTGAACTATCGCCAGACATTTCCCTTATACCCGTTGCCAATCGTTGCATTTATGCCGTTTATTATCAATAGTATAAAGCCGTTTGAGCCCAATTTTAAATCTGAAATACCAATAACAATTACTATTGACCCTCGGCGCAATTCAATGATTATCAATAACAATCTTAGTTGCAAGCAAGTGTATAAATTACCATTTATTGGAATTCAAAATTTTTTAGAACTAAAAGAAGTCGCTCTTCAATTTAAGCCTGATGCCGCATTATTTAATACAGATACATATAATGAGCATATCCTGCAGGCATATGATAAGGCAGTTATTATATTGCGCGAAAAAAAATGCCAACAAAAAATTGAAGCGAAACTTGCGTGTGATAATAAATAAGCATATTTAGGATTTAATTTTATTCACACTGATAATCAATTTCCATATTTCAAGTAAATCTTCCATGCTCATCTGCTGCGCGCGAAGGGCAAGCGTTTGATCAGAAAAATGCATCAAATTATAATGAAATTGTTGCAAATTATTTCTTAGTGTTCTGCGTGGGTTGCGCAAAACAATGTTTAATAAATTGCCAAAATTCTTCTTCATCCGGAATCGGAACCAAATTTGTTTTGGGTTTAAAATAGAGCAGCCGAGAATAAACTTTTGGGGGTGGAAGAAATGCTCCCGGTGGCACTTTTTGCATCAGCTTCCAATCAAAATAATATTGAAAAAATAATGATGGAAACCCATAGCCACGTCCTGAAGTTTTAACAATTTTTTGCGCAACCTCTTCCTGAATCATGATCACCCCTTCTTTAAACAGATCACGATTTTTTTGAAAAAGATGCAAAATTGGAAACGTTATTTGATAGGGCAAATTAGAAAGAACCGTCCATGGTTTATAAGGCTCAAAACGTCTAAAATCAACATCTAAGATATTTTCTTGATACATTTCAATCCGTTTATCATGAACGGCATTCTTTACAAATCCTGCCCATTGGGGGTCAATTTCAAAAATCCAAAATCGAGCAAGAGGATGTTTCACAATTTCTTGCGTTAAAAATCCATCTCCACATCCGATTTCTAAAACACTACTTTGTGCATTTAATTCAACATGTTCAAGCATATGCTCAACTACACGTTGATCACGCAAAAAATGCTGACCGTATCTTTTTTTTAAAGGGATGCCATGGGATTTTGTCATATTATTTCATCAAAGCTTCTCTAAACAGATCAAGATCTTCTAACACTTTTCCAACACCTTTTACTACGCAAAAGAGCGGATCTTCAGCAACGGCTACCGGCAATCCCGTTACGCGTGAAAGTAAACGATCAAGACCGCGCAATAATGATCCGCCACCTGAAAGCATAATACCTTTATCAACTAAATCAGAAGAAAGTTCTGGCGGTGTATTTTCAAGAGCAACGCGCACCACATCTACAATGCTTGCAATAGTTTCAAGAAGTGCTTCATTTACTTCTTGGCTAGTTAGGGTAATTGTTTTTGGAACGCCCGTTACTAAATCACGACCTTTTACTTCAACGGTTCGCAATTCTACGAGTGAATCTAAAAGAGCTGCGCCAATTTCAATTTTAATACGTTCAGCAGTTCGTTCACCAATCAACAAATTATATTTACGTTTTACATATTGCACAATTGCACGATCCATTTCATCGCCACCAACGCGCACCGATCGGCAAAATACTACCGATTTAAGCGAGATAACGGCAACTTCAGTGGTTCCACCACCAATATCAACAATCATACTTCCGCATGGTTCTTGCACCGGCAAACCTGCACCAATTGCGGCTGCCATCGGCTCAATAATAGTATGCACTTCACCGCGCGCACCTGCTTGCTTTGCTGAATCTTTTACTGCCCGCTCTTCAACTTGCGTGATCCCTGAAGGCACACCGATAATCATGCGTGGGCGCACTAAGGTGCGACGATCATTATGAACCGCGCGAATAAAATAACGCAACATACTTTCAGTCAATTCAAAATTTGCAATCACTCCATCGCGAATTGGCCGTGATGCAACAATACTTTCTGGCGTTTTACCAAGCATCTCTTTTGCACTTTTTCCTGCCGCAAGTACTTGATTGGTGCCTGCTTTTACTGCAACCACTGATGGTTCATTCAGAACAATCCCCCTGCCTGGAACATACACAACCGTATTTGCGGTCCCTAAATCAATGGCAAGATCATTCGAGAAAATACTAAAAATTCGTTTTGCGGGTAAAAATTTCATACTGACCCTTACTTAAAAGTTAAATTCTAATCCCAATGATACCTTGTATGAATGAACAAATCGATGGCCAACAAGCAAGGTAAATGGAATATCCCATGCTGCACGTACTATCGGTTTATTTCCACATTCTTCCGACTTCGCTAAAGCTACGTCGGACAGGCGCGCCTTTTCAAAATCATAAAACGCTGAAAGTGTTATATATTCAGATGCCCATCCTGAACGTTCATTAACCGCTTCTAAATGCACCGGAACTGTTTTATCTATACGCGCATCAGTCCAATGATCACGATTATGATTAATCAAGGTATACTGCACGCGCATGCCAAATCCTTCTCGCAAACCTTCCATTTGACCATAGACCGAAAATATTTCCGTAAAACCAGGATCTATTTTTGCAAGTCCAGTGACTACTCCAAAAATTTGTGGCTCTTTATCAACTGGCATCCGCTCATTTCTCGTGCGAGTAAAACGTTTACTGAGGCGTAATAAAACTCCCACCTTCCAATCTTCTTTAATTTCAAATTCTCCATCAGCACTTGCATATACTCCCCAATGGCCATTTCCTCCAAAAGGAACTGATGCAGGCTTGCTAATTTCATGCTTTACTCCCGTTGGAATCAATACACCTAATCTTAATGCATATTCCAGTGATCGCAATTTAAAATAATATTCATATCGATCAAACCATCGCACATACGTTTCAATGTCACCCAGCCCTGCTTGATGCACGTGATTGCATGCCAATCCCAATGTTGCCAGCATTGCCCGGCGTGTATCGTCTAAACCCAAAATATCACTTTCCGTTAAGCTCGCGCTTAAAGATGATGCTTTTGAAGTATTAAAAAGAAAATCAATATATGAATTCGAACGCATCGCCAACGCCAAGACACCCAATGAAATATTACAGGTTAGATATTGCCGATACGAAAATGCAAACCCTTGCGTTTGTAATTTTCCCGCCAAGATCCATGGCAATTCTCCATCAATTAAAACAGGCGGTAATGGATTTGCAAAACCTGCCAACGTCATCGAATACGCAAGCTGGGATTGATCAAAAGGGCCTGAAAGTTCTGCTATTCCAATCGAACGATCGCGATCATCGGCGGCGTTACTTGCGGTTGTTACAAAAAAATCACCCGTTACATGCGATTCTCTTCCGGGAATACTGATGTAAGGATATTGGATTAGCGGGAAATATCGGTTATCAAAAACCATCGCGTTAAGAGCATTGGATAAGGCTAATACTAGTAATATCACTAGTACAAATTTTACGTTTTGTATGATCATGTATTAATCCTATTTACGCTATCCAGTTTTTTGCTGTTAATTTCTCTCAATTTATCTCTTACTCGCCCGCTAGTCCGTCTATCCGTTTCTACCTTTAAAAAAGCGACTTGTCCGGGAGTAGCTTTAGCGTAGATGGAAGACTGAGGAGAGAGAGGGATTCGAACCCTCGATTCCATTTACATAGAATAGCCGCTTTCGAGGCGGCCGCTTTCGACCACTCAGCCATCTCTCCGCCCTATGAATCTATTAATCGTTAGTATTAATGTTCTATATAGTGTATAAGTCATTCATTTTTTTGCAAAAAATAATATCCCCCCGTTCGTCTCGAGCGAGCATTTATGCGAGTCGAGAGATTCTATACTTCTCGATTCGTCCTTCGACTTCGCTCAGGACTTACTCGAAGCGAACGGAACTGAAACATAAAAAACTCTTTTTTTTCATGGCGACCATTCGATACACTCAGCACTGGCTATTATAAAAGTTCCAAAAATTTTGAAAAAAATTAGAAATTTACCAAAAAATGCACCTCATAGACTTAGCCAGAGGATGTGGTAGAATTTTTCTGCCTTCAACCATCAGTGCATTACCATTTTCAATAAGGGGAATTTATGTTCTCAAATAAAGTACAAGCAATTATTCTTGCCGCGGGCAGGTCCACCCGCTTTAATACGGGCAGAACCAAGTTACTTGAAAAAATCTGTGGCCAAGAGATGATCTTATATACTACCCGTTTGATCGAGCAATTGAGCGTACCAATTACGCTCGTAGTGGGGTATCAAAAAGATGCAATAAAAGAAACAATTAGCCGCCATCATCATAATGCGATCAGTTTTATAATCCAAGAAGAACAGCGCGGCACAGGACATGCGCTTATGTGCACCCAATCAATTTGGAATCGTGAACATATTCTTATTTTAAACGGTGATGTGCCATTAGTTACCACACAAATCATAGAAAGCCTTTATGAAAAACACATCGCCACACATGCAGACATTAGCTTTGTTACCGCACATCATGCTGATCCGTCAACCGGCGGATATGGACGTGTGGTAAAAACTGATGACTCAATCAAGATTGTAGAAGCACGCGATTTTGTTGGTGACACCAATGAACACTGCTGCATAAATGCGGGCATTTATATTGTGCGCAAACAATTTTTGCAAAACTGCATAAAAGATATAACACAAAATGAATCCACAAAAGAATTTTACATCACTGATCTTATTAAAATAGCAAGCGATCAAAAACGAAGCATTTCTACCGTTTCAGCTCCCTTTGATCGGATTCGTGGAATTAATACCTTGCAAGAATTATGGGCAGCGGAACAAATTAAACGTGCTGAATTAATTAAATATTGGATGGAAAAAGGAGTTCACTTTTCCGTTGCGCAAAATGTTCACATTGATCTGGATGTTACCATTGGATCAGGAAGTTATATTGGTTGTGGAGTTCATTTGCTTAAGGGCAGTACGCTAGGTAAAAATTGCCGCATTCAAGAATTTGCTTCCATTGAAGCAAGCCATTTAGGTGATGGGTGCGATATTTTGCCCCATTGTATCATTAAAGACTCATCAATTGGCGCATTGTCCCAAATCGGACCATTTGCGCATATTAAAGAACATTCAAGTATTGGTGAACAAGTTATATTGGGAAATTTTGTTGAAGTCAAAAAGAGCACGATTGGCAAAGGAACAAAAGCAAAACATTTAGCATACCTTGGTGATGCGCAAATCGGCTCAAATGTAAATATTGGGGCGGGAACCATCACGTGCAACTATAACGGATTAACAAAACATCAAACCATTATTCATGATAATGCATTTATCGGAAGCAATAATACACTCATTGCGCCGGTAATTATTGAGCGTGATGCCTATACCGCCGCAGGATCAGTTATAAGCGAAGATGTTCCGGCCGCTGCATTGGCAATTTCACGCGCACGGCAGGTAAATAAAGAAGAATATGCTCATCAACTGCGCGATATTAAAAACCCGGAAACTGGTGCGCATACATCTTCAACATTTCATTCATTTATTGGTGCACTTAAAACAAAAAATAATGATCCTGAACCATCATGATCCAGCCTTCCCGTTCGGGTCGATGGAGCACGAAGTGCGAATGGAGACCTCTCCACTCACCATGTGTACAATTTACACATCCTGAGTAGCACCGAAGGTGCATAGCGAAGGATCGACAACGAGCTAAAGAGAAAATATGATAAAATTTATACACACCGCTGATATTCACTTTGGAATGGAAAATTATGGACGCATTGATGCCAAAACCGGCATACATTCGCGATTGCTTGATTTTCAAAAAGCATTCAATTTTTGCATAGATCAGGCAATTGCTCAAAATGTAGATTTCTTTTTATTTAGCGGAGATGCGTATAAAACAGCACACCCAAGCCCCACTCAGCAAAAATTATTATTTAATTGTTTGATGCGCTTATTCAAAGCTAAAATTCCGGTGATTATTGTAGTTGGCAACCATGATAACCCGCTCAGTTTTGGCAAAGCAAATAGCCTTGATATTTTTCAAGATCTTCCTCTCGATGGTTTTCATGTGATTGCAAAACCAACTATTGTGCCACTCAAAACTAAAAGTGGTTTAATTAATATTGTTGGTATTCCATGGCCAACACGCAATACTATTATCATGAATAATCAACATTTATATAAGACAGGCCTTGAAATTACCAAATATATTTCTGATGCAGTTGCTGCTTTAATTAGTGATTGTGCGCGAAAACTAGACCCGGAAATTCCAGCGGTTTTAGCAGGACACTTAACAGTAGATTCAGGAATTTTTTCAGGTTCTGAAAAACGTGCAATTTATGGAACTGATCCCACATTTATGCCATCCCAGTTGGCAATTGCTCCCTTTGATTATGTTGCACTCGGCCATCTACACCGCTATCAAAATTTAAATCCCAATGGATACCCTGCAATTGTTTATTCAGGATCTATTGAACGGGTTGATTTTGGTGAGCGCAAAGAAGATAAGGGATTTTGCTTAGTCACTATTGAAAAAAAGAATAAAACGTATCACGAGTTTATCAAAACTCCAACGCGTCCTTTCATCCAGCTAGAAGTATATTTGCAACCCGGCTTGGACCAAACTGAACAGATTCTTGCTGAACTTGAAAAATATGAAGTGAGCGAGGCGGTGATAAAAATTATTTATCATATTCCCGTCGGGAAAAAAGATGCGGTTGATATCAAAGCAATTGAGCGCGCATGCTCGCAAGCAATGTATTTAGTAGGAATTATCCCGATCCGCAAACCCGACACGCGTGATCGCCGAGCATCCATGAAAGTTGACATGGATCTGCCAACATTGCTCGGAACTTACTTTTTATCAAAGCCTGAACTGAAAGATAAGAAAGATCAGCTCATCCAAAAAGCGATGGATCTTTATGAGGAATCACAAAAAGAAAACTCGCCGGGTGAGTAAATAAATCTAAGGAAGTTCATCAATGTCATGAACTCCTCACAAAATCAACGAAAGTGCAATTTCGTTGATTTTGTGAGGAGTTCGCTCGAAAACAATGATCAGATCACATTAGTTTTTTAAAAACTATTTGTTCTTGATAATAACTACCGGTGGATACGAAGGCCGAGTGGCTTGGACCCATGCAGCTTGCTGTTGCATGCGAACCATTTGAAAATGCAAGTTCTCTATATGTTGCTGATGCGCTATCACTGATTGTAGATGCAATTCATTAAGGTATTTTGGATCATCTTTTATTCTTGCCATCCAATCCACAATTTTTTGTTCAATTCTTTCAAGACGCACAAGCCCATGCTCAGCAATTGCGACTAAGGGTTTTATCCCCGATTGTATGACTCTAATAAAGTATTCTTTTATCTGTGAAACCGTAGAATATAAAGACCGAAGTCTATCATGCACTCGAATGGTTGGAAACTTACTGAAGAAAAAATGCTTTTTTATTTCATCTGAATTATCAGCATACATTGCAGTCTTAAGCACACTATTATTTTCTAGCATTATAAGATCATTTTCAGCTGAACCCAAATAGCTTTCTGCAGTAAAGAAATAGCTAATGCCACCGCCCAATACCGCGCCCAAAAGAGCAGGAATCGCAACACACTTCCAAGGGAATGCTTTAATTTCTTCCCATAAAGTAGAATCGTTTTTTTTAGATTGACGATTATATTCATCGAGTCCAATCAAAAATCCAAAAGAACCTCCTGCAACTGCCCCCGCTACAGCAGATGCTGCGATAAATTTTTTTGATTCGGGTGATAGTTGATAATCTTGCGCATGCACAATGCTATTTGGTAACAACAGTGAGACAACAAATATCAAGAAACATTTTTTTAGCATAAAAGCGTTCCACTTGTAGAATTTGAACATATGGAGCTAACAATACGGCAAGAGCAGTATTTTGTCAAAAGCCAATCAATTCATAATTGAAATGATTAAAAGTGTCTTAAATACCTTAGAAAAAACCGAAAGCCCTGGGTGCGATTGCGCACATCAGTTTCCCAATACAAATTCGCTAGAAGCACTGCCGCAAAGCGACGCTCAAGTGAATAAAGGCCACCTACCCCGATACCAATTACCCGCTCACGGCTATCGGGGACTTTTATACCATCGAGTTTATTATCTTTAATCTGCTCAAGAAAGTAGCCATTAATTCCTAAAAAAAGCCGTTTTACAACTTCATACTCCGCGGCAAAGGTTCCGTGAATTGCATCACCGGCTTTTAAATGAATCTTATGATTTTCTGAAACCCATAAATAATATAATCGCCATGAGACTGAAAATTCGGAAGTAAAATACAGTGTTCCTGACCAATAAGGATCAATAAAAACAACCGCATTTCCTGGATTAATCGTTTTAAACGGTAACTTATTTTTACCGGTGGGAATAGACACCGCAAATTCAAAGCGATGGACATAAAGCGGCCTATCCCCACGAAAAATTGGCAATGCTTGTGCAAAAACGCCCAATATCAGATCCCCAATTCCTGCACCGCTGCTCGTGATTCCTAAATTATTCGGTTGAATATGCGAGTAACCCGCTATTGGAAGGGTAATATCAAAACCAAAGTTACCAAGACCAAAAATATCTTTTTGCGAAAGATAAATAAATTGATAGGCGGTGGTCCATCCGTTGTATCGTGGTGATGGGATGCCGCCCAGCAATTCACCTTCTGCATTTAAAAAGCGATGAGTGGTATAATATTGATTATAAAACTGGAAATACCAACCAGGAATTTGGCGTAATGGCCCACCGTCAAGAAAACTTGATGATCCAAGCCCCAGAGCTGGCAAACCATAGCCAAAAATATTTTTTGTTCCTGATATCAAAAGAATTATCAGCAGCAGTTTTATTTTGGTTTGCATACGCCACTAACGAATAACGTTGCATCAAAATTATCAATATGCTTATCAAGATCTAGCTTTAATTTTTCCAGCTCACGAGCCAATTCTTGATCATTGGATTTCTTTGCTTCTTCAATTGCATGTTTATCTAAGAACCAATATAAGCAACTCAAATCATGCAAAATTTTATTCTTATTATATTTATTATTACTTAACATTGAGTAACCTTTTGCTCAAAATTTAAATTCGCCCTCAGCAATAGATTCTTTAAGTGGTTTGCGGCTTGAAGCAGTTTCTGATTTTTGCAATTTGTCCGGTAAATCTTCTTTTTTACCTAATTTGCCAATCGCAAACATCGCCTCTACCGTATAGCCGTTTGGCACTTTAAGCTCTTTGCACGCACGATCATAATCAAAGCCTTCCATGCCATGACAAACAATATCCATGCTGGCCGCTTGCAATGCCATGAGCTGCGCTGAAGCGCCGGTATCAAAAGTATGGGTTTTACTTGGACTGCCATCATAGTCAAAGCTATTTTTTGAAATTACGCATACTAAAACCTGGGCATTCTTTGCCCAGGTTTGATTTCCCGGTACCAATAAATTCACAAAGATCTGCCACGATGATGATCCATTACGAGAATAAATGTAGCGCCATGGCTGATTGTTAAATGAATTTTGCGCCCAACGGGCAGCATCAAATAAGGTCATTAACTCAGTATCTGTGACAGGCTGATCTGAAAATGAACGGGCAGACCACCGGCTTAAGATTGATTCGAGAATCGGGAACTCAGATTTGCGATTTGTTTTTAACATTATCAGCTCATCTATATCGAATTGCTAACAATAACAACAAAATATTGATGATATAAAGCGACGTGCATAAAAGGCACAGCGATTTAACTTTGAAATATAATAAATATGCCAAAAATGCAGAAACCAGACATCCGGCTACCGTTGCAAAAAGAAGCAATGAATGCATCTGCAAAAGAACCAATGCAATGATCATGAGGTAATATGCCGCCCCAACAATCGCATTGGAAACGTAAAAAAGTGCTGCATATGGGCTTTTCATTGGCTTAGTGCAAGACACACGATCAGAAAGATCGCATGCGGGTTTATAATTAGGCTGATCTTTAATTTTTTTCTCAAGCAAATAGGTATACACCGAAATACAAAAACCTACGCCTGCTAAAATTAGAATAGAAATCATACAAATCCTTTTTTCAAATATCCCGGGCTAATTGTCATGTTATTTTAAGTAATGCTTCGACCCAGCCTTTGCTTATCCAGGCCTTCGGCTTGGCAAGCTTCGGCGGGCAGGCTGGGCGTTTACTCCTGAGCTCGCCGAAGGGTCAGCACGAACGGGAACCCAGGATCCGTTCGCCCTGAGTTTATCGAAGGGTTTTCTTTTTTTTAATTACCAAAGATTTTTGCACTGTTTTACTTTTGGGTTTCACTGGGGCAATACCCGTTTCTTTTTCAATACGTTCTCTACGCCCATGCTTTTTTGAATGTCTGCCTTTATCTTTATTAACATCTGCTCTTCGTGGCATATAAAACTCCTTTTTTTAAAAGCTAAAAAACTAGTAACATCATGCCAATATTTATTATACGGCAGCAATAATTTGAAGTATTATCTTCAAACATAATGAAATGATTAATGCTTATGTTTTAGTTTTTTATCAATTTGATCAACCAACTCCTGGGCGGCATTGGCAATATCGTCATAATTATTGGTATGCGCTTTTTTTTGAATTTCTAAGAGATCTGAACGATGTATAAGATTAAAATCTCCGATAGGAAATTCATAACGATTTTTGGTATTTTCAGGACGATCATAATGTGCGCCTAAATACCATTTACTAAATGCATCCCAACCATGCGCTTTAATGAAAATTTCTTCTTGCTGATCTGATGGTTTTGCACGAGCCGCATCACCACTGCCGCGCTTATCATCAAATTTACCTTGGTGAATCATTTCTTTTGCAAACTCAAATGCTTTCTTATGTAACGTTACTCTCATATGTGCTCCTTTTTTAATAAAAATATTTTTAGTTTGCTATAATTGGTGCGGCAAATCAAAATAGATTACTGAAACACTATCGCGAACCCCTTTTTGGAATGTGTCCATAAGTTCCATAAATTTAGGCTTGCGTAAAATATTCACAATCTGACCATACCGTTCATCAAGTGGCTTGAGACATTCTTCTTTTTTATTAATTAATCTAAAAAACTCAAATCCATCAAAGGTCTGAACTGGCTGTGAAATTTCTCCGACTGCTAACTGACTTATAAACTTTTTATCAATAGCCAATTCATTTTCTCGGATCCAAAATGGCTCTTGCCACTTAAGCAGATGCTGTGGATCTTTTTTACGCGCAATCGATTGCCACTGTTTCAATTGTTCTTCTTTTGTTTTGGTAAATGAGAATGGCACAAATGCATATTCAACATAAAAATTAGCAAATTCAATCTCAGGATTTTCATTATAATAGGCAACTACATCTGCTTCCGGAACAATTAAATTACCGGTTACTTTGAAACTCACTAAAGAATTAACCGCATTCATTTGAGCAAATTCATTGCGCGCTTCTTGGGGCGTAAATCCTGCCACAATAACCATATCATCAAGCTCTTTAGGAGTCTTGTGGTTGGATTGGGCCATCATCATCCATTGCTTATCAATCTCTTCAGGCGTCGGCAAAAGATGATATTTTTTTGCTTCATTAAACATGGCAAGATTAGTCACTGTATCCTCAAGAGTATTGGGACTGCCATCAAGTTTAAGGCGTTGCAGCTCAGAAGACATTACTAGATCAGTTCCTTCTGACCCGCGCACCACTGCTTTGATGCCATCGATGAATATAAGTGGCTTTTTTTGCTTCTCAGTTTTTACGTTGGCAGTAATACCAAGAGATGTAACGAGTAACGCCCACTTAAACAAACGAATAGTATTCATGCAAACTCCGCAATGCTTCATATAAAAAGGGGAATCGTTATGATTCCCCTTTTCTAGTATAGCATAATAAAGATCTGTGATACTAGGCTGCCTTGGTAGTAGGTGCAACCGGTTTGGCTTGAGCGTTTTCAGGCGCTTCCGGCATAACCATTTCTAATTGTTCGGCATTTTCTACTTCTTGCGGAGCATTCGCTGCATTCTTCTTAGTGAAGTACTCTTCCACAACTTTTACGTTGTAATCCTTTTTAAGTTGTTCCATTGCTTTTTCCATTGCTTGTTCTTGCTTTTGAGCGGTCAAGCGTTGTTCAATGGCCTGTTTGAGTTCTTCATATCCGCGGTATTTTTGCTCTTCTTTACCCGAAGCGTACACTACCCAGAAGCTGCCATCGCCTGCTTTTAACACCTCAAGTGCCGGGAACTTTTTAAGTCCAACAATCTTATCACGCAGGCCAGCATCGATTCCAATGCTTGCAGCATTTACTAATTTTAAGTCGCGGTATTTATCGCCAACATTTGCTTCCTTAGCAACTTTTTCCAAGGTTGCGCCTTTGCCTTTTGCTTTTTCTAAGAATGCTTTTGCATCAGCTTCTTTAGCAAATTGAACGCCGGTTGCATTTACCCCACCGCGAGATAATACTGCTTCTGGCATACTTTCTTTATTTTGATCATAAAATGCTTTAATTTCAGCATCTGAAACGGCAACTGGATGCTTCATTTGGAAGAAACGCGCATTAAGCATTTGTACTAATTGATCAAGATATTCTTTGTATTCTGGAGTTTCGTTAATGCCTTGCTCTTCAACCCAGCGAGTCATAACTTTTTGGCCAACTAAACCGTCAAAAATCTTACGATCAACACCTTCCATTTGCGCAAACATTGCACCATACGGATGCTTTTCAATAAAATTTTTGAACTGCTTTTCAAATTCTCCTGCAGTCATTAATGGTTTGCCATTAATAGTTGCAATAACTTCAGTAGTATCGCCTGCGGCTACTGCTGATGTGGTTGATTTTCTGCCGAGCCCCAATTTATCTTTAAGCCAATCGCAACTTGGCAAAAAAACCATTGAACACATCAAAAGAGCGCAGCTCATTTTAGATGAAAAATTCTTCATAGCATTCCTTTTATGCAAATAATGAAGTTGAACATTTGTACCTGATTCCTTTAGATATACCTGAAAATGCTCAGCCTATCAAGCCGATCAAAGATATTTTTTATGAAAAACAGATGCCAAAAAATTCATTGATTTCCAGCTAGTACTTTCATATGCTGATGCACAGCATTAGTAATCTCCCTCAGTAGAAAAAAAGGATCCCAAATGCACATCACGCTATTGCTTATCTGTAACAGCTTAATTTTCTTTTCATCCCATTCAGTTGCCATGCAAGCAATTTTTAATTTTTTTGATAAAAATTACATTGATCAAGTAAATTATGTGACAGATCCCAAATCCTCCACATTATGTGATGCACTATTAGCGTTTCACCCTGATACTGCCCCTTCTGCACGCAAACCCTTCATACTCGATGATGCAACCCGCGAGCAAGTTCATCAAGCATTCGAACGAGAGCAAAAAATACTATATACAACAGAGGATGCGATAATCGAAAAAGATTCTCACGCCCCGATAGAATCAATTTTAAAGGGCACTAGTCCCGCCTACTATTCACCGAATAATCTTGCAATAATGTATGGGTATCTTATTGCTACAATAAAAATAAATGCAGAAACGGCAACGATACTCCAAGCTGCAGCAAAGTTAAAAAAATCACCAACAATAGCTTCCATTTCAAACTCTGCTTCAACGGATCCTCAAACAAGTACTCCAGTAACTTCCACCACTTTAAGCACTGATTTGGCTGCACATGTTAGCACTCAAGACTTAAGTCCATCATCTCTTGAGCAAGAGATCCTTAAGGGTAATAATACCTATGCCAAGAAATTTGGAAATCTAATCCGAAAATCAATTTCTAAACCATTAGATTATTTGACCAATAGTAAAGCAGCAACGGTAGCCGATGCCATAGCACTATTTCATCCTGATCATCCTCAAAAAAGAGCATTTAATCGAACGTTACCACTTGATAAAGCATTGCTTCACCAAGCATTCGAACGCCAAATACGGTTGCATGCGCTTATAGAGAATGCGCTAAAAACAAATGATCATCAAACTATGCTCACGTTGCATCAAAAAGCAAGGAAGGGGTATTTCTCAAAGATTTCAGAAGCAGTCTTAGCCGGTTATTTACAATTTGCTGCTGAAAAAAGTGCTAAAGATAATGCCGCACGCCAAGCAACTGCAGAAAATTCGCGAAAAGATAGCGGTGGAAAAACTGCATTATTATATGCTCCAGCTGGCAAGAGTATTGTGTCTTATCCAGAATTAAATTGTATGTGCAATCCCCCAAAATTATTAAAAGACTGTTCCGCCTGTTTAATGTTCTCACTCCAAATACCAGACTTGCCGCCGCCACCAGCACCCCCAACATCAACACGGGTGGGAATCAAAAGCCGCTCGATCAATCTTAATAATAGTTGCAACTGTAAACCTCCAAAACCATTAACTACCTGTGCTATTTGCTTAACAAAGTTAGAGATGGAACAGCAACTGGCAGCATCATCAACCCCCTATTCAACTGTTCCGCTCTTCGCTGATCCGTCTACCAACATTGAACCATCAGACAACTCGGCAAACAACAACGGCGGTAATTGATGCCGGCTTAAATGGCAAAAGCAACTTTGCAGAATACGCAAGCGTTGATCCGGTAGTCATAAGATCATCCACGAGCACCAAATGTTTATTGTGATATTTTGCGTGATCGCCATTTTTTAGTGCAAACGCCTCTTTGACGTTGCCCATACGTTTATGGTGGGCAAGTGAAGATTGAAATGGGGTATTTTTAACCCGCTTGAGAATAGTGGCAACCGGAACGTTTTTTTGTTCAGCCAAAACTTTTGCAATTTCTTCTGCTTGATTATAGCCTCGCTTAGCAAAGCGCATCCAATGCAAGGGAATGGGAATTAAATAATCGCACGGCATATGTTTAAAATAGGTCATTTGCCAAATTAGTTGGCCCAGCTGATTGCATGCGACAATGTCCCCCCATGATTTTGCCAAAATTAAAGATTTGAGCGGTTCTTGGTAATCCGAAACTGCGATCACGGTCATTGATTGGGTTTTGGTAATGGGTATTTGCACTGAAACAATCGGATCAATTTTTTGCCAGCACTCGGTGCAAAAAATCGTACGCGTTGATAAAAAATCTTTGCAATGCGCGCAAAAAGGTGGCGCGATCACATGATCCATGCTGAGATTGAATGCGCGTGAAATAACCTTGAAAAATTGCCGATGCATCACACCCAATCTTGATACATTTTTAAAAGAATCAATCCAATACCCAAGCAAATTGCTGCATCAGCAACATTGAATGCAGGCCAGCTCCAGCCTTCCCAAGAGAGGACAATAAAATCTACAACGCCACCATGGAACATGCGATCATAATAATTTGATACAGCGCCAGCAAGAATTAAAATATTTGCTAAGATTGGTTGTTTTAATTTCCAGCAAACATAGGTGTACCCAATTAATGCAATAATCACCGCTGCAATAGTAATA
Source organism: uncultured bacterium (assembly GCA_963788045.1). GTDB lineage: Bacteria > Babelota > Babeliae > Babelales > Vermiphilaceae > BTUB01. Next base: position 23,691 of record CAWBEW010000002.1, read on the forward strand.
TTAATAAAAGTAAATAGTGCTGGATTGGAAGAATTAAAAAATCCCCAATTGATACCACGATTAAACGTAAGACCAAATGAAAGAAATTGGTTAATGATTTTTTGGCCCGTTAATCCAAGCGCCCATGATTTGGAGAGACGATCAGCCAGAAAGATGATAAGGGCAATGAGTAAGTAAACGTTAATTTTTTTCATACGCTATTCTCAAACTAAAAATTCAAAAAATCTCAAGGGGTACACATCCTGCTTGCCCGCCATTGCTCAAAAAGCGACGGCTGGGAGTAGCCTTCGTAGAAGGCATATCGAAGGATTAGCAAACTTACATCCACCCTTCGATACGAAACCTACGGTTTCTACTCAGGGTGTGTGGGCTTACCTAATCGTTGCTCCCTGCTTTTGCAAGTAGGTATTCACCGCACCCATAATAACATCAGCATGCGCAGTAGTCATAGTAGCATTTGGATCAACAAGAGTGATTCTAAAAGTGAGTGATTTTTGATCCTTCCACTCAGGCTTTTCAAAAAAATCGAGCAGATCAACCTGTGAAATTTTTGCGTCAATTTTTTTCAACGCATCTCGCAATGATTGAACAGTGGTTGAAAGTGGTATAAGCATACTCACATCGCGCACAATTGTTGGATATTTATGTACTGCCGCAAAGCGTTTGACCGCTCTTGTATGATTAAGCAAGAAATCCCCATCAAGCTCGAAAATAAATGCATCGCCGGCCGCCACGCTACTAAAGAAAGCCGGGTTCACTTTTCCCGCAGTCCCTATTATAACTCCATCACACATGAGATATCCGGTTTGATACGGCAAATACCATGGCTCGAGCTTACTTTCATCAGCCTTTATCCAGTCAAATTTCAACCCAAGCAGCTGAGCAATCTTGCATAATTGTTGTTTACAATCATAAAAATCTACTGATTGTTTTTGATTCACAAAAATTCCTGCCAGTGATACTTTTTCTTCTAACTCCTTTTCTTGAGGCCAAATGCGCGCCCAATCAAAAAAGTTCATTTGATCAAGTTCACTCGAATGTGCATGAACTACTTTTAATAAATTTGGTACCAAACTGGTTACCAAACGTTGCCAATTTTCTGAGACCGCTTCTTGCACCCGCAATGTTTTTTTAGGATCCCAATTAATTGTTTGCAAGAAAGATTCATCAAAAAAAGCATAGGTATACACTTCATGCATATTCAATGAATAGGCGAGCAACTGCTTAATCTTACGCTTACGCATAACGGGAGTAAGATCAAACGGCACTGTTTGGCGCGAAGGAAAAGTCTCCGGAACATTATCATATCCATAGAATCTGCCAACTTCTTCAACAATATCTTGTTTAATATTGATATCTTTTGTTGCGCGAAATGATGGCACCACAATATGATAGACATCATTTTTTTGCTCAACGGCAAACCCAAGACATTCTAGCGTTTTTATTACAAACTTCGGATCAATGCGCGCGCCTAATAATTGCTCAATATACGCATGAGAGACTTCAATAATCTTTTGAGGCGCCGCATCACCCACCACCATGATCGGATCGAGTGCGACATTTGAAATCCCTACCTCTGTTGCTAGTTTTAAAAAACGTTGAATTGCAGTAATAATTTGGTTTGGATCCAAACTTTTTTCAAATCGTGCTGAGGCTTCACTTCGTTTTTTTATACGTGCAGCCGTCTTACGAATTATGGCAGGATCAAAGTTTGCCGATTCCAAAAATACTTGAAAGGTTGTTGTTTTTGCCTCAATACCAGAATCTTTGCCGCCCATAATTCCAGCCAATGCTATCGGCTTTTTACCATCAGTTATTATGCAATCATCACTGGTTAATGTTACCGTTTGCCCATCCAAAAGTGTGATGGTTTCTTTATTTTTTGCATTCCGCACTACAATAGTTGAATCACTGAGTTTATGAGTATCAAATGCATGCATAGGTTGGCCAATATCAAACATTACATAATTGGTAGCATCAACAATAAAACTGATTGGCCTGCTATCAATTTTTGCCAAACGAGACGCCATTCTTACATCACTGGCATAGGCATCAATATGAGTAAAATAAAGTCCGGCAAATCTTTTGCAGGCAGATGTTTCAACTTGAATTCCAAAATCAAGCTGATCGACACTTGTGCCATTTTTTGATTGCACAATTTCATGAAGAATAAGCATGTGATCAATTGCTTTGAACGGCAGTCCCAACATTGCTGCAACTTCTCGTGCCACACCGCGATGCCCCCACATATCAGGCCGATGATTCACTGATTTATTATCAAGATGAAGAATCACATCTTCGGTCTCGATTTGTTTCTTCCAGTCCCCTTTCATATCTTTTTCTTTGAGATTAAAAGCAGGCAGCAACCCCTCTTTTTCTGAACCCAAGTGGCTTACTTTTGCCCATTCATAGGCATCCCCTTCTTTGGCAATCAGATAAATCTGGCCTACTTCTACTTCGCGCAAAGGCATATCAATGGCATGCTTCCATTCAGGAACTTCTACCACTACTGCGCGAGCAGTAATCTCTTTTACTTGAGCGGCCGCTAATTTTTGAAGATCAATTTTAATCTTATCAAAGCCCTCTATCTCAGCGGTAGTCTTATTAAACAGATTCACCAGCTTTTGGACATCTATTTTATGCCAGTCAGCATCAATGTGATCACACAGCCAAGATAATGAGAGTTTCATGGTAATCGTACCTTTGATATGAAATGATAGTTATGGATTTATGATACGGGAAAACTAAAATTGGCGCAATTTTAAACATAAAAAGAATGGCTCACCAATACTTTAAAAACAGATTTTTTCTCCCATTTTATAAATTCACCATCAAATGGTGGATTTTCAACCATCAAATGCTATATTTTATTAATACAAAGCTTTCCAGGAGGGAAAAATTATGTTTAAACGATCAATTACAGCCAAATTAGAAAAAAGCCTTACCCGAAGTCCCATTGTTTTGCTTACCGGCGCTCGGCAAACGGGTAAAACCACTTTAGTCAAAGAAATTGGCCAGAAAAAAGGCTATCATTATGTTACTTTTGATGATTTACGGTTTTTATCAGCAGCCCAAAGTGATCCGATTGGATTTATTACGAGCTTGCCAAAACCGGTGATTCTTGATGAGGTGCAACGAGCACCTGATATCTTTTTAACTATCAAAAAAGATGTTGATGAAAATCGTACTCCCGGCCGCTATCTCTTAACCGGTTCTGCCAATCCGCTGATGATTCCTCGCTTGAGTGATGCATTTGTGGGAAGAATGGAAGTTCTCACGCTTTATCCGTTTTCACAAGGCGAACTGCATAATCGCACTGACCACTTTATTGATTCTGCACTTTCAAAAGAAAAACAATCGCTGCAGTTTGAAAAAATCGCCAAAAAAGATTTACTGAATCGAATTATTGTTGGCGGCTATCCACTCGCGCAAAATGTTGATACATCAGCACGCGAAGCATGGATAAATTCGTATATTACCACTATTTTAGAGCGAGACATTCAAGATCTCGCCCAAATTAGTGGGTTAGCAGAATTTCCTAACCTCTTACGCCTTCTTGCAGTTCGCGCAGGCAACCTGCTCAATACCGCCGAACTGTCTCGTTTTAGCGGCATCAGCGCAACAACACTTTCACGCTATTTGGCATTGCTTCAGGCATTATTTATTGTTCATTTTCAACAACCATGGCATTCAAACTTAAGCAAACGATTAGTGAGGGCACCAAAAACATATTTTATTGATTCGGGAGTTTTATTCTTTTTGCTCGGGATTAACGTAGATCGTTTCTCATTCGATCCACAATTGGTGGGTGGAATATTAGAAAATTTTGTCTTAGAGGAATTGCGCAAGCAAGCAACCTGGTGCGATGCGCGCGTACAGCTGTATCACTTCAGAAGTGTCGATGGCGTTGAAGTGGATATTCTTATTGAAGACGCAGCAGGAAATATTGTGGCCATTGAAATAAAAGCGAGTGAAACGGTAATATCCGATGATTTTAAAGGCTTACGTTACTTGCAAGAACAGTTGGGAAAAAAATTTGTTAACGGCTATGTGCTTTATACTGGCAATGAATATATTCCGTTTGGCACTCACTTGCACGCATTGCCAATTTCTGCCTTATGGAGCACGTAATGGATACCAAACTTTTGTCCCACGTACCGCTGCCCATGGGGTTAATGTATGCGGTTCAGTTGTGGTATGGCTCATAATATTTTCTACATCAAAACCGTGCACCAATAATGCATCGCCAATCAATGATCGATGGCAGCGCCACGGTACTGCTTCAGCGCACATAATGGCAACCTGCTTCTTGCGTGCATAATCCATTAATTTTTCAAGGTTCTTTTGAAACTCATCCGTTTGCATATAATCGGCAAAACCGCGAAATGAGGCATTTTGCCAGGCCATGTTAATTGAATCTTTTTTGGCATGCCGCAACCCGCCCAATCCTTTCATGTGCCGATAGCCAATACGCTTATTTTTAAGGGCACGGCGTAAATCAGGTTGGTTAAATTGGGGATTATGCCTTGATTTTGGAATCGTACGAATATCAATCAGCTGCTGTATGCCATGCTCGCGGAGTAACGCAATAAAATCATCAAGCGATCTGGTTGAATGGCCGATTGTAAAAACTATTTTCTTTTTTTTGATCATATACTCACAATTTTTTAGATATGTTTAATCACACTAAGGCTGAGCAAATAAAAACTATCATACTCAGACCGATGTTCGAATTCTATTTGTTATTTGACGCAAAAAAGACTATAATTTCAACATATTTTCATGCAGAGGGCCAAATCTATGCAGCATATTCTCTCAATACGCACGGTATCCAAAACGTATAAAACTGATCATCGCATGGTTCATGCACTTGAAGGAGTAAGCCTGGATATTAATCGTGGTGAAATTTTCGGTCTTCTGGGGGTCAATGGGGCTGGAAAAACCACCCTTTCATCAATTATTGCTACCTTGCATCCAGCAACTTCTGGCGATGTGCTCTTCAATGGAATATCTATTTATAAAAATTTAATGGGGTATCGCAAAGCACTCGGATTTTGCCCGCAAAAGCAAAATCTTGATACCTTCTTAAATGTGCGGGATAATCTTGTTTTTGCAGGCCGTTATTTTTTAATGCCTGAGGCAGAAATTCAAAAACGAGCAGACGAGTTGATGGATCTTCTTGAACTTACTCGCTATGCAGACTTCCAGATTGATCAACTTTCAGGCGGCACCAAACAACGCGTACTCATCGCGCGCGCACTGATGCATAATCCCCAGATAGTCTTACTTGATGAGCCAACCGTTGGGCTGGATCCAGATATACGGCGCAAATTATGGCAGATCATCAAAGAGCTCAAGCAAAAAGGGATCACCATCATTTTAACCACACACTATTTAGACGAAGCTGAACATCTTTCTGATCGCGTGTGCATTTTAAGCAAAGGAAAAGTGCAACTGATTGAATCCGTTAAAGAATTAAAAGCACGGCACCAGATGGCATCTTTAGAAGAGATATTTTTAGAACTGACCAAGGAAGCCGATGGCAACTAAAATAGTACACTACCTGCGCACTTTTGTCGCACTCGCTTACCGTGATTTTAAATTTATGCTCTCGGAATTATCAACACGCATCATCGATGGATTGGTAATTGCGACAATGCAAATTTTGGTGATCGGATATTTTCTGCCAATTATGGGCATGCCCCCGCATTTGATAGGGCCATTATTTATTGGCATGATCACTCAGATTGTATTCTCCGCCGGCTATAACATTGCATTTAAATACGCCAATGATTTGCATCACGCTAAGTTTATTAATTATCAAATGGCTCTCCCGCTGCCCAAAACATGGCTCTTTGCTCAAATTATACTTTCTTTCATGATTGAACTTATGATGATAACACTTCCCATCATAATTTTTGGATCGATTATACTTTCATCATCCGTGCCCTTCCATCCCCCCTCATGGATATTGTTGGTGGGTATGTATGTGCTAAACTTACTTTTTTATTCTTTATTATTCTTGCAAATTTCATTCAGCACTAAATACACGTGGTTTTTGGATAATGTATGGGCGCGAAGACTCACTCCTCTATTTTTCTTTGGATGTGGCTATTATACATGGAAAGGGTTACTGAATTTTAATGAAACTATCGCATACCTTTTTTTACTCAATCCGGTTACCTATGTACACGAAGGATTACGCGCAGCACTTTTTGGGCAAGAGCAATACTTGCCATTGATTCTCTGCATTTTTGCAGTCAGTTTTTCATGTGCGATTTTAATGTATTTACTCGCCCGAGCAATTAAATTAAGATTAGATCCGGTTTAAAGGGGGGCATCCATGGAATTTTTTTATTCGTGCCGTTTGCTTGGCCAACTTCTTGCGCGCGACTTTTATGTATTTGGCAAACGAATTACGAGCTTTGGCATCAATTATCTGCTGATCTATCCTATTTTGGCTATTGTCACCTTTGGGTATATTCAACCGGGAGTTTACTTTGGACCCGGCCATACCAAAACAAGTATTATTTTATTAGTCGGAACTTTTGGGATCAATATGCTCTCATTATGCTATACCATGATGGCATCATTTGTTTTTGATCTTGAACATGACCGCTTTACCGATTATCAAATCTCAATTGTGCCACCACGAATATTGCTTATAAAAATGATTCTTTTTCCCGCGCTTATCGCAAGTATTATTTCTCTACCCTATTTCCCGCTGGCATATCTTCTTCTGCCCAGCTACTTTGAGACACTCAATAGTAATTGGTTTGCGCTCATGGCAGTAATTGTTGCCGCCGCATTATATTGCGCCTCTTATATTATGATGGGCCTTTGCATTATTAAAAAAGCAACCAGCATCCGGCAATTTTGGCTCAGATTTAATTGGCCCATTGTGGTCCTGGGTGGCCTTTGGATCCCTTGGTATTTATTACGAAGCCATTATCCGACATTAGGTTATATTTCGCTCCTTGATCCATTTACCTATTTTACCGAGGGAGTACGATCGGCACTTATTGGCTCTGATCAGTTTATTTCATATAAATTATGTATTCTTGCCTTGTTAAGCTTTTTTTGTATGTTTAGCTTAGTAAGCCTATATTTTTTCAAGAAAAAATTAGACCATGTATAACACAATAAAAGGGACACTTATGAAATATGTATTTGCTTTTGGTTTATTATTTTTTAACACGGCTATTTTGGCCATGACCAATGAACTGAATGCCCAGAAAAAACAGCAGATGAGTCAAATAGTAAGTCATGCTAAAGCTCTGATTACTCAGCACACTAATCCAGAGCTTCTTAAAATCGCAAACAAAACACAAGACCCAGAACAAAAAAAATCTACACAAATAATTAGTGATATTAAAAACTTTCATGCGTGTCAGCCATCAAGCATAGGATCTTATATAAAAGGACTGAAAAAATGTCCAGCATATCTACAATTATTACGCACCTCCAGCCTCTATGTGAGAAAACAAGCTGAATTAACATTACCTATCGAAGAACAAGAATGTGCACCAGTTGATTCATTGATGTGGGATCATGCAAATGGTCTCTGGCCTTTGGCGAGCATTCAATATGATTGTGAAGAATATGAAGCAACAAGTAATGATGCTTATGCCTGGGCTCAACAAAGTTTGAAGAACTTAAATCTTCATGAGAATGAAATAGCCAAAAGAGAATTGAGTGCTTTGAAAGCAAAGGCTCAAGCATTTGGCAATTTAAAAGTCATATGCAAAGACGTAGTTGAAGAGGCATGTACCCCTCGTAAAATAAGATTCCAACAAGAAAGCTGAAACTAACACAGAACCATGAACTCAATTATACTTTTTTATAAATACATTTCTATTAAGCACCCAAATCACATTCTAAAATGGCAAAAAGAGTTGTGCTCACAGTTAGGATTAAAAGGAAGGGTTATCATTGCTCAAGAAGGAATTAATGGTACCCTTGGTGGCCCCGCCGAGCATCTTGAAATGTATAAGCAACAGATGAATACGCATGAACTTTTTGGTGATATCGATTGGAAAGAAACCAAAGATACCCATGATCATTTTCCGCGATTGCGCATCGTAGTAAAAAATGAAATCACCTATCTTGGACTTGATACCACTCTTATTCGTGCTGATCAAGCGGGTATTCATTTGGAACCGGCGCAAGCCCATGCACTCATCAAACAAAAACCCGAAGATCTTATTATCATCGATTGTCGCAACACCATTGAATCAGAAATTGGCAGAATCGATGGTGCAATTCGCCCCAATACAAAATGTTTTCGTGATTTTCCTGCATATGTAGATCAAAATCTTGATCTACTCAAAGATAAGCAGGTGCTCATGTATTGCACCGGTGGCGTTCGTTGTGAACGAGCATCTGCATACTTGAAAAGTAAAAATACCGCAAAAGAAGTATATCATATTAAAGGTGGCATCCATCGCTATGTTGAACAATTTCCTAATGGTTTTTTCCGCGGAAAAAATTATGTATTTGATGGGCGAACCGCAGTAAAAGTAACTGATGATATTTTGGGCAATTGTTATATTTGCCACGCTGCATGCGATGATTATACCAACTGCTTACGCGCGCGCTGCAATCGGCATTTTATCTGTTGCAAAGAATGTTCAATCGCGTATGGCAATACCTGCAGTGCTGAATGTTATGATATGATCCTGAACCACAACGCATCTAAACGCCCTAATCCTTGTAAGGTATATAACGCCAATGAACAAACAAACAATTGCAAATAGCTCCGAGAATATACCGCCTTTTATTTCGCTGGATATTTCCTTAAAAGATAAGAATTGGTTTGGCACTGGTGGCAATGCTCGTTATTTTAACGAACCAACTACACCGCAAGAATTTCAAAATGCTCTTGCGTTTGCCCACACGCAACAATTACCCATTTTTGTCTTAGGGCAAGGTGCCAATACTCTTATCAGCGATGAAGGATTTAATGGATTAGTAATTCGCCCACAATTAAATCAGATGACCATTATCAACCATGCAGATGAATACTGGGTAAAAGCGGGTGCCGGCGCACACATGCATGATCTTATTCTTTTTTGTTTACAAAATAATCTCATCGGCCTCGAGGAATTCAGTGGAATTCCCGGTACGGTTGGCGGATCGGTCTATATCAATCTCCATTATTTCCAATTTTTACTTGCTCAATTTATGATTCAGGCAACAATCATCGATCGCACGAGTGGGCAAGTTCAAAGCGTAAATCCACAATGGTTTGATTTTGGATATGATCAATCAAAATTGCACGATGAGAACTATTATCTCATTGATGCAACATTTAAATTAAAAAAAGCTACTGATCTTGAGGTTGCATTTGCCTACGGCAGACGAGTAGAAATCATACGGCATCGTGAAAGCCGTTATCCACGCAAAAATACATGCGGCAGCTTCTTTAGAAATTTTTTTGATCATGAGGTTACATTAAGCAGTAACGGAAAAAAAATGATCTACGTAGCCTATTATCTTGATAAAATTGGTGTAAAAGGACAGCTGAAAGTAGGCGATGCGATTGTTTCTTATCAGCATGCAAATATGATTGTAAATCAAGGAAATGCGACCAGTGCTGATATTGTTACTCTTGCAAGAACTATGCAAGAGATGGTCAAAAAAGAATTTGGTATTCTGCCACAATCTGAGTGCAGACTCATTGGATTTAAAGAACACCCTCTTCTTTCTTAATCATTATCGTTTACTCGCATGCACCAAATTAAAGACCGAAAGCACCGTCTCATTATTTACGGCAACATAAAATCTTTGAGAATCGTGATCAAGAAAAGCCTTATTGTTATCAAGCAAGCGCCAGGGAGCTTTGCGCAATTCGCCTAATAATATTTCATTTTGCAGTCTTTTTAAATATGGCTGCCTTTTATCAACGGTATTATCCTTTTGCAATAAGTAACTATGCACTGCAGTAGCAACTGTGTATTTCTCCATACCATTTGCGCCTGCAAAAATAAATAATAGTATAATAACCTGTTTGTGCATTGAAACTCCCTTAATAATCCTTTAATAATAACATTTTATTAATTGTAATAAGTATCAGAAATTTTTTAAAGCACTTCTAATGGTACTTGCTTAAACACGCAGGATTAGTATTATGATTGCTCATCAATGTAACAAGAGCTCATTTATGAACGAACTTTTATTTTTATTTCATCTTATTTGCATCGGCTCAACCACAATCATCATGCTTAAAATGGGAGCTGAAGCACTTGTCTCATTCTTATGCGTGCAAGCAATACTGGCCAATCTATTTGTGATAAAACAAATCACCTTATTTGGATTTACCGCAACTGCTTCAGATATGTATATTGTTGGATCAGTATTAAGTTTGAATTTACTGCAAGAATATTATGGTAAAAATCTGGCAAAAAAAGCAATCTGGGTCAGCTTCTTCCTGCTCATTTTTTATACGATTGTTTCTCAAATTCATATTTTTTATGTACCAAGTATCAGCGATTTCTCTCACGATTATTACTATAATCTGCTTTCATATATGCCACGCCTGACATCAGCATCAATTATTGTCTATCTTATTGTGCAACATTTTGATACCCATTTTTATGCAATTCTTAAACGAGCTTTTGCCGGCAAGCATCTTTTGTTACGAAATATGATAAGCATTACCATCTCCCAAGCACTTGATACGATTCTTTTTAGTTTGCTGGGACTCTATGGCATCATTGATAACATTGGGCAAGTAATGCTGGTCGCCTTTACTATTAAAATAACCACTATGGCGCTCTTAACACCGCTGGTAATCGGTATAAAAAAATATATCCAGAGCGAACGGGTTTAGCATTCGCTCTGGATGTTAATTAAAAGCTTTATAGTTTTTTATTTTAAATTTTAAGCGTTATTAACTCCATCAACTTGGCATGAAGCTCTGACCCTACAACAGGAACAGCTTTAACGAGGTTTAATATGTTGGCAATATCAGGATCCGCGGTGAGTGCTCCTAAGAGTTCTTGAATGGTTTTCTTCGATGAAGGATCTGCCTGCGCCAGAGTTTTTGCGGTTCCAATTGTTGCTATAACAGTCTCGACTAAATCTTTGGCACTATTGCGCACATCACTATCAGAAACAAGTGAAACTGCCCCGCTGACTAATCCTGTTAATCCGCCGCTGGCTGTCTTTTTGCCGAGTTCTAATAGCGCAGGAGCAAGAACCTTTGCACTTTTTATAATAGTAATCACCGCTTCTTTAAGCTGTTTAGCGCTATCAGCATATTTTGGATCAATCTTTGAAATATCAACTTTTTCAGCTTTTGCTAACGCTAAATCAGAAGAAGCTTTATTAGTTTGGGTGGTAGGTTTTTGTGTTTTAGTTAAATCCAATCCCCTGTAATACCCTCCATAAGTGATTCCTACGCTTGAAATCAATAGTACTAAAGCCAATACCCTTTTCATGATTATCTCCTTTAAAATCTATTTCTCCCCGAAAATAGGCCATAGCACCAATTCCAGGAATTTATTCTTTTCTATCTGTAATTTAAGTATAAATAATTAAAGAGTAATTAATCAATGGTTTTTAGGATTAATTTTTCTATTAAGCTAGCCGCAACAAAGGGGGGCGCTTGCCCCCCCTAAATTCTTGGTTCAGAATTCTGCTTAATCTCTTAGTGTGCTGGTGCTGGTTCAGATGAGATTTGTGTTAAAGTATTAAGCGCTTCTGTTAACCCGCCAGTAAATGGCATACTTTTGATATACTCAACAAGTTTTTGAAACTGTGGCAACTGAGTAACTTGGCTTATAAGCCCTTTGACAGTTGCTTGGGTAGTTGGGTCTGCTGAATTAATGAGCTCTTTTACACGTGAAGCTATAGTAGGAGCCTGGGTCTTTAAATCAGAGAACGCTTGTGCTGTTTGAGAGTCAATATTAAACGCTGATTTTATGCCACTCCAGAAGCCTTGTTTGCTCGCATCTGAAACGGTATCAAGCTTGGCGGTAATTTGTTTAATATTCGCTATAAATGAGGGGAAGCTTTCTTGCAGTTGGGCAAGAATTGATTTAGTTCCTGTAGCTGCCGCTGCTGTTGCTGCTACCGATGCGGGAACCGTTGCTGCAGGGGCTGTTGAAACGGTTGCTGGTTGGCCGGTTAAAGCCTCTTGGATCATTTGTCCCCATGATGCACCGTGTATTATATTTACGCTTGAAAGTAATAAGGCTAATGAAGTATCTTTTTCATGATATTGTCTCCTTTTTAGGACTCATGTATTTCTCCAGGAATACTCAGTATCTCCACACTAAAAAACATTTCTATCTGCAATTATAACTATAATTGAAAAAAGCCTTTAAATCAATAGTTTTGGGCAATTTGTTACTATTAAAAATGCTGCTTACCCTTCTTACCTAAAAATATGGTAGATTTTCAGGGTAAAACCCCTTATATTTAAGGCATTTCTGGCAGATTATGACCCCCTATTTTGGCTTTCAATTAATTTATCAATCCCGCAAATCCCGCGCCCGCGTTGGCCGTATTATTACTCCTCATGGAGTAATTGACACCCCAATTTCGTAGCAGTGGGCACAAATGGCACCCTAAAAGGGGTCGATAGTGAGATTGTGAATGCAATTGGTCTTGCAACTCATGTTTTGCAATACCTATCATCTGATGCTGCAACCGGGCACCGAAACGGTTAAAAAAGCGGGCGGACTTCATACATTTATTAATCGAAATGCGCCCATCATCACCGATTCAGGTGGTTTTCAAGTCTTTAGCCTTGCCTATGGACCGTTAAAGATGAACTTAAAAGCAAAGGCCAAAAAAAGCAGATAATAATGTGTATGAAAATATCTGAAGAAGGGGTTCTTTTCCGATCCTATCGCGATGGCCAGAAAATATTGCTCACTCCCGAAAGTTCAGTGCAGGCACAAAAAGATTTAGGCGCGGATATTATTATTCCTTTTGATGAATTATTGCCCTATCATACTGATCCCAAGGCTGCCTATGAATCACTTGAGCGCACCCATCGCTGGGAAAAGCGATCACTTGATACACATCTGGCAAATCCTAATAATCAGGCAATGTATGCGGTTATTCATGGCGGCATTGATGAGCAAATGCGCAAAAAAAGTTGCAACTATTTAACAAGCCTTGCCATTTGATGGCTTTGCAATCGGCGGATCTATGGGCAAAACACGCGAACAGATGTTTGACATGCTTGCATATACTAATGCCTGCAATTCCGACTGAAAAACCAAATCATTTACTGGGCATTGGAGATTTGGAATCACTTGAGCACATGCATTAAACTTGGGCATTGATACCTTTGATAGTTCACATCCAACCCGCTGCGCGCGGCATGGATTATTATTCACCAGCACCGGAAATCAAAAAATTTTCAATAGCGCCAATCGGCATGCATTTGAACCGATTGATAAAAATTGTTCATGTATGGTCTGCAAAAAATATACCCGTGCCTATCTGCATCACCTATTCAAAGCAAATGAGTTGACTGGCTACACCCTTGCAAGCATTCATAACTTGCATTTTATGGTCCAATTAATGGCGGATTACCGCAAAAAAATTCTTAATGATGAGTTATAAGACTAAATGAAAACAATTACTTCCAAAACGAATGAAGAAATAAAATCAGTCTGCGCATTACATGATCGCAAAGGCCGCGAACGAGCAGAACAAATTTATTGCAGAAGGATTGCGCACCGTTACCACACTTATCAAAAATCGCATGAAATTAGTGCAACTGTACACCACGGAAAAATATCTTAAGCGATGCGCAAAAATTGGTCAAGAATTCATTCATCACCATAGTTCCAGAAACGGTAATGGAAAAAATGAGCGCTGCCACTTCACCAAGCGGATTTTTGGCAGTCTTTGAAATTCCCGCACAACCGAATTTTTCTCAGCTTGATTCCGGTATTGGTTATTGCAAATATTACCGATCCAGGCAATATGGGCACCCTCATTCGCACCGCTCTGCATTAAATATTAAAAGTGTAGTAATCGTTGATGGGGCTGATGTTTGGAGCCCTAAAGTAATTCAAGCAACTGCCGGACGGTAGCATTCATGAATATTTTTACCCCAATCTGGCAAACATTAGTAAAATGGAAAAAAGATAGTAAAGCTTTGTGCATTGGTTGTTAAAGGGGGCAAAAAACCCGCTGATATTAATTTTGAAAAAACGCTATTAATTGTCGGCAATGAAGCTCAATGGCATTGCCCAAGAATGGCTGCGCAATTGCGATGAATACATGACTATCCCAATGCCTGGAAAAGCAGAAAGTCTTAATGCCGCGCGTCGCAGGCTCTCTTGCAATGTATCTTGCTTTTGGCCAGCAAGCCTCGTAAGATAAATAAAAAAATTATTTTATGAAAGAATCTAATCAATGGCCGCGGAGCACAAATTATCCCTTCCCACTGCAATTTTAATTAACATTAACATCATGATGGGCGCTGGTATTTTTATAAATACCGTTGAACTTTCTAAACGTACAGGATTGTTAAGTGGATTTATGTATCCGTTAATTGGCCTATTAGTTTTGCCTCTTATCATGGCAATAGCCGCTTTGATTAAACTTTATCCATCTGGGGGATTTTATACCTTCGGTGAACAAGAAATAAGCCCTTTTGTTGGCTATATAAATACCTGGAGTTATTTTATTGCAAAACTCGCTTCTGCAAGTTTAATGATCCATGTTTCTCTTTCTTTAATCACGCAAATTTTTCCCGGATTATTATCATTTGGCTCTCTTTTATTATACGATTTGCTTATTTTAACCGTATTTATTGCCCTTAATCTTTTAAATATGAAAACGGGCAGCCATATACAATTTGGATTTCTGGGACTTAAATTAATTCCCGTGCTTTTTGTTATTGGAGTAGGATTATTATTTTTTGCACCTTCATTACTCACCTCTCTGCCAATCATCTGGACAGGCATCCCCAGCAGTCTACCCCTCGTGCTTTATGCAGCCATGGGATTTGAGGCAATATGCGCGATCAGTAATAAAATTGAAGACGCAGAACGCAATGGCCCTAAGGCTATTATGATCTCATTCAGCGTGATGATGATTTTGGTATTTTTATTCCAATTCTTATTTTATGCAACGCTCGGGCAAGTGCTCAGTGATCAATCAAGCTATTTGGGAGCTTTTCCAGCATTATTAGAGAAATTATTCCCCCTAGATTCTGCGCTCACGCATAAATTGCAAGCATTGTTCCATCTTGCAATCGCATCATCAGCCCTGGGCGGATGCTATGGCATTTTATACAGCAATAATTGGAATTTGCATATTCTTGCGAACAATAAAAAGATTAGAGGCTGGAGTATTTTAATTACGCTTAACGCTGCTTCAATTCCCTATTTTTGTTTACTTGCAGAATGGCTCTTTTGCGTTTTATATCTTTGCGCAACCAACGGAAATCAGATTATCTTGCAGCAGCTTGCCGCTTTAGGAACTGCGCTGACCTATACACTTTGCGTGATTGCACTGCTTATGGCTTATAAACGCCAGCACTTTTCAACCCAAAAAAAATTGATTCCGTATACTGCTTTATTAAGCTGCCTTATCCTCATCGGCGCTTGTATCCGAAACTTCATGATCGGTGGAATTATACCACTTCTTGGCTTTTGCGGGCTCTTAATTTTTGGGCTTACGATGTATCGCAATAAAAATTGAAATTAATAAGAATATATCATGCCAAGTGAATACCGCTTTTTCAATCTAGGGCCAGCACGAGTTTTAAGGCTTCATTTACCCGATCCATCGTATCATTAGTTGCACTACTGATGTTTCCACTAAGACGAACTTTATCTATAGCTCTTATCTGATTAAGCACTATTTTACCTCGTTTTCCGCCAACTTCTATTGGAACTTCAAAGGGGAAAATTCTTTTAATCGAGCTAGTGATTGGAGCAACAATTAATTGTGGAGAAACTTCGTTACCTGCATTATTGGATACAATTAAACAAGGCCTGCTTTTAGTAATTTCAGATCCAATTACAGGATCGAGCTTTACCCAATAAATGTCACCTCTCTTAGGAAATTTCTTGCTCATTCCCAACCCTCAGCCTCTGTAATCTTCCAATCTTCTGCGACCTCTCTTTGGCCAGGGTCATTTGCAGCTTCAGCATAAGCCTTTTTAAGATCTGCCATTTTGTTTTCGAGAGCTTTATTAAGCGTCTCAGTCACGAAAGCGCTTAATTTTTTTCTGCCAATCAACACATGAAGCCGTTCATTGGTTTCTTCGGGAATAGAAAAAGTAACATTTATTTTTTTCATAATAACTCCTACTATTTCATAGTACATAATATTAACTATTAAAGCAATACTATTGCGATCCTAAATTTTTGTGCCTAGTGCAGAATCTTAATTTATCTTGTTATTATTCATATATTTATGATTTATTTTTAGTAGTTATTTATTGATAGGTGTAAAATAAAGGGGAAAATAATGAAAAAAAATATTATAGTGCTTTTCTTATGCACTATTACCGCTCTTTCATGCGCTGCAATGAACCAGCCAAAAAGACCCGAAACTCCTTTGCCAGCATGCTCAAATAATGAATGCAAATGCAACCCTTGCAACTGCCAACCATGTTTATGCACTTTAAAAATTAAAGAAGATGCAATCACCAATCTTCACAAAAAACCATCCATGCCTGCAACCGTTAAGGCATTACTAGCGGCTCAAGAAATTGCAAAAAAATGCCATCTTCATAGTGCTAGTGGTGAATGCTGCGCATGCGGCGCAGGAGGCGCTCCTGAAGAACGAGAAACAGAAGATCTCGTATCTAAAAAGAGCAAATAATCTTATCGCAATTTCAATGTCATCAATGCCAGTAAGCATAAAATTAATGAAATAATCCCGAATCGGGTGGTTATTTTGGCTTCAGGCCAACCCAAAAGTTCAAAATGATGATGAATCGGGGCCATCTTAAAGATACGCTTTTTCCACCGTTTATAGACAAAAACTTGAAGTATTACTGAAACTGTTTCCAAAACAAAAAGCCCCCCAGAAATAGCAAGCAACAGCTCTTGCTTGGCAATTAACGCCATAAGGGCCAAACCGCCCCCCAAGGCTAAAGAACCCACATCGCCCATGAAAATCTGAGCCGGATAGGCATTATACCAAAGAAATCCCAGAGACGCGCCGATCAGGGTGGCCCCCATTACCACGATTTCTGAACTTCCGGCAAAGGGGATATTCAGATACAAAGCCAATTTGGCGTGCCCGGCCAAGTAAGCAATCAATGAAAATAGCACAAAATTGGGCAATAGAGAGCCGATCGCCAAGCCATCAAGGCCATCGGTTAAGTTAACTGCATTACTGCAGCTTACCAGGATAAACATGGCCCAAGGGATAAACAAGAGTCCCAAATCGGGAGTAACATTCTTAAAGAACGGGAACACTAGAATCGTTTTGGTATGCGCTACAAAGACCAAAAGGAGGCTAATCAGGGCCGCAACTGACCACTGTGCAACAAATTTTGATCGGGCAGAAATACCTTTGCCCGTTTTTATCTTTTTCCAATCATCAGCAAATCCGATTGCGCCAAATCCAAAAAGACATGCCAACATGATCCAAATCAAGGGATTGGCCAAGTCTGCCCAGAGCAAACTGGTAAATAAGATGGTCAAAAGAATAAAAATGCCCCCCATGGTAGGCATGTTATCTTTGGCCCGATGGCTTTCAGGGGTATCTTCCCGCGATTTTGATCTAAAAAATCGAGCCCATGTACTAATAAACCACCCGCCGCAAATAAGTGCGAAGAAAAGTGCGGTTAATAAAGCCGCGATTGCTCTAAAACTGATATAGTGGAAAACGTTAGCAAAAAAAATGGTATCTTTAAGATAGGAAGAAAGAATATAAAACATAACAATCTTTCAATTGCAAATAGAATTTTAAAATCAAATTTAAACCTGTTATTTAAGAATAGTAGATGTGATTTTTAAATCAATAGAAAGCCCCTGATTTGACTAAATAAAATCATAGTTTACACTTGATATTGTCAAGATGTAATATGTCTCAAAACAATTTTAAACCGTAGACAAAGAGGTTTTGACATGAAAACACATGTATTGAAATTGAAGGCAGTCTTACTGGCTCTAGCCGTTGCTTGTTCTGCCCAAGCACAAAAAAATGATTTTTCAAAAGATAGTGATGGCGATGCCATAATGGTTGATCAAAATGATGTTCAGCCAATGGATCTTGATAGCACAAGCGAAGAGCAATTCGTTGAGTCTATGTTCTTGCAAGTGAGGGATGCGGTTAAGGCAATCGCAGATTTAGTTGAAAGCTTTGTAGATAAAAATAACAAAGAATCTTTCAGCGCCTTTATCACTCGTTGCCAAGACCGGCTTACCCATATTGAAAAGAACATTTTGGCACCACTTAAAGCCGAACTTTCTCGAATAAAAGAGCAACAACCAGGCTCAACCTATCATAAAATCCTCGAGTTAACCTTTAAATTAGCTAATGAAATGGCGTATAAAGAGCTGCAAACCTTGCACACCATTCTTGATACCCATAAAAAATCAGATAAAGCTAAAAACGCCACCGCGCTTGTGGGTGCTTTAAAACCACATTTAACCAAGCTGACCTCAATAGCTTCGCTCGATTTACTCGATCAGAAGTTAACTGAAATCCATAACTTGCTCTTACTTGAAAAACATGCAACGGTTACCCAAGAATTGGACAAGCTTAAAAAGATGGTAAAAGACATTAAAACCAAGACCGCTACCATCCAAAACAAAGTGAACATTGAATTGCTACCAATTATTAGTGCTAAGCTTAAAAAACCATAACCAATACTAAGGATCGCCATGCTATCACAGCAGAGATCACTATAGGGGAAATAGAGGTTAATTAAGGAGCTTTTTGGAGCGCCCATCCGTCGCTCTTAGAGCTATGGCAGGCAAGGCATCTTGAACATTATTATGATCTGAAATACAACGATAAGCAGGTATCCAAGCGATGCCTGCTTATTTTTTTATCTTGCCTTAAATTTTGGAATCTATGGTTGCACGCGACTTTGATATCATTGTGATCGGTGGTGGCCATGCCAAATAGAAGCTGCCCAAGGGTTTGCCAAGCGAAAGACACGGATAAGGGCATGCTGTGAGTAAAGGTATAAGCCTTCATATCGAAGAATATTATGCAACTAATATTAGCTCTTTAAGAATCTCTATTTGAGATATTAAAAAATAAAAAAAATATTAAAGCGCCACAAATTGACAATATTGGGTGTCGTGATACTCTAAAAATACCAGGTTTTATTTATATTATTCTAAAATCCATTGGAGGATTCATGAAATACATTTCAGCGTTAACATTTGCAGTGCTTTCTACTATTTCACTTGCGCAAGACGCAGTACAACCCAAAGCACAATCGGCATTAGAATACTGCCTCGTCAATCCAAATCATGAGAGCTGCAAACGTATTAAAAGAATTTTTAAAGAACTCTCGCGCTCTAAAGTGTCAAGAATATGGCGACTCATAACCGGCAAAGGAATGTTTTTGCCAGGCGATCACCTCAGACATTTTTTATATATGTGTTCCGAAAATATTGGCAAAGAGCTTAATTGGGACCAAGCAAAAATAGATGAGGAATTTAATAAGCTCTGCGAAGAAGCATATCGCATACAAAATTCATAACATTTAAAATTTTAATCCCGCTAGTTTCAAGCTAGCGGGATTTTTGATGTTTTTTCATATCGATCCAACACTGCCAACGATTTAACAGTCCGTTCTCCGCTTTTACAACCATGAAATACTGTCCTGCAAACATGACATTTAAATATTGCTCATTTGAGTAAACTCACATAAACTTAATTATTAGATACTTTTTAGGGGGTAGCTGATAATTTTTTTAGGGTACAATTTTCATGAACCAAGGATTTGCACGCGATTTTGATGTTATTGTTGTCGGTGGTGGCCATGCCGGCATAGAAGCCGCCCATGCTGCTGCCAAAATGGGCTCAAAAACACTTCTTATTACCCTCAATATTGATACTATAGGCCTCATGCCCTGCAACCCGGCTATCGGGGGCGTCGGCAAGGGCCATATTGTCTATGAAATTAGCGCATTGGGCGGACTTAATGCCTAAAATGTGCACCAAAACCTATCTGCAAGCCCGTATGCTTAATACCAGCAAAGGATCAGCAGTCCATGGCCTTCGCCTGCAAATCGATAAGTATGCCTATAATAAACTTAGCTAAAGAGACCCTAGAACGAATGCCCAATCTTACCCTTGCGCATGGGCATGGTGCAGAATATTTTGCACGATGAGGCATACAAAACAGGTTCGGGGAGTGATTACCCGGGATGGGGCTGAATTCTTGGCTCCCGTGGTAATTTTAACTACCGGAACCTTTTTGAATGGCAAAGTGCATATTGGCCAGGTAAATTATTCAGCCGGACGCCAAGGAGAAGAAGCGGTCACCAATCTTTCAGGAGTTTTAGGCAAATTTAGGCCTCCGCATGGGCCGCTTAAAAACCGGCACTCCTCCTCGCTTGCTTAAATCATCGATCGATTTTTCACGTACTGGAATACCAACAGCCGGATAACTTAAACTATTTGTTTGAGTTTTATCCGCATAAAACTAATAGCTCTCATGCATGCTATATTACTCACACCAATGAAAAAACACATGAAATTATTCAGAAAAAATTTACATCTTTCAGCAATGTATAGCGGCAATATCAAAGGCGTTGGCCCCCGCTATTGCCCTTCTATTGAAGATAAAATTGGCAGATTTGCTGATAAAACCTCGCATCATATTTTTGTGGAACCAGAAGGGGCATCAACAGTGAAGAAATTTACCCAAATGGGATTTCTACCTCATTGCCCTATGATGTGCAAAAAGCATATGTTCAAACCATCAAAGGATTTGAAGAAGCAGTTATCACCCGTCCGGGATATGCCATTGAATATGATTTTGTGATGCCGGATCAGCTGCATCATACCATGGAAGTTAAAGCTGTTCCGGGCCTATTTTTAGCAGGTCAAATTAATGGTACCACCGGCTATGAAGAAGCAGCCGGCCAAGGAATTATTGCCGGCATTAATGCCCATTTAAAACAATCAGGCAAAGAACCCTTTATTATCGATCGAACCGAAGGATATATCGGGGTAATGATCGATGATTTGGTGAGCTTTAAGCGTTGATGAGCCATATCGCATGTTCACTTCCCGCGCTGAACGCCGACTTACCTTGCGCCAAGATAATGCATTTTTACGCTTAACCGATCGCGCCTATAATTTGGGCCTGATTGAGCAAGAACTGTATAATGATTTTAACAATGAAAAAGAATTACTTGACTACCACCCTCCAAGAATTGCGCGCGGGCAACAATAATGCACAATCTGCTTAAGCTCTATGGCGATCTAGAATGCGATGTTCAAAAATTGCGTGAAGGAACCGGCAAAGATCTTTCTGATCGAGTTGCCCATAGCATTCATGCAGAAATTCGATATGAGCCCTATTTGGCCCGTGAAGAAAAAGAAGCCAAAAAACACAGATGTATAAAGCCTTAGAAATTCCTGCCACATTTGACTATGCCAATATGCCGGGACTCTCTAAAGAATTGCAAGAAAAGCTCAAAAAACATCGGCCAGCCAATATTGCCCAAGCCTCATTAATTCCGGGCATGACCCCTGCGGCTCTTTCCTTGCTTATCTTTAAGATACGAGAATATAATCAAAAGAACCACATTTCCTAATTCAAAGCCAAACATTACCAACGCGAACACCTTGGGCCATTTTTACCAATTACCCCAATTCCAATCGCTTCTATCAACTTATTTTTAAATTTTCAAATGGCAAATAAACAGGCTTTTATTTCACTTCTTGGGTCCTATTTTTGGTTATTCAGGGGGATTATGGTATACTAACAAGGTAAACAGTATAAAAAGGTGCATAATCAGTATCTACGATTACTGGAGACATTATGAAACTATTTAAACAGATTATAGCTACCCTGTTGGTAGCAGGTACCGCTGGATCAGGTACCCTTTTTGCAAATAAAACTCAAGCCAGCAATAATACAAAGCTTGCAGCAATTTCTCAGGCAATTCGCGAGCAAAGAGCCTCCAAGAGAGACGCGTCTGACAGCCCGATCAAAGTGGTACATTTTGAAAACAATATTCCTCAATTTTTGCAACTTGATGGCAAATTTTCAGACCCAAGCCACCCGGAATACATAGAGCTAGAAAAATTTTTGAAACATTTTGATTTCCTGATCGATGGCAATCCTATTCCCGCGTATGAATCTCGACCAATTGCTATTCAAAAAGGTAGGCCGTTTACCTTTAGTATCAAAACAAAACCAGGGTTCAGTTCGCCTTATGCGATGGCAGCGATTCTTCTTCATGGTATCAAGTATAATTGCGTACTGCATGAAGATGACATCCATCACAACAATAAAATATTCATGGATGAATTAGTGTATAAACATCCTGCAATGCGTGAAATTCTTACAAATCCATCCAGCATTATGAGTAAAATTAAACAATACTTAACATGGTCAGGATGGTTTGGCGTGGAAGCCCATTTGCCAGACTTGGAATCCGAAAACTCATAACCTTAAAAAAGGGTAATGATGAAGCTAATTTTCCCATTCTTGCTAATCGCCATGCTTTTTGCAGGTCATCTTCACGCAATCGCCGCTCCAGAGATTCAGATTCGCAATCATATTAAACCCAAAATGCTCGAGTATACTTTTTTAAAAACAGGATACTGCCCTGATTCATTTAAACTCACGGTTAATGGATTAGAGGTTAAGCAGGATTCATCCATAGCAATACCCAGCAATCAAAAAACAATGACGGTCCGGTATGATTATAGCTTTGCAAGAGGTTGGCGCACCGGCGCAAAAAGAAATCACCTTCGAGCTTGATCCCAAAAGCAAAACCTGTGATCTTGAATTTTCATGGGACAATGAATGGCGGGTTATTGCTTCAGGCGCTAAGCCTAAAAAAGTGAAGCGAGTAAAATATCAGGCATGAATCCATGACCAATCATCCTGCTTGTCGAAGGATGCTATTTCTTTAAATCGAAAATAGGTAATTTCTCAAATTCACCGGCTGATTTCTTTATCAAGTCGTACCGAGAGAATTTCTTTGATAGGATTGCTTGATGCTCTTTCTTAAGTTCAAAGCACTCTGGGCCATGCAATTTTCTTATTAAATCCCGTCTTGAAAACTTCCCTGATTGCATTTCATCCGCAATGCTTTCTCTGTGCATGTCCATCGCAAGTTCATTGAGCATGAAATTTGCCATTTGTGGGTTTTCTGCTTTTACCTTATTGGCAATTTCTTGAGCGCCTTTTGTAGCAATTGGATAATATTTTCCGTACTTTTGGCTAATACTATGCTTAAAAATATCTTGCGAGAGCAGGGAAAAATATGTTTTATCTTTATACAGTTGTTGCAACTGTTCTTTGGTCGGCATGCCGGGATTTATTGTATGATTTAACAAGAGGCTTACAACGGCTTTAAATCTATCGTGATCCGGACACCAAGCGAATCCATAATGAGCAGCTATATGGAGAGCGGTCTGGCCAACGTTATCTTTTGCATTCACATCAGCATCATTCTCAAGCAAGATCTTTACAAGATCTGCACAACCAAGACGAGCCATTCGCATAAGGACAGTCCAGCCATAAGACAATTTTGCGTTCACATAAGTTTTATCAGCGATAAGCTTTGCAACGTTGGATTTATTGTCAAATATAAGCGCAGAGGCTAAATCATTGTTCATTTTTGCTTGTACTTCTGAACTGAGTTCTCGTGTGGCAGTTCCCGCTGGCTCCATACCCAGGGCAAAACCTGAACAGAGCAAGAGTGATAATGATAATATTCGTTTGATATTCATAAAAATAACCTCTTATTTCTTTGACGGGAAAATAGGCAAATTCTCAAATTCAGGGACCGAGTTCTTCATCATGTCATACCGTGAAAATTTCTTCGATGGAAATGCTGGATAGTCTTCCCGCTTTGAAATCAGGGAATGTATAAACTGTTTCATTTTCGGATATACTACGTCCTCAACCTCTTTCATAGCATCATTGGTGGCGATTGCATCTGTTCCGTACTTTTTGCAAAACCAAGCAATAAGATCTGGATGAATTATGCTAAAATATGTGTTTTTTTCTTTTCTTATCAATTGCATTTCTTGTTCTGTGGGAAAACCTGGATTCAGTTTATGGCCCAATAGAATTGCCACAATGCCGTAATTCCCCTGATCAGCGGCATACCAAAGCGCACCGCTACCATATCGATTTTTTGCATTCGTATTTGCACCCTTACTCAGTAAGAGTTCTAAAGCATCCGCATTGTCATACATGGCTGCGATCATAAGTGCGGTATCACCAACATTATCTTTCTCTTCTAACTGAGCTCCATTCTCTATTAGGATCTTCACAATTCTTGTTATGCCTTCCTTAGTAATAACACGCATAAGAGGAGTAGATCCAGATTTATTTTTTGCATTCACATGAGCTCCTAGAGCGATAAGCTTTTTAACATAAAATTCTTTAAAAAACCAATTTGACTCTATAACTTCAAATAGCTGATCATTTAGCGCTTGCTGTTGAGCACTAATTGCTGGTTTAGCTCCCGCTGGCTCCATGCCCGCGGCAAAACCCGAACAAAGCAAGAGCGATAGTGATAGTATTCGTTTAATATTCATAAAATAACCTCCTTTATAAACTAATAATTCTTAATTTTTTGGCCTCAAAATAGGCCATTTCTATAGTCTAAACTACCAAATATTGCCTATTTGTCAATAGCAAAATTGAGTATTTTTGTGGGTTTGCGGGGGTATAAGAGTTCGTATACTTTCGTATACTATTGAGACACTTAGTAACCACACAGAAGTAAAACAATAATTTTTATTGATTTGGCAATCTATAATTTGCTATTTTTTTAAAAATTGGCAACCTAAAGCTTACCAAATAAGGTATATTCGAAATATAAAGGAAGAAGATGACAAATGGATTTCAAAAATTGATGCGCGAGCAACTTCAAGATAGCTTAAATACCTTTGCTGAACTCACTCAAAGACCCATACCCAAAAAAGGTTGGATTCGGGCGATCCGTGAAGCATTGGGAATGTCCAGTTATGTTTTGGCAGATCTTTTGGGATGCACTCGCGCAAACATTTCAGCAATAGAAGCGCGAGAGAGAAAAGGTACCATCAGCTTAGAAACATTAGAAGAAGTTGCGAAGGCGATGAACTGTAAACTCGTTTATTGCCTTGTTCCTTTAGAGCCACTTGATAAGATTCTTGAAAAGCAAGCCAGAAAAATTGCTCAAAAAAGAACTAAGAGCATAAATCATTCAATGTCATTGGAAAAGCAGGGATTAAATCCAAAGCAACTAAAACAACAAGAAGAAGATCTTGTCCAGGAATTATTGCGAGGTAATCCTAAACAACTATGGAATAAGAAAAAATTGCCGATCTTTTAATTGTACAACCAAAATGGCGTATCGTTTTTTGACCAAAAATGAGCGCAGGGAATTAGATCAATACAGCCTCCATCGCCACAAACAGAAACTTTTTAAGCCCATACCGACTAACAAACATTTTTATTAGAAATATCATGCCGCCTTGATTAAATCTTTATATTCGTTATAATAATTACAAGTAGTTAAATTTTATTGATTTGAATGGAGATTATGATGTTTAAGAAGTACGTAATATTATCTTTAGGAACTATAGCTTTTGGTTCCCCATCCACAATGATGCCTATGGCTGGCAAGATTACACCCGTTCTGGCCAAAGAATATCTTAAAAAAGGAGTTGAAAAAAGCACCAATTTTATGAATTGGGCAATCGCAACATTACCTGTTTGGGCAATGGGTACAGCCAAATTGTATACCACCACTGCACATATTGAGAGAATTAAGAATAAGGAGGAAGCCGAAAAAGAAATTTTTCGAAAAGATCAGGTAGATAAAATTTGGAATGACAAAGAGAAAAAAGAAGCGTGGATACGAAATGAGCTTAAAGAATTAGGGTATCAAGAGTGGGAATCGCTAGTACTTGCTGACAGTAGCAGTGGCAGATTTGGAGTCGCGAGCAATTTTAAAAGTAAAATACTTACCTATGATTTTGATGAAGTCTCACAGGCATATGAGCAATACAATTCGTGGCTCAATAAGCATGACAAGTTTTCTGATTTAGCTAAGTGCGATAAATTAAATGAAATTCGCGGAACTTTAAGCCATGAAAAAACACATTTAGAAAAAATGCATCCAGAAAAAATGATCTTGCTTGCATTTTCTATTCCTGTTGCTACTCACCTTTTAGGGAAAAAGATATTTGGTCCGCAAAATTCATCGTGGCTTAATTCCCATTTTGTTTTAAAAAATTCCTTAAAACTGGTAACTGGTATTAATAAACTTGTAATAAACCTAACAGCGCTTTGGGCGGCAGTTTATTTTGCTGAAAAAGAAGCCGACGAAGGCGTTGTGGATGATGTTGCGATATTAGAAGCTATGGCCAAAGAAATGAGAGAAGATGGCACTGATTTAGAAAAACGCATACAAAATGATGAAGAACTGCGTTTCAGATACTTAGTAGATAGGCATCCAAGTCCTTTTAAGCGTGCAGCACGCTTTGAAGCACGAGCGGCACAATTAAAAAAGCAACAATTATAGGATATAAATTAGAAGTTGAAAAAAATATGAAATTTGGAGGTTAAAAATACCATGAAAAATAGCATAACAATCAATGCACTTTTAGGCTTAATTCTTTCCAGCACAGTCTCTTTAGGCATGCAACAAGTTCAACAGCATAAAGAATTTCTAGCGCAACAAAAGCAGCCATCTTCTTGGATGTATAAACTTAATAAAATGCTTGCACCCTATATTACTCCGGATTTTCCCTCAACGTCTGCTAACGAATTAGATACAAAGCTATGGGAAAAGGTTCAACAAGATTTACAGATTCCAAGAGAGTACTTTATACCAATAAAAAAATTTGAAGAAAAAATAGATTTAAAGCAGACTGATTGTGACAATATAGTAGATGGTGCAAGAACAACACCCAGTGCTATGTATATAAATCCTAAACTGCAAAAACATGTCCTTGGCTTGCAACAGTTGGCATTTTATCATGAGGGGACGCATCATAAATACTTGGATACACTTAATAATTACATTAAGTATAGAGGCATCCTATGGACAGCAACAACTACAACATATTTATTAGGCTGGTATTTCGGCTTGCGTAGCGGCGTACGAAACATAATTGTTTCAAACTTTCTTGCTACGGGTTTAGGCTTTTCATCTTATCTTGCGACTGGACATGCCCTCAATTATCTCATATGGCCATATTTATTACATACACATGAAAGACGTGCGGATCTTGAAGCTGCATATGCGATAAAATGTCATGAATGTATCAATGAAGTGGCGAATCACAAAAAAGAATGGTCAACAAAAGATAAAATGCTAAACGCCAAAGCTGGCTATTTAACTTCTGAAGAATTGACAGCCATAGCTCAAGAACATCAGCGCAAAAACAATAGATGCGATACTCATAAATTGATTGAACAGATGAAATCAAACATTCGCAGAAACCACAACCATCATGAAGTAGATTAAACCAATTAGCTGATATTAATGTCTGATTTCACCGTTAATTCTACAATTTAATTTTACGCACAAAAACTGATCGTTTTTTACCTCAAAATGAGCTATAGTAAATTAACTCAACTCATTTAGGAAAAAAAACAAATGCATCGAGAATTAGTCCATCTGTATGGCCCATTAGCAATCAATAGTTTCGGCTTATTTATCATTATTGGATTAGTAATTTTCAGCGCGCTGCTACTCGCTGATTCCAAACGGCCTGCGCTTATTTCCACCGATCAGTATTTTAATGCCCTATCGCTGGCAATAGTAACCGGTTTGATCGGCGGCAGATTATTATTTGTCACCACCCACTGGAACACCATTGATCAGTGGTGGAAGATTTTTGCCTTCTGGCATGGCGGATTCTCATTATTAGGGGCGGTTGTTGCATTAGTGGTAGTAATGCCAATTTACTTTAAAAAAAGAAACATACAAATTGTGGGATTGCTTGATTTAGTAGCGCTCTATGCCCCGCTCTTGCAATCTATTTCTCGCCTTGGCTGTTTTTTTGCCGGGTGTTGTTTTGGCGCACCAACCACGCTACCATTTGGGGTAATTAATAATGAATGCGGCATTCAAGAATTAAACAATATACCGCTCCATCCAACGCAACTCTATAGCGCATTGGCATTACTCATAATTTTTTTACTGCAGTATTTTGCGTTGCAATATTATTTTAAAAAACCGGGCCAACTATTTTTTTCATATCTTTTTTTGATGAGCATGGAGCGATTCATTGTTGACTTTTGGCGCGCGGATCGAGAATTTTTAACAATTTCTGGATTTGAGTTTTTATCAATTCCCCAAGCAGTGGCGATCATTATTGCAATGGGAGCAATTAGTGCGCTTGGAATACTCACATTCACAAAAAATAAGCATGTGCGCTCATGAATCTATTTAGCTATCTTAAAACACGCATTGCCATTCTGGATGTGGTGAGCGAATATGCAACACTAAAAAAAGCCGGCCTGTATTGGAAAGGCCAATGCCCTTTTCATGCAGAAAAAACCGCATCATTCACCGTGAGCCCCCACAAAGAGATTTTTTATTGCTTTGGATGCCACGTGGGCGGCGACGTGATCGCCTTTATTGCGCGCAAAGAGCAGTGCTCGCAAATTGAAGCTGCCAAACATTTAATTGAGCGCTATCAAATAGAACTTCCTTCAACACTGGCAAGCGATCTGGGAAGCTCAAGCTCCACCGATAAGCACTATTATCATATTTGCCAGACAGTAGCCCAATGGTGCCATGAGCAGCTGTTAAAATCAGCTGATGCATTCTCCTACTGCTCAAAACGCACGTATCACCAAAAAAAGCATTATCGAGTTTAATCTTGGCTATTTTCCCGGCGGCCTGGCCAGTGTAAAACGGTTTATTTCTGATATGGCTAAAGAAAATATCCTGGTAGATGATCTTCTTGAAGCCCATATTCTTTCAAAGGGAAAAAATATACTCTTTTCCCCTTTTGAAGAGCGCATTATTTTTCCAATTACCGATCACTTAGGAAGATTTTGCGGATTTGGCGGTACGAATTTTTAAACCCAATGATACCCGGCCGAAATACTATAATTCCCATGAAAATGAACATTTTGCCAAAGGGCAGCTTCTTTTTGGGCTTGATAAAGCAAAAAAAGATATTCAGCAAAGCGGATCGGTTTTTTTAGTTGAAGGCTATACTGATTGCATCATGATGGCCCAATATGGCTTTGCCAATACAGTTGCAACACTCGGCACTGCCTGCACGGTTGATCATTTAATCGCCTTATCCCGCTATGCGCAGCAGCTGTATATCTTATATGATGGGGATAATGCCGGCCAGCAGGCAATCTTGCGCATTGGGCAACTGTGCTGGCAAGCAAGCATCGATCTAAAAGTAATTCGATTACCTGCAGCTGAAGATCCGGCCTCATTTTTAACCAACAATATGACGCTTGAGCCTTATATTGCCCAGGCAAAGATATTTTTGCCTTTTTTATTGAAACCGTTGGGACAGATTTTGACAAAACAGCACTTGCGGGCAAATTGCAGGTAACCCGAAAAATTCTTAGAAATGATTCAAAAGCTTGATGAACCCCTCAAGCAGGATATTTTACTGCAAAATGCCAGTGCAGCACCTGGAAATCCCCTTCGAGTCCCTTAAAAAAGAGCTGCGAAGGCTCAATGGCGCCCCCAGCCATGCTCAAGAATCATGCCTACCATCGCGCCATACCGCCCTCCAGCAAGCAAACGAGCGATGGAGGCGCAATTGCCACACTAGAAAATAAAATATTTTTTAGTATAATGAACAACATACAATTGATAAATAAAGACAATGAGGAATTTCTCATCTACCTATCTTCCCCACCCATTATGCGATATACTAAAAAAACTGCAGGAAGAGAGAAAAAAGGCGCCAACAGCTAGGCTTTATTCAATTTTTTGAAACGCTGGATCAGAATGATCAGCAATTGGTGAGTAAGACTATTTTGGAAAACCAAGAAGACATTCGAACAGGCCTTTTTGAGCAGTTGCTAACCCAATTACAAAAGAAACATTGGAAACTGATTGTAAATAATATAAAAATAAAATTGGAAGCAGCCAAAAAAAATGGCAATGATGCAGAAGTTGCGATTATTATGCAGTAATTTTACTGAATTTACAGAAAAAAATTATTGGTAACAGTTACCTGAGTAGGGGGTCATATATGAAAAAATTATTTAAAAAAATTAGAGAGTTTGTAAAAGGCAAAAAGCCTACAAAACCAGCAAAAAAAGAACAACCATCACGCGCAAAAAAAGCTACGCGCTACAGAAAAGCAGTAAAAAGACTGCACGCCCCCAAAAGCAAGCGCGCTCCTTCAAAGAAAGCAAAAGCTGCTGCATCAAAGCCGGTTGCTAAGAAAGTTGCTGCTCCAACAGCACCGGCTACCAAACAAAAATCTGCCCTCCAATGCAAACCGCAAAAACCATCAGCACCGGCAGCCCCACGCAATACCTCGCCGGCAAAAGCTCCGGCTGCAAAAGCCACAACCAGGTAAAAAAATCTGCTCCTGCCGCAAAAGCACAAGAGCGGCAATGGAAGAATTTGAAGGCAAAGCGGTAGTAAAGCCAAATATCACCGATCTTAAAAAAGAGCTCATTGAAGAGCTTATTGAAAAAGGCAAACGTGCCAACTTTTTAACCTATGAAGAGATCATCGAATTTGGTGATAAAAATCATCTGGTTGAACCAGAAATCAATGATATTTTGCGCACCCTGGAAAAAGAACATATTGATCTGATTATGCAAGATGAACTTGAAAGTGAAGCTGCTTCACTTGACGGCCTAGAAGAAGAAGCGGAAGGCGCACGCTTAGATGTCAAAACAAAATTAGAAAGTTCACTTGATTTGCAAGCTGATCAATTTGATGAAGATGAAGGCGAAGAAGAAGCGGAAGAAGAAGAAAAAGAGGTACCCGCGAAGTTGGCAGCTTCTCAAATTACCGATCCGGTAAAATGTTATTTGCGTGATATTGGTAAAATTCCGTTTCTGAATAAAAAAACAGAAACGGTTATTGCAGAAAAAATTGCTTCAAGCAAAAAAGAATCGATTGATGCGCTTTCACGCTTTCCGGTGATTCATAAAGAATTTGTGACCATCGGTGAAAAACTTCAGCAAAATAGCTTGCCACTCAAAGATATTATTCAGTTCTCTGAATTTGATGAAGAAAATTCACCAAATATTGAAGAAGAGAAAAAAGCACTTCTTGATACGATCAATACCATTAAAGATCTGATTGAAAATGAAGAAAGAATTTATTTAAGCTATCGCGGCAAACTTGATACTGAAGCTAAAAAAGATGAAATGCTTAAAAAGGTCAAGCTGAATAAAGAAAAGATCGGTGAAACCATTCGCACGATCAAACTTTCTAATAAGCTCATCAAAAAGCTTGCTAAAAAGATTGAAAAATATATTAAGAAAATTAAAGAAAAAGAAGATATTATCCGATTCTCTCAAGATCAGCTCAAAGCATATCAAGGAATGACAACCATCAACTGCTGAAGATCGCTCAGTGATGGAAGAGCTTGAACGCAATTTGCGCAGCTCAATCAAAAGTATCAAAAAAATTGAAGCTGAAGTTGGCATGCCATCAACCGATTATGTTTAAAACCTTTAATCAGTTAATGACTGCGCAAATATAAAGATAAACGTGCAAAAGATGATCTTGCAAAAGCAAACTTACGCTTGGTGGTTAATATTGCCAAAAAATATGTGAACCGCGGATTGCACTTTCTTGATTTGATTCAAGAAGGTAATATCGGCTTGATGAAAGCGGTTGAAAAATTTGAATTTGAGCGTGGCTTTAAATTCTCAACCTATGCAACCTGGTGGATCCGTCAAGCAATTACCCGTGCAATTGCGGACCAATCACGTACTATTCGTGTTCCGGTTCACATGGTTGAAACTCTTAATAAAATTAATAAAATTAAGCGTACCTTTATTCAAGAACATGGCCGTGAACCAAGTTATGCAGAATTTGCAAAAGAACTGAATATTGATGAGAAGAAGATTAAAAATATCATCAAAATTTCAAAAGAGCCAATTTCATCTTGAAACACCGGTTGGTGATAGTGAAGATGCTTCAATTAAAGATTTCATTGAAAGTGATACTGATTTTTCACCATCAGATACCGTTGCCAACAATGATCTAAAAGAACGAGTGCGCGAAGTGCTTAAAACACTCACTCCGCGTGAAGAAAAAGTACTTAAAATGCGTTTTGGTATCGATGTTGCTTCTGAGCATACACTTGAAGAAGTAGGTAAAGACTTTTCAGTAACCCGTGAACGTATTCGTCAGATTGAAGTGAAGGCATTACGCAAATTGCGTCATCCTTCGCGCAGCAAAAAGCTCAAAACATTCTTTGAAAAAGAATTTGATCAAGAATTCTTTGAAGATAATGCACCTGAAACAGATGATGATGATGATTCATCAATGGATATTGAATAAAATGAAGCACCCTTCGATACGTTCACTTCGTTCACACTCAGGGCGAGCGGC
Source organism: uncultured bacterium (assembly GCA_963788045.1). GTDB lineage: Bacteria > Babelota > Babeliae > Babelales > Vermiphilaceae > BTUB01. The sequence goes on from CAWBEW010000002.1 coordinate 56,348, forward strand.
TAAAAAAACCGTTCGTGGTGAGTGATTGCGATAGCAATCGTATCGAACCATATTAAAGGAAAATTTATAGATACTATGGATACCCTGAGTACATCGCTAACAATACCATCATATTTTTTTTCATAGCATTGAGCTTGCGCGCACTATTTTCATTTTTAGAAACAAGCATTACTGCATTGCGTTTATTTAAGCTTAAAGAGCTTGCAAAAAGCTATGGCCGTTATGAGACATTATTTGAATCATTAGAAAAAAATCCGCATCGCGTTTTGATTACCATATTAATTTGTAACACCCTTGCTGATGTGACCACTGCTGCACTTGGCAACTCAAATCATGGAAACGATTTTTAAACGCTTTAATCTTTCCGGTGGGCTTGGATTTTCTATGGGTATTGCAGTTGCTACTATTGCAATATTAATTTTTGGTGAGATTATTCCTAAAAATCTTGCCAAAGGGCGCAGCGAACGATTATTCAAATCAACCTTATGGCTGGTTAATATTATTTTTTATCTCTTTTATCCAATTGTTACCTTTTTAAATCGCTTTACCAGCTTTGTTGTTGCTAAAATCGGGGGCGCGAAAGAAACGGAAGGAGCAAGCGAATGGGTATCATCGGAACGGGAAATTCAATTCTTAATCGATTATATTCATGGCAAAGGACTCATTGAAGAAGAAAAAAATGAGATGTTCCAAAATATCTTTGAATTGGGACGAACTCCGGTCAAAGAGATTATGGTTCCTGCAACTGATATTGTGATGGTAACTTCAGATGCGACTATCAAAGATACACTCAAAATATTTGCTGATCATCCATTTACCCGTTTACCGGTGTATGAAGAAAAAACTGATAATATTATCGGCATGGTGCACTTAAAAGATATTTTTATGCTCTTGAGCAAAAATGAAGAAAAATCATTGCAAGAGATTATGCGCCCTATTTTGTTTATTCCCGAATCAATTAAAGTAAGCCAAATGCTGCGTGAATTTAGAAATAAACATATGCATATTGCCATGGTTATTAATGAGCATGGCAGCATTACCGGTTTGATCACCCTCGAAGACGTGCTTGAAGCAAATCGTCGGCGAATTGCGCGATGAACTTGAAGCAAGCAAAGAACATATTATCGAGCTCAAGCAAGGCGGATGGCTTGTTGATGCAAGTACTCCACTTGAAGATGTTACTGATCTATTGCATATTACCTTTGAAACAGAAGGCTCAGTTACGCTTGGCGGATTTATCACAGAACAATTGCAACACTTGCCTAAAAAAGGTGAACGGTTATTGTACAAGAATTTTTATTTCCAAGTGCAAAAAGCAAGTAATAAACGGGTATTGCAAGTTTTGGTATTTGAAGAAAAAAATGCAGGAAAGGGGCCACTCGTTGAAGACTAAGGAACAAGTATGAAGAATGAAAAAAATCTCGAAGAAGAATACAAAGATAAGATCATAAAATTATTAATGGCTCTTTTTCCTCAAGGCAAGATATATCTGTTTGGTTCTCGAGCAACGGGGAGAAATCAACCATTTTCGGATATTGATATTGCCATCGATGCTGGAAAACAGTTGCCTATAGAAAATATCGATGAGGCAAATGCAATTATGGCCTCATTAAATATTCCCTATAAAGTTGATATTGTCGACTTTCATCATATATCTTCAACAATGCAAGAACTTATAATGAAAGAAAAGATAGTATGGAAAGTCTAAAAGTAAAATATGAAGCTGCATGTAATGCAACACGACGTCTCAAAGAAGACCTGGATATTTTTAGAAAATCAGACCAATCGAGCTTTACAAAAAATATCATCGGCAGTTTCGAAATTCGGCTATACAATCTTTTGAATTTTCAATGGATACATCGTGGAAATTTATCAAAGAATATTTAGAAACAAAATTCACAATCACAATACCCACACCCACACCTCGAGCTGTTTTTCGAGAAGCTGCACTCGTAAACATAATAACTAAACAAGAACTTCAAAAAATAAGTAAATTAGTTGCGGATCGCAATCTCACATCACATACTTATAATGAAGCACTTGCTGAAGAAATTGCAGCACGACTTCCAGAACATTATCAGCTAATGCAGCATATTTTAGATCGAACAAGTCTCTCATGAATCAGGAGAAATAATGAAGCAATTATTGTTACTCAGTCTTTTAGGCCTCATAGCATCCGCCCAACCGATTGTCATTCACACCAAAAAAAAGCCCGCTCCTGTGCAACCTACGCAAGACGATGACGATGAGGATGAAAAGGTAGTACTTGCTAATATAGCAAACATGGCACACTCAATTGGCATGCTCAGCACAGACCCTAAAAATCCCGCCGTCGCCGGACCCGCAATTGCATCATTTGGCTTAAGCGTGATAAATATCATTGTGCAGATGTTTAAAAGTGTTGATATTCGCGGCTCTACCATAACTCATGACCAGATCATACGCTGGTTTAATAATTTACCCGAAGAAAATAAGCTGCAACTGGCAAAGATTCTTCTCAATTATTCTACTCTGCGGCACCATGCTCAATGAGTAATTTTATAATTGCCTCTTTATTTGGATTAGCTGAAGCGCGTGCAAGCATCAAGGCAGACATTCCATGTTTTTGAAGTAGATTCACGTTAATTCCCCCTTTGGCTAACAACTGTTTGGCAATTTCAAGATGGCCTTTATATGCTGCCCACATTAATGCAGTCCAACCTTCTAGATCTTGTACATTTATATTAGTGGCCCCAAGCGCCAAAAGCCGTTTGACTATTGTGGGGTGATTATTTCTTGCAGCCACAATTAATGGCGTTGTATCATCTAACAAAGCATTTAAAAACACATCTGATTGTTCATGAGAAGCATATTGCAAAATAAAGTTAATTATACCAATATCATTATCTCTTGCCGCATCATTGAGCAATGCCTTCACAACACTTTGAGTCCGTGCATCAGAAAATTGAGTTGCAAGCCACTTTGAGGCAGCATCAGTTGCCAGGGCTACGGCTGCAATAACAAAATTCTGGCCAGCGTAGCGTTTTGTAAGTTCTTTAATAATAGTTCCAGCCAACTGGACATTGTTAAGATCAGCCTTAAATTCCTTCTTACTCATGAGAAAATTACGTATATTCTGGGCAGCATTAACTAAGCGAATCTGATTGGTTGCCCCCTTTGCAGTATATAAGTAGTCAAAAATATGTTTGCGAATTTCTTCGGGCGCTCCCATCAACGATGCCAGAGGATATTCATCAACCTTTTGCTCTTTGGCTGCCGGTTCGATTGCGATTTCTTGCTCAGCAGGCCGCTTAATACCTCGTTTTTCTTCAGGCAATTCTGATGCTCCAAGAATACCTATTGAGAACAATAATAATACAACATAGGCACATAACTTCATGCTCTTTTTCCTTTTGCTCGTTTGACGCTTTTTGCTCGGGCAATTTCGCCACCTCTTCCGGGCGCGATAAGACTTGCGCGCAAAGCAGCAGTCAAATGCGGCTCTTTCTCTTTTTTAGCCTTAGAGACTGGCTTCTCTTTTTTCTTCTTTTTTGTGCTCATTATTTTTTCTTTTTTGCTTTTCTTCAGCGCAGCTTTTAATTGCTCAGCAAACGTATCTTTAAATTGTGCCAAATTAAATTTTTTGACCGTTAATTTATCGATTAGTTGTTTTGCAAGCGTAATTTCTGCAGGAGATATTTTTTTTGCTGCACCAAGATTAGGAACTTCGCTGACATCCCGAATTTCATATGAATAATTAAGCGTTGAAAGCAGCATTGCATCACCATAAGAATTGATCATACAAGCGTATTCTTTCTCGCGCATTACGAATGTGCCGATTGCCACTTTGCGTGAATCTTGCAATGCTTTTTTAAATAAATTAAATGATTTTTCGCCCGTTTTTTCTGGCCCCAAGTAAAAATGGTGCTCTAAATAAATAGGCTCAATGGCAGAGGTTGCAACAAATTCAACAATGGTAATCGTATCGGTGGTTTGGGGGCGCAGTTCACTCAATTTTTCTTGGGTAAGTACCGCATAAGAGCCATCTTCAAGCTTATAGCCTTTTACAACATTGTTCCATGCCACCTCTTTTTTGCACTGGGGGCACCAACGCTGATACGTAATTGGCGTATGGCATTTATCATGCAACATTTTAAAGCTCAAGGCATGTTCTTTAATTGCCGAATATAATCGAACCGGTATGCTCACCAATCCAAATGAAATCGAGCCCTTCCAAATAGACTTCATTACTTTCTCCCTTTATATACTAAGGGTAGCAAATGGCTTTTCTATTTGTAAATAACTTGCAAAAAAAAGTATTTAAAACCCAACAAAAAAAACCCGCTGCAGATTTTTATGCAGCGGGTTACACTATTTAAAAATATTGTGCTTATTTTACATTCTCAAAGATTTTCTTAATGCTCACACAATCGCTTTTCCCGTTTCTGGGTGCGCCAAATGATAATCCTCAATCAATCCGGTAATAGTAGGACTGTAATAAACCCTTCCTGGTTCATAATAGGACCCATATGCATCGCCCTTATAATCACCATCTCCTTGTGCAATCCAAATCAAATCAGTAACCCGCCCATTATACCGAGGTTTACTATTACTGCCCGGAACATCTTTAAATAAGGCATACAATTTATTCAATGCTTCTTGCGCATTATCTTTACCCGGTGCCACATAGATAACTACCCGCCCATAGATCATTCCGCGCTTAAGAAGATTCGGCGTTGGGCGTACTTTAAAGGTGCTTATAAGCGCTTGCAAACCTGCATCTTTTTGTAATCCTTCCAACAATTTGATAATAACCGGCGTAGCCTCACCAACGGGCATCAGATGTATCTTGTACTGTTTTACCATCTCTTGTAATACTTTATTTTTTACATCGGCAGTACTCTGCACCTCAGCGATAGCTGATTCAAGTTCCTTGTGGGCAGCATCATACATGCCTTTTATTGTTTTCAAAGAACCGCCTGCTTTTTCTTGTTCCACCAGGAAATTCTCTATTGTATTCACCTCAGCAGCCTTCGATTTTTGCACTGATTTGGCACGCTGATATTCATTTTCAGCGCGATGATATGCGGGAATGCCATATTTTAAACGTTTTGCGCGGAACAAATGTCGTTTGGTGCTCGGTTCAAGGGAATACCAGTAATCCTGTTCTGCACTGTAATAAGGCACTACGCCAAAATACGTGGCAACAGCAGACCATTTAAAGAGCATGCGCCGAATCTCATCCTGCTCAAGTGCTTTAAGCTCACGCTCAAGATTATTACCGTATTTAAATTCAGCATAATCAGCAACTTTTTGCTGGATATTCTCAGGCACTAATGCAAATACTTTTAGGAACTGTTTTTTTAAATCCGTAAGCGGAATAACGCGCGTTGGATTAAACGTGGAAAATGCTGATGCATCTGCAAAAGCACGTTTGCGGGTATCGGTTGTGCCAGAACTCGGCTTTGTTTCTTCTTCTGCCTCAAAATCAGCTACCGGCGGTTTTTCCATGCCGGTAGCTGATTCGTATAAAAATACGCAACCAAACACTATCCATAGTTTCTTCATATGCTCACCCTCTTTTATAGTAACGTAATGCTCTGTTTAATATAAAAAATAGGCGTGAGCTAAAACAATAAAACTATGCCGTCCTTATTTTATTCTTTTACATTCTCAAAGATTTTCTTAATGCTCGCCAAAGAGCCAACTAATGAGCTGGCTTCATAGGGAACCAAGATCATCTTATCATCTTTGCCCTTCATCATCTCAGGCAAAGTCTTAATATATTGCATGCCTAGAAGATATGGCATTGGATCACCATGAGGAATCGCTTTTTGCACCACGCTGATCGCCTGCGATTCAGCATTTGCAATTTTCATACGTGCCTCAGCTTCAGAGTCTGCGTTAATAATACGCGCTTGCGCCTCACCCTTGGCTTGCAGCACATCAGATTCTTGAACTCCCTCAGCTTTTAAAATTGCAGCGGCTTTAAAACCTTCTGCCTCTAAAATCAAGGCCCGGCGATCACGCTCAGCTCTCATCTGCTTTTCCATAGCATGGCGAATATCTGCAGGGGGATTCACCTCTTGCAATTCAACGCGATTCACTTTAACGCCCCATTTATCACTTGCTTCATCAAGAATCAGGCGCAACTTTTCATTGATATAGTCGCGAGAAACTAATGTTTGATCCAGATCCATAGCGCCGATTACGTTTCGTAGCGTAGTTTGGGTGAGCTTTTCTATCGCCTCTGGCAAATTTGCAACTTCATAAATAGCCGCTTTTGGATCGGTGATTTGATAGTAAAGAATTGCGCTGATTTCCATGGTCACGTTATCTTTGGTGATCACGTTTTGCTTTGGAAAATCATAAACCGATTCGCGCATATCAATACGGGTCACATAATTAGTGTATCTTTGATAATGCTTAGAATTAACTTGCTCAAAAAAGCTCCATAATGCTCCGCGAGGACGCTCAATAAGCGGCATCACCAGATGCAATCCGGGCCCGAGCGTGCGATCATATTTACCAAGCCGCTCAATAATAATTGATTCCGCTTGCCGCACCAGGTAAACCATTTTGCTCACAAATATCATGAGCGCGATAAATCCCAAGATAAACACGCTGGCATAGAGGCCATATAACAATAAAATATCCATAAGAAAACCCCTTCTGGTTAGTTAAAAGCTCCGTTCGGGTCGATGGAGCGCCTAAGGCGCGAATGGAGACCTCTCCACTCGGCTCCTCCGGAGCCTCTATCGAGGCGAACGGTTTGCAACAACAATAATTTCTTCAACAACCACATGCGCCCCACGAATATTCACCACTCGCACCAATGTTCCTTTCTGCAATTGAGTTTTGGCCAGTGAACGAGCAAGCCATAGTTCTCCCTGGATCTTTACATAGCCAGGTTGATCCGGATTGATCGCTTCCGTTACAATGCCTTCTTTGCCGATCAAGGCATTGGCATTGGTGGCATGGCAAACATATCGCATTCTTTTTACACACATACGCAACAAAAAAAGCGCAACAATCGTTGATACGAAAAAATTAATTACTTGAAATGAGGTTGAATAACCAAGAAACGCCAATAATGCGGCATTAATTGCACCAAAGCAAAATGAGATGAAATAAAAGAGTCCAGGATGACCAATTTCTAGGATTAAAAAGACGAGAGCTAGGATACTCCAGAGCCAAACATAGATGTTCATGAGTTCACCTCTAGTGTTTATTTTTAATATAACACAATAAACAGGCTAAAGATAGCGAATTTGCCCACTAGATGGGGAGATTGAATCAATTTTAAAACTCTTGCTTTTCAAAATTTACAATTAGTATAATTATAGTAAATAAATATAACCCCTTAAAGAGCATGCATATTTCTATATGGCAAGCTGAAAAAAGGAGCTTTTTACTATGAAAAGCGTGGTATTTAAAAGCATTTTACTCAGTTTTCTACTGGTGCCGGCATTTATCTATGCCGATACATGCTTAACGTTAGTTGGCCAGAAGGCGCCAGACTTCAAAGCAAAAGCAGTAGTAAATGGTCAAACCAAAGAGATTGCGCTTTCTGATTTTGAAGGTAAAAATAAAATTCTTATTTTTTACCCTGCTGATTTCTCATTCATTTGCCCAACTGAGCTTTTTGCCTTTCAAGAAAAACTCCAGGATTTTGAAGAACGCAATACGGTTTTAATAGCTATTTCAGTGGATAACATTTATTCCCATGAGCGTTGGCTTGAATCGCCACGCAATGAGGGCGGCATTAAAGGGATTTCCTATCCAGTAGCCTCTGATATTAGCAAAAAAATATCAACTGATTATCAAGTGCTTGATCAAAAAGAAAGCGTAGCGCTGCGCGGGCTCATTATCATAGACAAAAATAATATTGTGCAAGCGCAATCCGTGTATAACCTCAATGTCGGCCGTGATATTAGCGAAGCATTACGCGTACTCGATGCAATTTTATTCACGCAAGAACATGGACAAGTCTGCCCTGCCAATTGGGAAAAAGGCCAAAAGGCAATGACTGCCACCCATGAAGGTCTTAAAGAATATCTTAAAGAAAATTAAGGAACAGATATGAAATTAAAAAGAATTTTTATTACCACCATGTTTGGGCTCGCTGCACTCAAAGTTGCAACCATGATCTATGCAGCAACAGAAAATCCTGTTACAGAAATAACTACAGTAGGAGAATTGGATAAAATTCTTAAAGCCAATAAACTTGTAGCGCTTGAATTTTATGATAGAGATTGTCCTGTATGCAAAGCTTTCCAACGATCCGGAATTTTTAAAGAAGTTGCGACCGCTTTACCGCATATTAAATTTGTGATAGTCAGCTTGCAGGATGGAAAGCCAGTGCATAGTGAATTTAAAATGGCACGAGATCAAGGAGGCGAAGGATACCCAAGCTTTGTATTCTTTAGAAACGAAAAACAAATAACGTTTACCCGTAATGGGAAACAGGTTAATAGATTCGTCGGATACGTTAAAAATCCATTATTCACACAAAAAATAAGTGCAATTTTTGCTCAAGCAGAGCTTGCCGCCAAAAATGAAGCCAAAACCGCAGCGCCGGTTTCTCAACCTGAGCTTATCGAGGTCAAAAAGGCTTTACCAACACAATAAGCAAAATCATTCTTTCAAATTGAAAATATCAAAAAATTATATTTTCTAGCTAATTCTAATACTCCTGCTAGACTAAAAATAACAGGAGTATTTTATGAAAAATAAAGCATTTTTAGCTCTTTTTTCAATCATTTTTCTTTTTCCCGGATGCATGCAAATTGTTCAAAAGCCAATAACCAGGCGTTTTGATGTTAAGGATAAGTCGCCAAAAGCGCTTAAGCCACTGCAAACAAGTATTGATGTTCAAGACACTCGTTTAGCCCCTCCCCCTATTACTATTTGGGTTCACGGCACTCGCCTTTTGCCCAATGGCATTTTTGAGCAATTTTTCTTTAGCAAGCCCGGATTAAATCATTACACGTCAATTGACTCAAAATATCACCAGCATCGCTTGGCGGCCGCTTTAATCAATGCCGATCCGGCACTTTTCCCCGCTGAACAATTTTATCTTTTTGGATGGAACGGAAAGCTTTCATTTCAAGAGCGTGAAATTGCAGCTCGTAAACTTTACCTTGATTTAAAAAAGCTGCGCGAAGAGTACAAGAAAAAATATGGCATTGAACCGATTATTCGCATGGTAGGCCATAGCCACGGCGGCAATATCATCTTATTGCTTGCACAAGTAAAAGATCCTGAAGATACTGACTTCTTTGTAAGCCAAATTATATTGATGGGGACACCGGTACAAAAACAGACCAAGAATTATGCATGCGCTGATTGCTTTGGCAAAGTATATTCGCTGTATTCAATACTTGATGTATTACAAGTAATCGATCCGCAAGGCTTACAGCAAAAAGAAACTGCGCTATTTTCTGAGAGATTTTTTCCAGCTCATGAAAAAATTGAACAGGTTGCGATCAAAATTAATAATCGTTCAATCATGCATATTGAATTTGTAAAAAGAAAATTTATGGCGCAGATTCCCAATATTCTTACCGAGATCGATTCATGGAGAGAGTGCAGCACCTATTGTGCACATGATTGGGCAAAAAAAGATAAATGTTTGTGTATAAATACAAAACGTTCAAATTCTTGATTAAAAAACTGTATTCTTGAAGGTGCATTTATTGTATCATCACAAGAAAACAAAGATCATAATCATGAATAAAAAAGATATATTTATCACAGCCCTCTTATTTTGGCAGGTGCTGCAATGTCTGGCAATGGAAGATTCTGAAGTAGATCCTTTTTCTGAATACCACAACAGTTTAATGCCGGCAACAACGAATGCGATAAAGCATCGAAAAAAAACGTTTCAATGCTCCTTGTGTCCCCGCGTTAATGATCAATTAGCAAATATTAAAAAACATGTTCTTACGCAACATTATAATAGCCCTGAAGTTCGCATCCAACAAATCGCGCCCAGTGGTAGCATTACCCGACTCATCGAAGTTGAAGAACTAGGCAAACTGTATATCTGTTTGGAATGCTCCAAACCATTTAGAACGCACTATCGGCTTAGCGCTCACGCAAAACAAAAAAAACATATGCAAGAGCATGATCAAAACGGCCTTTGCGACACTGAACACACTGAAACGAAAATAAACTATCAACCGCCTGATTTAACGCTTGCAAGCGTTAATCCTCAGATCTTGCACCGATATGAAGAATTCCCTAACGCACAGCTGGCCCTGGACAGAATTTTAGAGATTCAAAAACAATTAAATCCTGAAATAAAAAATCCTAAAAATTTTAAACCCCCACCAACAAATAGTGAAAGACATCAAACAAAAAAATTTCAATGTTCGCTCTGCACTCTTTCTAGTGATCGACTGATAAATATTCAAAATCATATTCTGGTAAAACATTACGATCAACCAGAAGCTCGAATTAAAGAAAATTCTCCCAGCGGCGATACAATCCAACTTTTAGAAGTTAATGATTTAGGTAAAGTATATACCTGCCCTACATGCACTAAATCATTTAGAATATTTGCTCGCCTGAAAACTCACATGAAACAAGAAAATCACAGCAATGAATATTATTTAAGTAATTATTCTGACGAGACTTATTTAAACGCCCAAATAAACTTGCTACAACCCAATTCAGCACAAACATCTATTGATCCTCAATTCTTACACATAGTCCAAGAACCCCCCGATTCGGGCAAAATGATTGTAAGCAACTATCAAAAAGAGATAATTGGCAATAAAAAAAGAGAGATAAATCCTCCAAACTATACGCATTGTTCCGTTTGTGATTACACCATTCCTCAAAGGTATTTTAATAGACATATAAAAAGTATGCTCCACCAAATGCATTTTGAAGTAAAAAAATGTCAATCCAAAAGTAAAGAACTTCAAATGCAAACCATCGACCCGATAGACCAGATGTCACCAATAGATCAATCAGTTTTATTAAATAGTTTTTTTGAACCTGAATTTAAGATACTCTCACAAGAAAATAAGGTTATTGATAATGAATAGAAAAAATATATTTATCGCACTTTTTTTGCTATTGCGCATTCCATTTTTTTTTAGCATGGAACAATTTGACACCACTATTTTTTTTGCAAGCGAAAACGAATCAACAGAAAACAAACAAGACGAATGCAAGGTTTTAAAAAAGACTACCGAAAGTGATGGCTATGATAAAGAAATAAGAAATCCCAAAAAAAATATAACACAAAGCAAAACGGCCTCAAAAAAAAATTTAATAAAAAAATATGAATGCAGTTTATGTTCTTGTGCTGCCAATCAATATAAAAACATGCATGCCCATGCTTTAAAAAAGCATTACAATAATCCAGAAGTTCGGATCAAAAAAAACTCTCTGATTAAATGCGGTGGGATAGTTCCTACACAGACCATAATAACCACTTATTTAGAAGTCAAAGACTTGGGAAAAATCTACAAGTGCCCGAGTTGCGAAAAACCATTTCGAGTTGTCTATGATCTCACGTTACATTTAAACAGTGGCGAGTGCAAAACAAAGCTAAAAATAGAATTGGAAAAAGCCAAAAATCCTACCAATAGTACCTTGATTAATTTACTTCAATTAAATTGTGACACAAAAGCAAAACTAACCAAAGCAGAGTTTTGCACTATTTGTAATCAGGTGCTGCAAACCCGAACACCAGAAGTCCATAAAAATAGTTTAAAGCATCAGATTAAAGAGGCTCGAGAAAAATCTAAACAACATGAAAATGAATCGATTCCTACAAGTCAAACTGAACAACTGGAGTATAGCGAAACAGAAAAACTCGAAACAATATCCTCCTGTGCTGAACAAGAATGCACCATTAAGCCAAAAGATGTACATCAAATATGATCATAAATTATTTTTTTATCAGCTCTTTTACTTTTTTTATAATTGCCGCAGCATCAATCCCGGCCCATGCGCGTAACTCTTCTGGCTTTCCCGACATTGGCAATTGAGTGACTGCCAAACAATGAATCTCAAGCGCAGTGTTGCGTAGCGCATACGTGACCGCCTCACCAACTCCACCTTGGATATAGTGATCCTCAACGGTAATAATGCGATCGCCTGAACGGGTGGCAACTTGTTCGATGGTTTTTGCATCAATCGGCTTTATGCTATATAAATCAATAACAGAAACGGCAATACCTTCTTGAATGAGTTGATCATATGCTTTAAGCGCTTCGTGGAGGGTTATTCCGGCAGCAACGAGTAAAGCACTATCAGCACCACTTGATTTAAGCACTTTACAACCACCCACAAAAAACTGTTCGTCATTATCATAGATTACCGGCGTTGCACCGCGCGTGGTGCGTAAATATGAGATTCCACCCATATAATTGGCCATCTGATTCACCAGCGCATGCGTGCTCACCGCATCAGATGGATAAAAAACTATTGATTCTGGCAATGCGCGCATCATGGCAATATCTTCCAACCCCATTTGTGATGGGCCATCTTGGCCAATGGAAACTCCTGCATGTGATCCGCATAAGCGCAATGGGCTCGTGCCTATTGCTGCCATACGAATTTGATCATGCGCGCGGGACATAAAGCAAGCAAAGGTTGAAATGAATGGCATTTTGGCGCACCGGGCAAACCCAATTCCCATGCCAACCATGTTTTGTTCTGCAACAAAGCATTGAAAAAAACGATCAGGATATTTTTCTTCAAAAATTTCTGCAAAGGTAGAATTTTTTACTTCCGCATCCAAGCTAACTACTTGTTTGCATGCTGCTCCTACGGCAGTTATTGCATGGCCATATGCGGTTCTTGTTGGAATCATTTCACCTTTTTTATAGTTGGATTCTTTGAGCCGCACCTTTTCTACTCCGTTCGGGTCGATGGAGCACGAAGCGCGAGTGGAGACCTCTCCACTCACCCCTTTCAGGGGTTCTATCGAGGCGAACGGTTCCTCACCCGCTCGTCCTTCTGGCAAAACTGGTTCCCATTTAAATGAATTACCATTTGCCGCAGCCGATGCAAACCGCTGTTCCAATTGGGGCAAAATTTCTTTTAGTTCATCGGGGGTAAATACTTTGCCGTGAAAACCTTCTTTGTTTTCCACTCGATCAACTCCATATCCTTTGATCGTTTTTGCAATAATAATTATTGGATGATCTTGGCTTACTCGTGCTTTATCTAACGCGCTAATAATTTGCAGCATATCATGGCCGTCAATCACGAGCGCTTTCCAGCCAAACGCTTCAAACTTTTGCGCATATCGCTGCGCATGATATCCATGAATCGTTTCAGTACTTTGGCCCAAGCGATTACAATCAACTATCCCAATTAGTTTATTTAACTTATAATATGCAGCAATTTCAGCAGCTTCCCACACCGATCCTTCAGTAAGCTCACTATCGCCCATCATTACATAGATATGATTCTCGCGCTCATCCAACCGATTTGCTAATGCCATTCCTGCACCAATCGAAAGCCCCATCCCTAAGGATCCAGTTGCAGCCTCTGCATACGGGAATCTTAATGTTGCATGCCCTTCTAATGGAGACCCGAACTGACGATAGCTCATCAACTGATTCTCGGTAATTTTTCCTAACTCTTTCCATGCTGCATATAAAACGGGACTGGCATGCCCTTTAGAAAGAATAAAATGATCATTATCAGGACTGTTAAAATTATCCGGATCAAAATGCATTGCATAAAAAAAAGTAGCCGCAACTAAATCTGCTGCTGAAAGCGCAGAGGTCGGATGGCCCGAGCCTGCTTTGGTTGTCATTTGTAATGATTCAAGACGCAATTTGTATGCTTTATGTTCAAGAAATTTTTTTTGTCCGTGCAACATGTACAATCCTTTTTAAATAATACCTTATTTCTAGCATATTTAATTTGACAAAATATAATATCATTTTAACCTCAATACCATTTAAATAGCTTATATAAAGGCAGTTTTTATGGTTCGTAACATTTTTTTGCTCACAATCTTTGCCGCATCTTTTGTAATTAGTACTCATGCCGATCAGATTACCATACAAGCTGATCTGGCGGCCATCGATGAATGCCCTGATTATACCACGTGCAGTACGCGAGCCTTAATTACCGAGCTTAAAAAATTAAAATCAGATATTTTTTTATATTATGCAGGCCAAGTTCCGTGTGCATTACTCAGTGCGCTTACCGCTACAGGGGCCCTGATATGTACTGCAAAAGTAGCTACTAGAGAGTGGCATCCGCTTGCTTTGATTGGCACCATCGCCTGCGCAAGCATATCGCCTGCGTGTGCAGCGCTATTCCTGGAACTAGAAAATAAGAAAATTCTTGCGCGATATAATATCGAGGAAATTAACGAACAATTAACGCTCCGCTCTTGATATAGCAATAACTTCTTAGAGGACATTATGAATAAAATATTTGGCTCACCGTTCGTTTTTTTATTATTAATTGCGTGCACTCCATTAGCCGGACAAGAGAAGCAAGCACACGGCACTATTGTTATTACCACCACTCCCACCAATTATACCACCTGGAAATTAAAGCGCGCTATTATGCAATTGAAACGAGAGCATAATAGTGTGGCAATCAACTCGCTTTTGCAACCCGCGGCGGCATTAGGTTCTGTTTTTTTTAGTACCGCAGTAGTAATTTTGACAATCGGAGTTCTTTCAGGCGGGGGCAGAGATACTATGAAAGATTTAATACATTCTATTGATGCAGTTATTTCATTGATCAAAGCACCATTTACACTCCAATATGAAAAAAATAAGGCGCTCGATAGAATTGCAGAGTTAAACGAAGAATTAGCAAAACGCCCTGCTGAAATTATTTGATATTATTTCTTATTATTTCGACGCCATTGATCTTTGTGAGCTGAAGTAATCAATTTACTAATCTCTTGAGCTCCCTCTGATGATTTAGTTCGATTTGAATGATTCATCAAGCGGCGCCAGTATCCTGACATCTTTTCTTTGGCATTACCAAATTTTTTTCCAACCATATCAAAATATTTTCTCATACGAATCTCCCTTTTCTGATCTTTTTATCGGCATTTATTTATCTAATTGTAATTATAGCAAAACAAGTTGTATAGATTCAATAATTTTGATTATGTTGAAATAAATAGCAAAAGAACGTAGAATTTCTTTATGAAAAAGCTTATTTCTCTGCAAAAAATCAAAAAAGTTCTGATTTCATTTATTCATCTGCAACTGTTTATAACCTTGATATCAATCCCAATTTTACTTTCTTGGGGAATGCCAATTTCATTGCTCACTTTTGCGGGGAACTTCTTATTTAGTCCCATACTAACGGCATTTTTACTACTTTCTTCATTGATATTTTTTTTCCAAATTCTTTGTATTCCCAATGCCATTTTTATTTGGGCATTAGAACATATTACTCATTGGTGGCTTTGGCTTATGCAATGGGCTGGCCATAGCGTTTTAATGCCGTTTGCCATGCCATCGATTATTATTTTGATACTTATTTTTTTATTCACGCTCATTATTCTGCATCACAAAAAAATAGAAACTCCTTTTAAAGCAATCGCCTGCTATAGTCTTTTGCTTGCGATCACGTGCATCTATTTGGCCTTGCCCGCTCACTCATCAGGCAGCAAGATCATTAGTATTGATTGTAATAAAGGTAAGGTGCATTTCTTAAAATACGATAAGCAATTGGCAGTCATCGATCCGGGAGTTATTGGCCGCCGATTATCAGCGCCATCTTGGTGCGAATACACGCTCATGCCTGCACTTGCCAAACAATGTGGAACCAATACGATTGATCATTTTATTATCTTGCAGCCCAATCGAATTATTTTTGAAGCACTCATAAGCTTGCAAGAAAAAATCTGCATTAAAAATATCTATATTCCTTTCTGGCGCGGAGATATGCCATCATTTTGGCTTAGAAGTTTTATGGCATTAAAACGCGCATGCCAAAAACATGATTGCAATCTCATTCGTTTTGGCAATAAATCAATCTCTATCAGCCGTATAACCATAAAACCGCTCGATGCAGAAATTAGTGTAAATGAATTTTGGTATCCGGTTTTTCAGGCAACTGCCATGATTGACAACCAACCCATATCCTTTTATTCTGCCAAGCATAAACTTTTACAAAAAAAGGACCATAATGGCGCATCGCAAAATTCTCATGATAATAGCCCATGAAGGCTTTCAACAGATTGAATATGGAATTCCCAAGAAAACATTCGAGCACGCAGGGTATGCCGTGATCACGGCAAGCAATAAATCAGGAATGGCAACGGCAAAAGATAAATCGCAAACAAAAGTTGACCTTATACTTGATCAGGCTGTTGCCAGTGATTATGCCGCAATCGTGCTCGTTGGCGGACCGGGAGCAATGGACAACCTGGATAATGAAACAACCTATCAGCTTGCACGCGAAGCATATGATCTTGGTAGATTAATTGCTGCAATTTGCATATCGCCGCGCATTTTAGCTCATGCAAGTTTATTAACTGATGTGGCCGCGACCGGGTGGGATGGGGATGATCAGCTTGCTTCGATTTATGAAGAATATGGGGTTACCTATGTTCAAGCTCCGGTAGTCAGCGACCAGAATTTTATTACCGCCACTGATCCAAGCGCCTCACAAGAATTTGCTGATACTATTGTGCAAAGCCTTAAGGGTAGCAAGTGAGGGCAATCGCCGGAGCCTGAAAGCATTTGGATTTTTTCTAAAAACCCCCAAAAATTTAGACAAGATAGCAAAAATTTGTCCCGTAAGAAAATATGCTAAACTATTGCGTTTTTCAGTTTTTAATTGCTACTATGAAATCGTACAATAGTTAAACCCTAAAACCCTTACGGAGAGTGTATGAAGTTTATCCGTTACACAGTAGCATTATCAGTCTTAACCGGTGGAGGCTTATTTGCTGCCACGACCGCAAAGCCTGCAAAAGACGCTAAATATAAAAAAATAGAAGCCAAAAAGCAGACCCATGCCAAACGAGCAACCCCAAAATCTACTACAAAAGATAGATATGGCAAAGCTCATGGCAGCTATACAAAAATGGAAATGAAAAAGCATGAAAAAGGCTTGAGTAAACCCACAACTAAGCCCGCCAAAGTTAGTTCAAAAGCAGCAGGATATAAAGCTGAGACTCCTGCAACAGCAGCTGCTGCTAAAAAAGCTGAACCAAGCGCGATGGGAAAAGCAGCCGAATGGCTTGGATTAGGAGCCGCAGGCGCTGCAGCAACCAAAGCAGTAGCAACACATGGCGAAGTAGGTCACCATACCGGGCCACGAAAAGAAAAATGGGTTGACAACTTTGGACCCGGAGCAGAAAATAAAGGCTTTGTTGAAGGCGTGAATGAGCATGGCCACTGGGTATTTGCAGGATATCGCCCTGATTGGTGGGAAAAAAAGTATCCAGTCTACTGGAAAGATGTCGTTGGACCACTCTATAGAAAAACTGCTGAGTATCAAAAAACACTCCGCAAGTAAAAACTTTTAGGGCCGCTTGATGCGGCCCTTCTTTCATTACTCTTTAAATCCAAAACTGCCTTCGCAGACAATTTCTTCAATGTTTTTTCTTCCCGATGGCTTCTCATTTTCTCGCATATAATCAGGCAGGTTTTTAGGGTCGCCTGGCTTGCCAATTACCGCCATTGCCTCAATCGTATAATCACTAGGAATTTGCAATGCGGCCCGAGCTTTTTCGCGATCAAAACCACCGATGCCATGGACCACAAGCCCCTTCAAATGCCCCTGCAAGGCTAGATTTTGCCATGCGGCACCAGTGTCATAGCCATGAGTCAGATTAAGATCTCCATGATCTGAGGGATTTTTAGAGCAAATTACCACCAAAACAGCTCCATTTTTGCACCATTCTTGGTTAAATGGGACCAGTAAGTCAAAGAACGTAGCCCATTGGGGAGTGTCCTTTTTAGCATATAAAAAGCGCCATGGCTGCTCATTATATGATGAGGGAGCCCAGCGAGCGGCCTCAAAAAGTGGCATGAGTTCACTGTCACAAATAGCTTCGCCTGACATTGCGCGCGGCGACCAACGCTCTATGAATAAGGCATCTACATCGGCATATTGAGCCGTTCTATCAATTCTTTTTTTGGTGTTGATCGGCAATCGTGAATATGCAGCAACAACAATAAAACACACGAGGGCCACAATTGCCACGTTTTTGGATACCATAGATTTTCCTTTTTAAAGATTTTTCAATTATTTACCTATTTTAACACATTTTTGCCTTAAAAAAATGATCAAAAACTCTTGTTTTTACCCATTAATAATTGCTATTATGAAATTGTATAATAGCTTATTTTTGAAAATAGTGCGACTTTGGAGAAAAAATGAATAAAACCATGAAACGGTTACTTTCCTTGATCCTGCTGATTGGCGCATATGGCTTTGATTGTTCTGCCTATCAGGGATACGACCAAAATCTGTATCCGATTCGGCGTTGTTGTACCGATGCAAGCAGCAACTGGTATAACGCAGGCCCGGATCGAGCATGGCGCGAAGAAAATATAGGGCCAGATAATTTTAGTATTTACCGAAGATCTGATTTTCGCCCAGTCAGCTTTACTGATCTATCGGAGCAACCACAAATTTCGGGATTTGAAACATCAGTCTATACATCCCCTAAATAAGAATTGAAATAATATTAATAATAAATGAAAAAAGGAGATAAAAATGAAGTTCAATAAAATTGCAAAATTAATGTTCGTCCTACTTATAGGGATCAGCAGTTTAGCCGTTGGCCGTGGTGGTGGCGGGCATGGCGGTGGCGGATTTGGTGGCGGCGGTTTCCACGGTGGAGGATTTCATGGTGGCGGATACCATGGTGGACGTGGATATTATGGCGGGCGCAATTATTATGGCGGTGGATATGGTGGTGGATATATAGCACCGGTCGTAATAGGTGCTTATGCTGCTGATGAAGCTGCTTATGATGATAATCAGAACTATGACGATTCTGGCTATGACGATGAAAATCAAAATTCAGACTATAACCCTAAATTCATCCATTACTACGAGTAAAAAAAGGAAAAACAATGAAATTCAATAAATTAGCAAAATTACTGCTCACGCTTCTTATAGGCGTAAGTAGCATTGCAGTCGGACGCGGTGGCGGTGGTGGTCACGGCGGCGGCGGACATGGCGGTTTTGGCGGTGGTAGAGGATTTGGTGGCGGCGGCCGAGGATTTGGAGGCGGTGGTTTTAGTAGAGGCGGCGGATTTTCCCGAGGTGGCGGATACTATGGCGGCGCAAGAGGCTTTACCGGTTATCGTGGCGGCACTGCATACCGATCTTCATCGTTTAACCGACCTGCTTCTTCATATTCAAATGTATCTCACATGGGCTATGCAAGCAACGCGCGTACAACTGGAAACTACAGTAAAATGTCCAGCGGGAAAACAGCCGGAGCTCAGACGGCTGGTAGACAAGCGGCAACTGGCCGAATGGCTACTAGACAGTCAACTACGGGCAAGCAGGCCATGGCCGGAAGAACCGCAGGCAAACAAGCAGGCATGAGCAAAGGAGCTGGCAAGGCTGCCAATACTCACGCTAATGCTATGCAAAAATCTGGATTAAATAAGCAAAATGCTAATAAATCAAATTTAGCAAAAGGCCAACAAGCGGCTAAAAATAAAATTGCAAATAACTCAAAACTTTCAAAAATGAACAAACAAAATGCAAAAAACTTAGTAAACAAACACGGTTGGAATCACTGGCACAATGGTGCTTGGGGTTGGAACTCACTCTGGTGGGGCCTTGGATTTGGGCTTCTCCCATTCGCATGGGCTTGGGGATGGAACTGGTGGTGGGGCAACGGTATTTGGTGGTGGGGCGGCTACCCTTGGTATTGGTGGCAAGATTACGATCCTGAATACTTTGAAAACACCGTATATCCACAATACGTAGCACAATATCAAGATATATCTGGTGATGATGTTTCAAATTATTGGGATATTACCAACGCAACTGGTAACGCGATTACCATAACCGCGGATCAGGGCGATACAACAGATATTCAGGTCGGTGAAACTAAACGAGTATTCCACGCTCCTGGCGATAATAAGTTCAGCGCAGATACTGAGTCTGGCGTAAAAAACTTTGATACGCCTGATCGCCAAGTAACTGTTAATACCGCTGAAGCGGGTGCATAAAAAACATGCGGCGGGTAGCAATACCCGCCTCGGCCTATGCTTATCCGGGCCTTCGGGCTCGGCAAAGCTTCGGCGGGCAAGCTTTTTTAATGAAGAGGATAGGGGATAGGATGAAAATTATTAATGCTTATAAAGCTGCCAGAGCTTTGCGCTATGCATTGCTCTCATTTTTATTTTTAATAAACCCGCAAGCGCCAGCCATGCTTGGCGAAGGAAGTTTCGTGGGTACCGGCGGCTATGCAATCGGCGGGACTCCTTATTACTATGCCGGTTTAAGTTATTATTATGATCCGGAAATGGATTATCTCTGGGATGGCCAACGGTGGATTTTTGAAACCGGCGCTCAATGGCCTCCCCGTTGCTGCAAACCAAACCCCTGCAGCTCCTGCGGCTATCGCAGGGCAACCGGATGCTCATCGCCGGCCCAAGTCGACAGCCAAACTATAGAAGAATGTTTGAACGTATATAAAAACCATAATGCCAAAGGATAAACCTATGAAAAAGCTGATACTGCTTTTAATCAGTTTATTACCCATACTAGCCGATGCGCGAGGGGTAAACCGCCTGCGCTGCGGCGGCACCAAAAACTGCCAAGATCTTACCTTTTGTTCATGGCAGCCGACCTGTAATTCTTGCAGTACCATCTGTGATAATGGATGCGACTTGCCCTGTTGCAATAGCGCCCCCTATTGCGGACCCTACCCACGCCCCCTGCCTGGCCAATATGACTCATTCAGCGATAACACTAAAATAAACTTCTGGAATATCCCTCCCTGCGCACCGCGCAATGATTCTGCGCAGCGAGGATACCTGTATAAAGGAATGTGGTGGGATGTATCAGGAGTGCGTTATTGGGCCTTCCGTAACACTACCAATAACACGATCACCATTGAAGGCCTTGAAGGAGGAGAACTTAAAGATATCCCTGCTGGAGATGTGGTTAATATAGCTCGAGGGGAAAGCTATAGTTTCAGAGTTCAGGCCCCTGCTCGCCGATTCGAGCTTTTTAACAGTGATGCTCATGCGGTTGAAATATTTATTAACTTGCGCGGCGACCTTGATTATAGGGTGGAAGTACCCGTTACCGCCAAAGCGGGATCAGCCAAAGGGGAATCTGAGCTTATAATGCCTAAATTCTAAATAAGCCCATATTGAACGTATTGAGGCCCTTCATTCAGGAGGGCCTTTTTACTTTATAAAATAGAATTCTTCTGGACCCGTTCGGGAGCAAACGCACTTGCAAACCTATAGAAATAATATCTTTATTCATCCTGAGCTCGTCGAAGGATCGTCCAATTTTCTCTGCCAAATGAGTATTGCAAAGCCAAATTTCTTGCGAATGTTAATCCATGGTTCGACCCTACTCCCTCACTCAAAAAAACTTGACAATCTGAATTTTTAATGTATGATCAATATAATAGGAAAATATAGTATCAATTAAATGGAGATTTTATATGAAATATCACAAATTCTTAGCCTATTTTATCGCTTTTTTACCAATAATTATCAGCCAAACCGGCCATTCAATGCAACCTGCCACCCCGAAGGTTAATCCTGAAACGGTAAGTGTCTGCGATTTTGATTCCAAGAGGGACATGGATTCAGTCACTAATATCTTTAAAAGTGACTGGGAAAAGCTCTATATCGGTAGACCATTTGATCCAGAACTTATAAAACATTTACTTGCAAAAGATACCATCCCTTCAGCCACAAAAAAAATGTTAAAAGTATTACGGCATGAGAATAAAACAGTAGGATTTGCTACGTACTATTTCTTTAATGAAAGAACTCCAAAAGAAGGATATTTAGAGATTGGTGGCTTAGCTCCTGAAATTCGTAATCAAGGGGTTGGCACACGCTTTTTCCCTTTAATTTTAGCTGAATTAGAAGGCTTGGGTTCAGAGATTCTCACCGTATTTGTAAAAAAAGATAATATTGCTGCAAAAACCTTATATGAAAAATTCGGTTTTAAAATCAGTGAAGAAGCGATGAAGGGAACCAGCTTTAAACTTGTTAAGGTACTTAAAGCGAATGAGCCCTCACACAGCTAACGATTACACTTGAGCCTGTTTGATAAAATTTTACTACTTGATTTTTATTTCCTATTTGATAATATTAAATAAGTGTAAGTCCTACAAAAAAGCTTTAAAAAACAATAAGATGGAGAATTTATATGAATTATAAAAAAATAATTGCCGTTGCAGCATTAGTTATCGCTGCAAGCACTTGTATCGCAATGGAAGAAATCAAATATCCTATCCGATCACATTCGGGCCAAATAGATGCTCCCGATCATGCTTTTCTAATGAATCTCATTTCCAACTCTACGCTTGAAAAAGCATGTGCTGACATACGCACTTTGGCGCACACCAATGAGTATTATTATCAACTTCTTAATACTCCCTATAACACTCGTGTTCTTATCAAAGAATTGGCTCAACGCTATACCAATAATGATGTAGCAAAAGCAGCACGGGAATTAAACACCGGTGCAGTACTTCCAATCCTTTGCGAAAAAACACTAACAATAGCTCCGCAAATCTCTGAAAAACAATTAAACAGAGCTGAGAACTATTTTTCTTTGCTTCCAACAGAAATCAGAAATTTAGTGATTTCAACTTGCCAACGAGGACAAACCAAAAAAGAGATTCTCAAGACAACTCAAGATTATATTCAAAGGAATATCATTCCCAATAACTTTAATACCATTGAAGAATTTGCAAGTATTCTAGATGGCTATGAGACTAACCGCAAAGCGGCTCTTTTGGCCGCAGCGCAACTGCTTGATACAAAAAAAAGCAAATTGTGGATCGAATTAATTAAACCTTCAGAAAGCGAAAAAGTCGCTGCTAATTTTATTCGCGGCAAACTTTATATAAAAGAGTTAAAAAATCAGGAAGAAGGGTTAAGATTGCTCGAATATACTGCAGTTCAGTATGACAATAAACCAGTAAGGCAAGAGGCTCAAGATTTTTTGTATTCGCTCGATCAGTTAAAATATAAAAAATATGCACCAGAAAAAACAGTTCCGGAGTATTTTTGTAAAACGTGTAAATTTTCGACTAATAAACAGCATTTGCACTCACTTGGATGGGACTATTGGTGATAAAATCAAAAAAAATTTTTAATTATAATGGAGAATTTATATGAATTATAAAAAAATAATTGCCGCTGCAGCATTAGTTATCGCTGCAAGCACTTGCCAAGCAATGGAAGAAACCAAATATCCTATCCGATCACATTTGGGCCAAATAAATGCTCCGGATCATGCTTTTCTCATGAACCTTATTTCCAACTCTACGCTTGAAAAAGCATGTGCTGACATACGCACTTTGGCGCACACCAATGCGTATTATTATCAACTTCTTAATACTCCCTATAACACTCGTGTTCTTATCAAAGAATTGGCTCAACGCTATACCAATAATGATGTAGCAAAAGCAGCACGGGAATTAAACACCGGTGCAGTACTTCCAATGCTTTGCGAAAAATCACTAGCAATAGCTCCGCAAATTTCTGAGAAGCAGTTGAATACCCCTGAAAATTATTTTTCGTTGCTGCCATCAGAATTAAGGCACCTTGTACATTCTATCTATCAGCAAGGGGAAACCAAAAAAGAGATTCTCAAGACAACTCAAGATTATATCCAAAGGAATATAATAAAAGATGATTTTAATACGATTGAAGAATTTGCTAGCACGTTAGATAGCTATGAAACCGATCGAAAAGTTGCTCTTCTGGCCGCAGCGCAACTGCTTGATACAAAAAAAAGCAAATTGTGGATCGAATTAATTAAACCTTTAGAAAGCGAAAAGGTCGCTGCTAATTTTATTCGCGGCAAGCTTTATACGCAGGAGTTACAAAATAAGGAAGAAGGATTAAAATTGCTCGAATATACCGCAGTTCAGTATGACAATAAACCAGCAAGGCAAGAAGCTCAAGATTTTTTGTATTCATTGGGATATAAAAAATATGCCCCTTCAAAAGAGGAATCAAAACCAAGTTCATCACAAAGAACAGAAACACATCAATTTTATTGTCGAGATTGCGGTGCCTGGTTTAGCGAGCGTCACCAAGCATCAATATCTTGGTTATAAATAGAAAAAACTAACTTAAATGGAGATATTTTTATGAAATTCAATAAAATAATGTTATCAGCTTTTGCAATCATTGGATTAGCCGCAACCTGCGCACAAGCTCGCCAGCATCATCGCCATCATGGTCCACACGTAAGTTTTGGATTTAGCGTTGGCAGACCGATGTTCAGACCGGTGTATGGCGCACCCTGCTATGCATGCAGGCCAATGGCGGTAGTTCCAGTTGCCTATGTTCCGGTATATACTCCCTATGTTCGCCCAACATTTGGTGTATCATTCGGGTCAGGCCCGGTAAATTTTGGATTCGGGTTTTAAATTAAATTCCCTCAATAAGCACTGCGCGAGCGGGCGCTGCTTCAAGACCAATTGTATACAGCGGCAAGCAGCATAAAAAATATTTGCCTTGTTTTACTGCATTCAAGCGCAAGCCTTCAATAATGGTGATATTATTTTTAAACAATTCATGATGCGTCAAATGCCCCTGCTGGCTGCGCTCAATACCTAAATAATCTATGCCGACAGCGCGCACTTTGCGTTGCACCAATAATTGTGCTCCAGAAATTTCTAAATAAATAAAATGGGGCGTAAATTTGTCAGTCGGCTGGGTTGCGCTATTGACCGTTTTGAATAAAACAATATCACCGGCAGAGATTTCTAAATTTTCCAAATGATCACGCGTAATTCCATCATTCACCGTACTCATATCAAAAACTTTGCATGGACCGATGATGCTTGATAGTTCAATCTGATCGATCGTTTTGCCATCGCGAATAAAATGGGATGGCGCATCGATGTGCGTACCGGTGTGCGAATCGAGTGTGATGGTTGATTCACGAACGTTATCTTTATCGATCGATTTTATGTGTTGAAAATTGACTACTTTTTTATCTTTATAACCGGTTGTTGCAGTGCTAATTGGCCAACTGATATCATAGATTTTCATGCAATCTCCTTAACATATTTTCATAAATATTTCAGTGGATAAGCCTCTGGATGCTTAAGCGAGTCAATATCAATATCAACATCCAAATCTGGCCAGTGCAAATGGTGCTCATGCAATAATTTTAAATTATAAATCTCCTTAATAGTCGCTTTTAAAAACCATGAAAATTCATCAAAAGGCAAAAAGAATTCTTGATCATTTACAAGAATCCAGATTCCATTATTTGAAATATTTTGTATTTCAGCTTTTATCGAAATGTTTTTTCCAGATACTGTTGGACTCATTATCATATCCTATTAATTTTTTTTTAATTGTCTCACAAGTTGTGAGACTTTTGCAAAAAATTTTATAGAGCGCCTGCGCGGCGCGTCCGGCAGGGTGGTTTTCGTGCAAAAAACCACCCTTGCAACCCAAAGTTGCACCAACGGCGGGCCTTTGGAATCCCAGCTTTTTCGCTGCCGCAAAAATCCTCTCCTGGCTCGGTTTTGCCACGTTACGCAAAACCGCTAACGCGGCTTGAGGCCTCGCCGGCAATCGGCTTTCGGCTTGCCTTGCAAGCATAGGCAGCCTCACGGCAGCTTAATGAATTTATTTTCCATATAAAGTCGACAGCTAACCGCTGCAGGGGCTGAAAGCCCCAAAGAGGTGTACCCGATTGGCTAACGCCAATCGGGCCGATAGGAGCGCTCGACTTTTTCAGGGTTTACCAAGGGTCTTCCCTTGGGTGCAACTTTGAGTGCAGAGGGTTTTTTGCACAAAAACCCTTTGCCCCCGTGCGGGAGCACATTCAAAAAAACTTTTTATTTAGCATTCACAATTTCATATTTTTTTAAATCTTTAATAATCTGCTCTGGGCATGATGGATACATTTTTTTAATGATAAGATTCACTATCTCTTTTGGTAAAAGCTGAAAATACAGCTTCTCTTTTGTATCATGCTTACTTGCATGCCCGAGCGATAAGAAAAGCCTTTTGCGCAAGGCATACTTGGCAAGCTTACGATACGTTCTTTTATTGAGAGGATCAGCTTCATAGTTTTCATACGCTTGTTGAATAGGAGTGTTACCCCTTGCATTGGCTATCTCTAAAGATCCGCCATATTTAAGAATACTTTTGATTAATTTTTTGCGTTGATTAAAAAAACGCTTTCTTTGTTCTTTGGTAGAATCCATTAATGCATCAATGGCGCTAAAGTTGTGATATGACCTTGTAATGAGATAATGCAAACAAGTATATTTCAAGCTATTTTGTGCATTATTAGGATCTACATGGCTAGATTGTAGAAGCAATTTGGCAATTTTCACGCGTTTACTTGTACGCTCTGTGTCATAAATTTCATCGCGTGCATCGCTGCAGACATTATGCAAAGGACTCCCAAAAACATCACTAATGCTATTCGGATTAGCTGGTTTAGGTTTCGCTGCCAGCAATGCTTTAGTTGTTTCAATCGCAAATTGATCAGCAGCATGATGCAATGGAGTCTGTCCATTATCATCTCTTACATCCGGATCAGCGCCATTATTAAGCAATAATTGAGTAATAAAAAGATATTGATCACCATTGCGACATGCTTTTATCAATGGAGTGTATCTCAAATAGTTAAACACGATAGGCTGATTAAGATCTAGTTTGCGATCAATACGATCTTTCACGAGCGCAAGCAAATTTTCATAAGCCTGTTTTTCTTGTTGCGCTATTTCTTCTTTTGCTGGTTTTTTTTGCATACCATAGATTGATGATGCCATAGCAACTAAAATCATTAAAAGATATTTCTTTAGCATAGTATCTTCCTGTGCAAAACCCCCGAGAAACACCACTGCAACCTCATGCGTTGATCTTCCAGAACGTGTAGCAAGATGCGCAATTATATCATTCAATTATAATTTTGTATTTTTTTGATCTTCTGCAATCGGCTCTGGAGGTTTAGGATATGCGTTATCAATAATAAGATTCACGACATCTGTAGGCAAATCCTTAAATGCTGAGTCTGGGTGTCTGAGGCAAAACAGGAGATTTTTGCGCAAATATTCGCAATATTTACAAGCATACTGCGCCAGCTGGCCATACGTCTCTTTATTGAGTGGATCATCCTTACATCTTTCATGCGCTCTTTGAATAGGAGTTTTACCCGCTTCATCAGTGAGTGCTAATGAGCCACCATATTCTAGGATAGTTCTAATTAAGGCTCTGCGCTGTTTAAAGAAAAGATCCCGCTGTTCGCTAGTTTTATCTATCAACGGATCACTAAATAGGAAGTTTTTATAAGACCTTATAATAAGATAATACAAGCAATTACGTTTGCTTATATCTTGTGCATTAGGATTTGCATCAGATCGTAGCAATAATTTGGCAATTTTCACGCGATTAATTGCACACTTCGCATTATTAATTTCATCGCAGAAAGAATTACATATATTATGCAAAGGAGTCCCAAATAAATTGCTCATGGTGTTAGGGTTAGCCGGTTTGGGTTTTGCTTCCAGTAATAGCTTTACAGTTTCGATTGCAAGTTGGTCAGCCGCATAATGCAATGGGGTCTCTCTATTATGATCTAATATATTCGCGTCTGCGCCATTAACAAGCAATAATTGAGTGATATAAAGATATTTATCGCCTTTATTACATGCCTGTATCAATGGGCGCATTTTAAAATACCCCGCCGATATAGCATCATTCATATCTTGCTTGCAATCAATCCGCTCTTGCACAAGCTTAAGCAAATTTTCATACGCCTGTTTTTCTTGTTGCGTTACCTCTTCTTTTGTTGGTTCTTGATAAGAAGGCAAATCACATTCCATGCCATGCATGGGCAATGTTGTCGCCGCTAAAATAACTAAAAGATATTTTTTTTTACAATTCATTTTCACTTTTAATTTCTATTCTGTGTCCGCCAAATGCATTGCGCAGCATCTGAATTAATTTCGTAGCAAAATTGCCACAGGTTTTGCGCGATTCAGCGCGCACTTCTAAAGATTTTTCAATTATTGGAACCGGTATTTTATTTTTATGTGCATTTTCGACCGTCCATGCACCCGTGCCCCCTTCTTGAATTTTGCCATCAATACTGGCAAGATTCTGATCTTCTTTAAATACATCATGCGCAAGTTCAAGCAAAAATGATCGTATTATTGCTCCATGCAACCATAATTTTGAAATCTGCTGCAAATCCAGATCTTTATAATCGCCTTCGCGCAAAAGATGAAACCCTTCTGCATATGCTTGCAGCATTCCATATTCAATACCATTGTGAATCATCTTCACATAATGGCCTGCGCCAGATGGGCCCACATGAGCATAGCCTTCACGTGTTGCAATTACTCGCAATAATGGAATTATTTTTTCATAAGTTTGATAGTTACCGCCTACCATTAAACAAAAACCATGTACTTGCCCGTGAATGCCGCCAGAAGTTCCACAATCAAGAAAATGTAATCCTTGCAATGCGAGTTCTTTTGCCCGACGCACTGAATCAGTAAAATTGCTGTTGCCGCCATCAACGATAATGGTATCTTTTTTTGCCGCATGTATAATGTGTGCAAGTGTTTGATCCACCACTTTGCCAGCTGGAACCATGAGCCAAATCACGTCAGCCTCAGCTACCATCGCATCGAGCGATTGATAAATTTGAATTCCAGATTCTTGCAATTCTTTTTGAATAGCAACATTAGGATCATACCCTAACACACAATGGCCCGCTTTTTGTGCGCGATGGGCAATTGCTGCCCCCATGCGTCCCAGACCTATTACGCCAAATTTCATTTTTTTGCTCCTCCGTATTTGGATGAATTGATCCAGCGCACCCCATGTTTGCCGTCAAACTGAGTTTTTGATTCAGCAGGCCCCACAGATCCTTTTTGATAGGTATACAATGATGGCTTAAGCGCACGAACAGCGTCTATAATTTTCCATGCATACTCAATCTCATCAAAACGCACTGAAACCGATTGCTCACCTTTTAAAATTTCTTCAAATAATGTTTCATAGGCTTCTGGAATCTGCTGCCCAAAGGCAGTATGCGCAAATGCCATTTGCACCGGATTTACTTCATCAGATTTTCCTGGCTTTTTTACATTCAATCGTAATGCGAATAATGGATTGGGGCTAATTTCAATTGAAAGTGTATTTGGCTCACTCGGACATGCTTTGGTGAGCAAACAGTCAACATGTTTAAAATTAATATAAATAGCAGTCTCTTTTTTATCTAAACATTTTCCTGTTTTTAAGTAGAATGGCACGCCAGCCCAGCGCGGATTATCAATGCGAAGCATCACTTGCGCAAATGTCTCGGTTTGCGAGTTTGGGTTAACCCCTTTTTCCTGCGCATATCCTTGGTATTGCCCCAGCAGCGCATCAACCACTTTTACTTTTTGCAAAACCTTTGCGCGTTCAGTACGAATATATTCGCCGGTCAACTTTTCGGGTGATTCCATCCCAATGAGCGCTACCAGTTGCAGCATATGATTTTGCATCACATCTGCAAGCGCACCATATTTATCATAAAAACCACCACGGCCATCTAAGCCTATCTCTTCATCGAATACAATTTGCACGTTGCTGATATAGCGATTATTCCAGAGTGGCTCAAAAACAATATTGGTAAAGCGCACGAGTGCAATATTGCCAACAAGCTCTTTGGTGAGATAATGGTCTATTCTAAAAATTTGTTTTTCATCAAAATAATGAGCGATGCATGCGTTAATTTCATGCGCAGATGCAAGATCATGGCCAAATGGTTTTTCATAAATGATGCGGTGCCAAATTCCGTTCGCCTCGCTTTTTTTCACCAACCCCGATTTTGCCAGCCCCTGCGTTATCGTGCAATAAAAATAGGGAGCGGTAGCACAATACACTAGCCGGCAACCGGCAAGTTTTGCTTTCTTTTCCTGTTTTGCAACAAAATCAGCAAGGGTATTAAATTCGTGTTCTTGAGAAAAATCAATTGATTGGTATGAAATTCGTTTGGCAAATTCCTGCCATTTGATTTCATCCAGCGGTTTTATAAAATTTTTTATATTTTCTAATAACGGCTCAGCAGTTATTGTTGAAAGTGCCGCTCCAATAATAATTGAATTGCCCAATTTATTCTTTTCAAAAAGAGCATAGAGTGCAGGAAAAATTTTACGCGTAGATAAATCGCCGGTTGCTCCCAGCAAAACTATTGCACAATCATTCATTTGCCAAAATCTTTCTTGTCTGAGTTTTATATAATTCTACCTGCGGTTGAGTAAACGGATTCACATCAAGCAAATGCCCGAGCATGATGATCTCAATCATCTTTGTCTGCAAAAACTGACCTATATAGAATGCACTTTTTTTTGGCAACTCGATAGTTATAAACGGAAGTTTATTGTCCGCGTATGCTTTTTGAGTACCATCAAAAATTGCTTTCATAATCGTTGCCAACGATTTGCCCTGCAAATGGGGCACTAATTTTTCATATTCGGCCATCGAAGGAATTCTTACTTCATGCTGCGTATGCGCAACATGCATAAATGTTGTTATGCTATCGCGCGGACCACCCAAATAAAGCTGGCCAACTGAATGCAGATCAGTGCTGCCTACTGAAACCGTTGGCGTAATGCCCCTGCCATCCTTGCCAAGACTCTCGCCCATCAATTGGCGATACCATTTGCCCACAGATTCCAGCGCGAGATCAAAGACAAATAAATCATGAATATTTTTACCATTGGCATAGTGATATGCGATGATGCTTGCACTCGTTGCAGCGGCAGAAATATCAGCACGCTGAGCACCACTAATCAATTCATCAATATCAACTTGTGCGAAGCACAAACAAACAAGCCCAACGGCAGTAAATACTGAATATCTTCCACCAATTTCTTTTGGAATTGATAATCGATCAAATTTCTGTTGGCCTGCAAGATTCCATAATGCTGAGCCTTCATCAGTAATTGCGATCACACTTTCATGATAATTATTTGGTTGATATTTTTTGAGCAGTTCCAAAAAACATTCAAAGTTAGCAATCGTCTCAGCGGTAGTGCCCGATTTGCTGATGACGCAGACAAGAATGGTTCTTTTATTTCTTAATGCATGTTCAGCTCGTAGTAACAATGCATGAATATGATCACTATCAACCGTATCAGCAAAATAGAGCGGAAAATGAAGATTGCCCTCTTTGCCATGCAACACTTCATATACTGCTTGGGCACCTAAATTTGATCCGCCAATTCCCACCACAATCATCATGGCAGGATTATGCATGCGCTTGCGCGCAACCAGCTCTTTTACGCGAGTAATGATTTGCCGATCCGTAACAACGGTAGAAATTGCCAATAAAGGCACACTTTTTATCACCGGCTCGAGCGATTGCATGCTTTTTGAGAGCTGATCAGCCGGCATTAACGCATGATCAAATAAATACTGTATGCTATCCATTTTGTATCCTTTACGTATGGTCTGATATAACCATACCTAAAAAGATAAAAAAAGGGATTATCTCATTTTTTATGTGCAGCGGCCTGCAATAGCGCTTTCATCTCATCACTGAGTGCAGGATCAAGAGGAATCGCGTTAAAACCATCTTTACTGGCAGCAATAATCTTTTCATGAGCCAGTAACAGTTTTACACATTCTAATTTATTATGCAGAGCAGCGCGGTAAAGAGGGGTTTCGCCACAATTATTTCGTGCATTTACATTAATTTTTGAGGATTTTAGAAGCAGTTGGACTTGCATGGCTTTACCTTCTTCAGCTGCATGGTGCAATGGCGTGTCACCATAGTGATTTTTGATATCAGGATTAAAACCAGCATTTAAAAGCTGCTCCAAATCAGCAGTTTTATCATTATCAATAAGCTCAATAACCTCGTATGCTTTTATGGGAACAAGCACCACCTTCGCACAAGTATTGCCAACCTTTTGGTACATTGCCTGCACCGGCAAAGGCAAGCTGGCTAACAGTAATAACATCGCTTTATTCATACACAATTCCCTTCTATTCATAGAAAATTAATTTTGTGAAGAAAATAGCATGGAACCTAATGCCTTGCAATTGCATAAGAAAAAGACAAAGAGCAAATCGAATCATTTTTAATATTTTTCAATCTGAAATTATCAATCAGGGCGGCGACCCTTGCTGTTTTGCGGATTTTTTATATTTTCTATCTGGCTAATCAATTTAAAATTACAATTGACAATCATCTCAATTATACTATTCTATAAGATAGATCAATTGTTCAAATAAACCTGTGATTTACACTCTTTTCATCGCAGGAGGGGTTATGTTTCATACATTTTTAAAACGCACTCTTTTGCTGCCAATAGTAGGCATAGTTTTACTCATGCCCGGCTGCAAACGCCCTGCATATAACCCCAAATCTCTTCAAGAAATTCGTTTAAACAACGCCTCTTTGCAAACTCAAAATGAAGTCACCGTTCAATGCAAGCTTCTTACTAAAAAAGAAACCCATATGCTTTTTGATGGCAGAGGAAGCCGATTACTAAATAAGCGTAAACCGCTCTATCCATTATATTTGTACATTGAAAACAAAGGCCAAAAAATTCTTATTTTGGATCCTGTCCGCAGCGGTTTAAAAATATTCAATCCAGAGCTGGTTGCGCAACGGCTTTACTCGCACACCTCTCGCAGAATAATTATCCCCTTAATTATTGGCACCATAGGCGCGGGAGCCACTTTTCTGGCCGCTGCCTATATTACTCTTGTTGGAGTTATTGGCTCATTGCCGGTGCTTATTAAAAGTGGTTATGCAGGGTTGAGTATTTCTGGAATTTTAGCAGCGGGAACACCATACGTTTGCTATCATCAAGGCAACTCGGCGATTATAACTAATACCTGTATCCATCAAGATGTGATGAGCAAATCTTTGCACAAGCCTATGGTAATTGAGCCCGGAACATCACTTACCACACTCATATTTGTGCCGCACCGATGCTACAATTCATCCTTCAATCTTCGATTGATTGACGCTTCATCAGAACAAGCGATACCGTATAATATAACCGTAGAAGAAGGAGAAGAGTCATGCAAAAAATAATTAAAATTTTAATGATATCTTTAGCTCTGTACACACCGGCTATGTATGCACCGGCGCATCCTGATGATATTGTATATCTTTTTGCTCATGGGCTTTTTGCAAATGAAAAAATGGCGCGGTATTATGCGCAGGTACCTGATGTGATTACTCAGGTTCAAAACAATCAATTGCACGCGCAAACTAAAACCGGGTATAAGCATACCTGGAAATTGCAAAATACTGCTGATGATCTTTTTTGGATCATAAAGGATCCGCTATTTACGTTCAATTTTCCCGATGCAATGCGTGGTTTTGATGGCACTCAAACCAGTTTGGCCCAGGAAAATGAGATTCAAACTCTTGCTAATGAATATGAAAAAATAAAAGAGAAGCAGATTGTCTTGGTTGGCATGTCTCGCGGTGCATCCACGATTCTTAACTTTTTAGGAACCCGATCATCAAGCTCTATTGTTGCGGCAGTAGTAGAATCTCCTTTTGATTCTATTGTTGAAACGCTGGATACACTCTGCAAAATTGCAGGAGTTAGTTGGATTCCGATGATTATTCGGCACACATCGCCAAATCTCTTTTTTGGTAAATTTGATGCTAACGGGGTATTCCCAATTAAAGTTGCGCATAACATTTATAAAGAATTGCCACTCATAATTATTGCATCGCTTGAAGACACGCTAATTCCCGCTGCCAACAGCGCATCAATCTATTTTAAATTGCGCGATTGCGGACATCAACACATCTATTTCTTGTTGCTTGATAAAGGTGCACACGCCCATTTATTAGAAAATGATGATGCCCCGCTTTATTTCAATGTGGTGCACGCGTTCTATAAAAAATATAACTTGCCGCATAATCAAACCTTTGCTGCGCAAGGCGACACTCTTTTGGCGCAATGCCAACCTTCAAGAAAGACGGTGGATGACGCGTTAAAAAATAAGAAAACGTTCATTCAGCGATAAAAGGTGCTTTTGCAAAGCCAGTAATAGTAATATCGCCTCGAGCTTCTATAACATCTTTTAGGGCTATTAAAAAAGCCTTTCTGTCGCCAGATGATAAAGCATCACTAAGATATGCAATTGCAAATTCAGGATTTCTTAATTCTTCTTGGATAGTATCTACAAATTCTCGATATTGTCTTTTTTTTGTCATGGTTTCCCCGCAGTGTGATCAATTAAATAGCAATATTGCTTATATTTCTCACATAAGATTTTAAAGAATAGCCAAGCAGTTATCCACACAAACCTGCAAGCACCATATATTCACAAGCCCCATTGTGACAAAAAAATATTAAAAAAATTCTTTGCTTTTTAACCTTCATGTTGGCAAGCAATAAAATACAGCTATATTTATAAGAATTTACAAGAAAAATTTTATCTGCACCATGAGGGAACGGTATGAAACGATCCAAATATAGTAGATTTCTTACAATTCTACTGCTTGCATTCTCATCCTTATCAATTTTTACCACACCACTATCAATAATTATTCCGATTATACAGCAAGCTTTTGAGGTAGCCGTCCAGTCTTTATTGAGTATGGCTTTAGTAGCTTCACATTATGCTCATGTCAAACCTCATTTTCCATCAAAAGCTGAACCTTCGTGCGTACAAGTACTCATCAATCCTTCGATACAATCATTTTTAAAAGAAGTATCTGCAAAAACCGGGATCGTAATGAGACCCGATTTTTTAAAGCAGCTTGATGCTGCGGGCATGCATCATGATTTCAGTAAAATAGGGCTTTTACTGACCCACATAGAATATGCACCTGGAGCGCAGGGCTCAAGTGTCATCAAAAAAATTATTGAGCAAAAACAATCAGATATTAATCCCTATCTATTGGTCCCCGGCATTAAAGTTTTTGATCAGACAATACAATATCCAACAGCTTCTTACTCTTGCCAAATGGCAGATTCCCCTGTAGCTAAAAATACTCTTACCGCTTTCACCGCAGCACCTGTTGAATTAACAAATCAAAAACTAGATGCTCAAACTATCTTTCAACCTCACGGAGAGCATAAACAGTCTAATAGTGACCCGTCTGTTCCATCAAATGCTCAACAAAGCACTAATATTCCATATCAAACACCGCAAGTAAGTGTCGGAGAAATAAGCCATGATGCTTCAAAGACACTTGCAAAGAAATCAATGCAAAATTTCTTGCATCAAGGGTCACTAGCGCATGCTCAATCTCATAACCAAGCGGTCAACGAACTGCAATCTGCCATGCAATCCCTATACCCGCACTTGCAAGATTCAAGCCTGCGATCGCAGCTTAGTTCTTATGTACAGCTATATAAAAAAATTCTTAACGATGCGTGTCAGATAGGTGCATCACCGGAAATTCTTAAAGCGCAAACAAAAATCGCTACACAAGGACTCCCTCTTCCAGGATTCTTACAAGGATTTTCTGATGCATTACAAGAAAAACTAGCTTCTCTATGCTTTGATACAAATGGCAATTGGCGTGGTATAGAAAATGGGCAAGATCTAGAAAATATACAACATGCAAGTAAAGCGTATAATTCTATGCTAGCCCGACTATCAATACATTTTGATTTTGAGAATACTTCCAAAGCCGAACGGTGCATCGAAGATCTTTATGTTATGAATCAGGGTCATGATAGTTTGTTAATGCGATTTTTTACATGGGTCAGCAGCCATTTTGATGATTCAATAAGCTACCAGGATTTAAGGGAACTTATTTTAAAAAACCCATATAACAATCAAGTATTTACCGCTCTTGAGCTTCTGGAAGAAAAAGAATTTAAATTTGCACGATTGCCACTTGAGCATCTGAATGCAACATACAAAACCAGCAATGGTGTTTTATTGCATCATCAACTTCTAAATCAATATAGGCAAGACATCCAGTCATTATATGGAAATTGCAAAATTCCACTTATTTATCAAAACGATCCCGTTTATTGGTTATATAAACCGACGCTATCGCAAATGCAAGACGGTGATCCTAATATTGCTTTAATACAAGCACACCTTGCCATTCGCGATAGCATCTATCAAGAACTAATCTATAAAATTAATGGCAATAAGCCTGCTTCTCCGTTCATGCAACATATTGCCTATGGAATAGTCGGGAAAATTAGTGACCCTATTGCCGTCATAGACCATCTGCAGCAATTAAGCAGCGATAGTCAAAACCCCGAAATTCGGCAAACGTGTAATCTTTTTTTTGAGAGTGGGATTTTAAAACTTTTTGATTTGCAAAAGCAAGCGCAAGGCTATGGCATCAGTTTGCCCGATTCCATTAACTTACAGCAAAATGCTGACTTGCGTGCTGCTGCAAATAAACTGCTTTTAATTGATGCACAAACAGAACAGGGCCAGCGCTCTTTAAAACTCGCTTTACAAGCTCTACCATATGCGTGCGGCAATAATGAATTTGCATCGGATTATAAGAACATCATATTGGCAATAACCCAAGCACACACCCAAACAGGATCTCCAACCGGCGTATTGACCATAAAAACAATTCCAGTTCCAGTATCTTCAACCGACGATTTCAATGCGGTTATTCTCAAAGCTGCTGGAAAGGCAGCGCGCAATGATCTTGCACCAGCAACCACTCAGCAGCCAACTGCATCCCCCCTTACTGTTGTTGAAGCCTGGGAATATATTCATGAGATCCAAAACTTGGCAGAACACGGTAATCTAGCCCAAGCAAAGGCACTTGCTGAAACTTATTTGCAAGGCTACATCGATGAACAAATGCCATTAAAAAAACACATGTATCGCGCTTTGGCAGCAGGTGCAACAGTGACAGCAGCTGCAAGCTCCCTCTGGTGGGCAACATCAGGCGACCAACCTAAGCAATTGCCCAAAATTGTCCCTCAGGGGCCATCGCAGAAATCTGATCCGCCTAATGATGACGAAGAAAACGATGAGGACACTGAAAACGAAAAGAGTCACAGCGATAGTAAACTAAAAGAAATTCTTAGTAATTCTAAGCGAGGAAAAAAAACTAAGGGAAAATCAAAAATATTCGAAAAAAAAGGCAGTTATGATGATGCTCTCAAAGATTTTGAAATCTTAAAACCTTCTAATGTCAGAGAAATGGCGGCCGGAAAAGGGAAAATTGGTGATTTACTTAATAATCGAACAGTTAATGTGCGCAATACTAGTGAAGATGGTAGATCAACGTTAGAAATCTTAAACCGTATCAATAAAAGAAAAATAAAAATTCGTTATGGCTTTTAATAGGAAACAATATGCAAGAAAAATGGATTCGATGGGAGCCAAGCGCTTCTTTATCAAACAATTATTATTCGGAGTCGCTTCTTGATACACCAGACGGCTTCAAATTATATCTATTCGATAAATTCGGGAAAAAAATTTTAGTCTCATTTCCCAATTCGGTTTTTGCTTATCGCAGCACAGATGATAGCTTTATCTATGACACGCTTGATTTTCTAGAAAAAAATTATGGTACCAAATTTTATTCTGAATGGGCATTTTTTAAAATTGAAAACTCAGATTATTTAGAATGGTTAAAAAAACAATCGGGAGAAATGTATGAAGTTTACAATTTAAAACATTTTTGTATTTTCACCATAAATTGCATAATTGATATTGCTAATGACAGCGAACCTATAATTACCCACATTGAATAAGAAGTTAAACCATCGCTTGATTTTTTTCCTCAGCCTTGTAGGATGTCATTCCAAATATTACAACAAGCAGCAAGGGTGAGCTATGAAATTAATTCGTTTATTTTTTTTATGCACCATTAGTTTTTCTATCAAAACAAATGCCGAACAACAAAATCCTCAAAATGATCCGAACCCAGAAATAGACCGGCTCTGGAAAAGATATAATGAACAAGAAGCTGCAAGCGCGCTCCTTAAAAACAGCATTTCTGAAAATGGCAAGCAAATTGAAATTTCCAAAAAAGTTAATCCCGATGAAAAACAAACAACCTCAAGCATTAAATATAAACATGAAAATCTAGATCCGGAATTAAGAGCATTAGTGCTTGATCTTGCCCCGAGTCCCGTTAAGAGATTAGCCGAAAATATTAAAAATTACGCGCAAAATCTAGGTAATTACTCAATGCCTTCTTCGGCTATTTTTACAGGAATTCCTGGTAGCGGAAAAACCACACTTGTACAAGCAATTGCTGAAGACGCAAATATTGATTTTATTTTGCTCAAAGCTCCCTATACTGCAGACAAATTTAAAAATTCTGGATCAGAGAAATTAAGAGAATTTTTTGATATTTTTATGAATGTCGAAAAACCAACTTTGGTAGCCATTGATGAATTTCACCGTTATACCGATGGCTATAAAAAAATTAATGAACCTGACCCCGGCACAGCAGAAACTTTTTGGCTGCTAATGGATGATTGCAAAAAAAATAAAAACCTTATCATCATCGGAATAACAAATGATACATCAGAAATGGCTCCTCAAATAGAAAGTAGATTTGGAAAAAGAATTTATGAAATTAAACCTTCTAATGAAAATATCTTTAGACAACGAGTTTTGCATCATTGTTTAAGTAAAAACAAGGTACCTAATAGTTGTGATCAAAAATGCGAGAAAACAATCGCAAATTTAATCGAAATTAACGATGTACGGATCATTCAGGATATTGTAATTTCAGCATCAGATATCGCATCAGAACGAAAAGATAAAATTACACAAAAAGATTTAGCTGAATCAGTAAAAGAATATGAAGCCACCAAAAAACTAACCACCGCAAAAGAAGATCAAATGACTAAGACATTAAAAGCTCAAGAAAGAGCTGCGAATGCATCAACAATCGCTAGTTATACAACTGCTACTGTAGTTGGCGGGGGCGCAGCTATTGCCGCAGGCGTTGCGGCCCATCAAAAAGTTCAAAAAGACTACGGCTCATGGGAAGAAGCATTTAAGAAATGGGGAACGAGGGTTCTATATTTAGGAATCGTTGCAGGGAAAATATACATAGGAGGACGAGTTCCATCGTTTCAAGAATTTGCAAAAGAAATAGCGGCTAATCAAATAAAAAATGATGCAAAGGGACATACTGATTATGAACAAAAATAAAATTTCTCTGTCTGTTATGTCAAAAAAAAATAGTAAAAATTTGATCCTGTTTAGTCTTTTGCTTGTATTTTTATCAAACCCACTAAATGCCAGATCTCGATTTGAAACTTTTTGTGGCTATACTTTGTTAACGCTAGGCTTTTATCATGCAATTGCGTTATTTGGCAGCTGTCCGTATTTATACGAGACGGATACATGTAAAACGCAGAAAGAATATTTAGATTTTCTAGAGGAGAGAATGATAGGTTGGCAGTTCTTATTAGAAAATCCTAATGAAGACCAGCTTAATTCGTTTAGATATGAATTGCTTGAGTATTATGAACACATTTTAAATAAGCGGAGCATATTTTCCATTAGCTTCAAAGATTCAATGCCTTACCAACCCTGGGCGTTATTTAGAGAAGAGATACAACAACATCTAACCCAACTATCTTCTTATAAATTTGATCGTTTTTTTAAACAATTTGATAACGACACATTCAATACAAATTTACCAATTGAATCGCAGGAATTAATTGGTAGAGTCAACAGATTAGAAACAATTTTAAATAAGATAAAAAAGCAAATTCAACCATGGCCAGCGTATCAAAATGAATGCTCTCAAGCACGGCAAGAAGCCGCAATCTCTAATATTTACAATTTTCTAGGCGTATTTTATTGCTTTTATTTTGCAAATCAATCATTAAAAGATTAATCATAAAATTTTTACAAATTAAAGTTTTGATTAGCAGCGTTATATGTGCACTGTACAACAAAGCATGGCAATATCAATAGAATTTAAAAATAAACCCAGCATAAATACAACCACATTGAAAAATTGTACCGTTACACTTGCTCTGCTGCATTTTTCAGTGCATTTTTTTACTTGCGAACTTTATTTTGGATGCAACCAATACACATTTACTGACAATCAATATTATTTTTAGCAGCATAGTTTTCGGACTTTCCATAGGTCATGATTTTGGTAATTTGATAGGCTCAGCTCTAGCGCAAGAAATGGAGCATTATTTCCTAAAAAGGCTCGGTTCAGTCACACAAACCTTCAAGCATCATATATTCAGCAGCGCCATAAAGGCTCACGTTATAATCGGTGATTACATAAATCGGAATTTGTTTGATGAGTTCTGCTTGTTTGCCACAATTAAAAAATTCTTGTTTAAATGCCGGAAGTTTGAATAGTTCTAGATTTTTTGCGGCGATCCCACCGGCAATGTAAATGCCACCTAGAGCAAGCGCATCAAGTGCAAAATTTTTGGCACAGCGTGCATAAAAAATGGTGTACCATTCAAAGGTCTCCCAACAATAATGGTCCAAAAAACGGCTTTTAAAGATTTCATCAGGCCGTGGCCCATGAATGCTCGCTTGCTTATTAACTTTTTGTTGTTCATTAGAATGTCTTAGAAAATGATAAATCCTCTGAATCCCATTGCCTGAGAGTAGATCTTCCCATGAAATATTACACGTTCGATTTTCATATTTTTTAATATAGTGAGTGAGATCTAATTCTCTTTGATGAATTGCGGCAAAATCTGCATGGCCACCTTCAGAAGTAATGGGTACATACCGGCTTAAAGCACTGTTATAAAACATAATGCATTTTCCAAGGCCAGTTC
Organism: uncultured bacterium; assembly: GCA_963788045.1. Lineage (GTDB taxonomy): Bacteria > Babelota > Babeliae > Babelales > Vermiphilaceae > BTUB01. The sequence goes on from CAWBEW010000002.1 coordinate 97,203, forward strand.
CGGCACCAATAATTGCTTTATGCTCTTTTTCTCGTATTTGGCCTGAATTTACCATAACCAAATCTTTTGGATCAATTCGATCTATGCCATATCCGATCACTTCAAAATCATTCACCAAAAACGCGCAGTCCAATTGTGCTTTTTGGCATATTTCTTTAGTATCCAATGATATGGTTAAATTGGTTGGCTTAACAAATGTTCGATCATGCGAAATGGGACCTGCAGCTGCCAAGCATGCGCGTTTGATCGTGATTTTATATTTATCTTTTACATACTCACTAATATCAGCAATCAGATCTGCAAAATTAGTTACTTCTTTGCTTTTGGCGTGCAATGAAAGCAACAATTGATAGCTACCATCAAGCAGTTGAAAAATCCCAAAATTGCTATTGGTGCCACCAATATCACTCACTAAAATTGCTTTAACATGTTCTGGAACTGATGAAACATACATGACTTCTTTTAATGGCATCATTATAAACTCTTTTTAATAACGGAGAGAAAGCGTTGCCCCTGGTATTTGAAAGATAGTAAAAATCGCACACGACACGCAAGAAATAAGCAACAGATTTGACAATCAGCATCGTGAAACAGTATTTTGATAAGAAATTAGAAAAATCTAGGAGCTATTTTTATGAAACTTCGCACACTCACACTGGTGAGCTTTATTCTATTTTCACAACCTATTTTTTGCGAATCCGAATTACACCCTATCAAAGGTAAAATATTTAGACCCGGAACTGAAGAACACTTTGAAACTATGTTACAAAGATATGATATTATTTTAGTTGATTTTTTTGCTGACTGGTGTGGTCCTTGCAAACAGATGCATAAAGTAATTGAAGCTCTTGCGCAAGATAGAGATCTGGATGAAGTTTTATTTATAGAGGTTGATACTGAAATTCAAAGAACACTTTCAGCTAAATATCATATTTCAGCATTACCAACCATCATTATTTTTGTTGATGGCACGCCATTAAGAACTTTGTATGGGTATCAAGATAAAAAGAGCCTCAAGAAAATACTTCAAGAGGCTCTCATCCAATTTTCTGTGGCTAATACTTAGCTGTGCGATGTGTAGTGAGTTATCAACCACGTGAGTGTAGCAGTTACTACTGGGCCAGCAATAGTAAGCATCTGATAAATATTTTTTTGATTTTTTTGTGAAACTCCTGCGTCAGCAAGCTCCTTCATCAGCAAATCCTTAAGCTCCGCATATGCTGTTTCGGTTGTAGTGCCGTCAGCCTTATGGGGACTATTTTGCAAATAGAGCTGTCGCGCTGTTGGAGACGGCGCACTTGCAACTTGTACCGGAAGAACTGTCTCGGATGATGCTGAGCGTGTTTCTTTTTCGATCTTAGCAGTTGTTCGGCTTGAAATTTGCACTGCTGAAACTTTTTTTAAAGTCTGTAATTCTTCGTGAATTTTAGCATTACGAGGAGACTCATGCTGTTCTTGTAACACTTTCTCTAATTGTGGTCTGACATGCTTATAGCGCTTATGAGGTTTTTCATCCTGAAAAACAATCTGCAATAGATCACGCGCCATCTGTTTATGTAATTTAGCAACTTGCTTCGGATCACTTTCATCGAATTCTACTTTTATATTTATTCCTTCTGGAAGCGTTAATCCCACTGAAAGCCTCTTGCCTCTTGCATCAGTAATCATTCCTTTTTCAGAGATGGGTGTGAGCATGATCACCCCTTTTTGCTCTTCCTGTTTCTTTTTTGCCAACTCTATAACATTCGAACTACTGCCAGATGCTTTTAAGGTTGTTATAGTATGTATTACTTCAGGGTATTTCTCTCGAACTGCGGTTTCAGTGCCTCCACTGCTGCTGCTGCTCAGCGCTGAAGCAGTTTGTACCGGCACAAGTGCCTTCGAATTATTTGTTTCGCGCTCCATGGCTGCACTATTTATGCATATGAATATTAAAAACAACAGGCGTACCAATTTCATTTTTATTCCCCCTCAAAATTAGATATCCCTAATCAACACAAGAGTAAATAATTACAAACATGAAAATCAACACAAGCCGCATAGTGCGCTCAAAAACACCTCTATCAAGGCCCCAATTTTAATAATTATTTCAATTAGAAATCTTTTTGAATATAATATTTGCACAAAATGCTTATAATGCTACACTAATTATAGTGTTTCTATTCTGTCTATTAATTTTATGGAGGACATTTATATGAAAAAGACGACACTTATTATCGCACTTTGTGCATCACTTGCCGCAGGTTCTGCTTCTCTACAGGCAAAACCTGATAACGTAAAACTCGCCACTGCCTTAGTTGGAACTGGCGTTACTACCATGGTCGTAGGCCAATGCGCTAAATGGGCATATGACAATGGCCAATTTAGAGCACTTGCTAAATTTTGCCTCAAGAATCCTTGGTATCCGCTTGGCGCATCACTGATTGCCACCGGAGCTGCTTTATTATATAAAGATGCTATTAATGAGCTTTTTTCTCCTTTGACAGAGCTCATGCAATCAACAAAAAGAAGTGCTTAATTTATAGAGCAATCAATAATATAAGGCAGGTTTTTTAGACCTGCCTTATTTATTTAAATCACCGCACGATTGCCAGCTAATCAATCTTCCATATTTTGTATCTTGGTTGGTTTTACCGCCATACACCACAACATTGGTAGCTGGGTTACTTTTGGCGATCTCATTCCATTTTGATAAATATTCAAAAAAATGCGGATTAAATGTTTGGCTTACCCTGCATTCAACCGCTTTTAAAGTATGCGAGTCTTCAAGAATTCCATCAACTTCATAATCACTTTGATCTCTCCAAAAATAGACATTTGAATGCAAGCCCTGATTTTGTTTTTGCTTAATCAAATCGGCCATGATATATGATTCAAAAAGGTTGCCACGCAGATAATGCGTAAACAATTGATCAACGTTGGTAATTTGCATAAGGCTGCACGCTAACCCGGTATCATAAAAATAAAGTTTGGGCGATTTTATAGCTCGTTTACCCAAATTCTTATAATAGGGAGGCAATAAAAAAATGATATAGCTTGCTTCTAATACTGAAAGCCATTTTTGTATAGTAGGAACACTTACACCCACATCATTACTTAATGCGGTCATATTCAGAATCTGCCCGATGCGTCCAGCGCATAAGCGCATAAAATTCTGGAATGTATTTAAATCAGTAACGTTTTTTATTTGGCGCACATCACGCTCAACATAGGTTGCAATATAACTGCGATACCAATCAATTGGATTAATTTTATCAGCATAAATCGAAGGATACATCCCATTAAAAAGAGCTTGATCCAGCTCTTCTGGCATTATATGCGCTGTTTTTAACTCGGAAAGGGAAAGTGGAAGCAGGGTTAGCATTGCAATACGCCCTGCTAATGTTTGAGTAATTTTTTCATTAAGGGCAAAATTCTGGGATCCGGTAACAATATAATGCCCCTTTTTTTTGTATTTATCGATATACCCCTGAATATATGAAAATAGTTCGGGCAGGTTCTGAATTTCATCAAAAATCACCCCTTGCCCATCTTTATAGCGATCCAAAAAAGCTCGAGGATCTTGGGCCACTAATGCACGGGTATCAAAATCTTCAAACGAAAAATAATGATAATCAGGAAAAACATTCTGGGCCAGGGTAGTCTTTCCCGATTGGCGCGGACCCAAAATGGCTATTGCAGGGAATTGTTTTGCCAATTCACGTAATTTAGTGGATAGTTCACGTTTAATCATAAAAAACCCTTTTTCTGACAAATTTAAACTTTGACTTTAAATTTGTCAATGCCTTTGCTCTTCTTGCAAAATAAATACAATCTGTTAATATTAATTTAAAGTTCAAAGTATTTAAATGGAGGAAATTATGAACTATTTTAAACATTTTTTAATCGGTCTTTTAACTCTTTCTATGGCTCCTGTATACGCCATGGAACCGGCACAACAATTACTGCCCACCGAACCAAGCAAACCAAGTATTAACTCAAAACTAATTTCTGGCATACATGAAGATGACCTATGCCCTATTTGTATTGAAAAAGCACAATCTTTTGCAGCAGATCAACTGCGGCTAACAACCTGTTGCGGCAATTTTATTTGTGCTAATGATGCAAATGAGATTTATGAGAGAGCACAAGCTACCGCCGCAGCTTACCAAACCCGCGAACAAAAAGTTGCTTTTATTGCAGAGCGTGGTTTTGCGCCAGTAGATGTTCTCAAAGCACTTTGCCCTCTGTGTAAAAAAGAGCTTAAAACGGTTGCTACGTTCCTATCATCAAACAAAAACCAATCAGCTTTAACTATCATTGATAGCGAAGGCATAAAGTTTGACCTAGAACCGCAGTTGGCACAAGCATTTCTTACCTGTAATTTTTTGGAAGCATATGAAGATCATCCGGAAGTTTTAGATTTTTCAAATATTAATTCGGCTCAAAAAAGAATTCTGAAAAAAGACTATATTTTTGCGCTGGCCCAACTTATAGTTACCCCAATTGTCCAGCGAGAAAAATTGCCCAAAATAGTAGAATTATTTGAACTTGGAAAGTATTGCATGGCACCGGATAATATTCTTTTTATTCTGGCCAATGAGTTATGGCTCCAGATGCAAGATCAAGAAAATGATACAAAAGCGCAAAAAGATCACAAAAAACTATTACGCGAACTTGCTAAGCCACATTTAGCAAGTCCTCGAACATTTTTGGCATATTTAAAAACAGTGCCTCAAATACTGTTTAAAGAAGATTTAACACCTTCTGGAGTGTATGCGGATCAAAAATTCAAATTATCGTATACCAATGTAAAACAGGTTGTACACAAGAAGCGCGTAATTCATCAAGATGAAAGAATTCCAGGCGGCTGGTATTTAGATGATAAAGGTTGCTGGTGTTATGCTGGTTATCAGTTTCATACACTTGATGGGATTTCGGAACTTATCAATTTTCTTGCACCAAGCAATACAAAAAGCTGTAATATTGATCTGAGTGGCCATGCCCTTGAAACATTCTCATGCGATATTGTTAAACGTTTAGACACTCTCGATCTATCTAACAATAACATAAAGCTCCTTACCGGAGAGCAATGTAAACATAAAGACCGTCTACCCAATATGATACTCCGGCACAACCCGATCAGCAACGTTGATGAAAGTTTTTTTTCTGTATTGAGAAAAGCACGTGCCCAAAATCCTTCGTATTGCAATATCGAACTTCAAGGCAACAAACTTTCTGTCATGCAAAAAGCAGAAATTAGAAAAAAGTTTTATAAGGCAATCACCACGTTACCTGAAAGACACTTCAATAGAAATACATTTGAGAAATATTTTGCCATTGGCGGAGCAGCAATTGGATGCGCAAGCTCACTTCTTGCCTCATATTATGTATCACAAAAAGCTCCAACAGCTATGAAGGGGATTTCTTTAACATCTTCTGCGCTCGTAGGAGGAGCACTTGGATCCCTTCGAGAATTAGCCAAAGGCCATTATAACTCATCTGGCAAGTGGATGGCATTTGATATTGCCGCTGGCTTGCTCGGAGCTGCTTTTGCATCAAACTATGCGTATGATAAAGCACCATTGCTCATACAAGCAATTCCAACCACCATTGGCGCTCTTGCGGGAGCAGTAATTGGCAGTCTTGGAGGTTACATACAAAGCAATATAATAGCGAGTACCCTTGCAAAATTCACTCATCCACAAATAGGCTTCAGGGATAGTGACACAGCTTGGATGGGAGCTTACCACTACACTATTGAATTATAATATTTGAGGCGGCCTGAAGGCCGCCTCTACTTTTATATGATCTGAAAAAACCTCTCTACTCGGTTCCTTCCGACTTCGCTAATGCTTCGTCGGACAGGTCGGAACCTCCATCGAGGCGAACGGGGAGACTATTCCCACTCAAGAGAGCCAGCTGACTGATATTCAGTCACTCGGGTTTCAAAGAAGTTCTTTTCCTTATTCAAATCAACTGATTGAGACATCCAAGGGAATGGATTGATAGTACCAAATACTTTTGGCAAATCGATGCGCTCTAGTCGGCGATCTGCAATATACTCCACATACTCGCAGAATTGCTGCGGATTAATTCCGAGCACTCCTTGCGGGCAAGCATCAATCGCATATTTTTTCTCAAGAGTAACCGCATGCTTAATCAGTTCAACAATATCTTCTTGGAATTCCGGTGTCCATACATGCGGATTTTCCGCTTTAATTGTATTTATCAAATCGCATCCAAAAGCCAGATGAAGGCTTTCATCACGCATGATATACTCAAATTGCTCCCCAACTCCTATTAATTTGCCTTGACGCTTTAATGCAAGCATCATAGCAAAACCAGCATAGAAAAAAATACCTTCCATGATCACATAATAGCCAATCAGATCGTGCAAGAACTGCTGGGTATTTGCAATGCCATTGGTAGTAAAATTAGGATCAAAAAGTGAAGTGGTTAATTGAATAACAAAATCATCTTTCTCTTTGATAGAAGGAATAGTTTGATACATGTTATAAATATCATCCGGATCCAATCCAAACGAATCGCAACAGTAGATGAAGGTATCAGTATGTATTGCTTCTTCAAACGCTTGGCGCAACAAATACTGCCGACATTCTGGATTGGTAACATGTTTATAGACCGCCAATACCAAATTATTTGCCGTTAATGATTCAGCAGTAGAAAAGAATCCCATGTTATAAAGCACCATCCGACGTTCAGTTTCGCTGAGCGCTGTTGGCGACTTCCATTGCTCGATATCTTTTTGCATGGAAACTTCATCGGGAGACCAATTGTTTGCCACTCCATCTTTATAATGCTGACGTGCCCAGAGATACGTCATAGGCAGAATTTTATTGGGATCAACGGTTGAATTATTTAAAATACTTTTTTTTGCCATGATTTATTCCTTATTATCCTTCGATACGAAAACTTCGTTTTCTACTCAGGACGAACGGACAAAACCGTTCGCTTCGAGCGAGACTTAATAGTCGAGTCGAGAAGTTGTTACTATTTCAATATTAGGATTAATGCGTATTTATTAAATTTCAATTTCATAGTGAGGAGGGCTCAAAGAGCCCGTCTCGAACTACTGACAAACTTCACACTCAGGATCTGATGAAATTGAGCATGAGCTCATTACTACCGGCTCAGCCTCTACTACTTGCTGATCAAGCTGTTGGGAACTATCCATATCTTGCGATAATGCTGCTGCATCAGTTGAACCGTATTCGCGTTTTTGAGTAAAACCATATTTTTTTGCATCAAGCGTAGATTTTTCAATCTGTGATGCACCAAGAGTACGCAAGTAATAAGTAGTTTTAAGGCCAAGTTTCCATGCTTTAATATAAATATCATTGAGTTTCTTACCAGAAACCCCCTTCATAAATACATTATGAGATTGGCTCTGATCAATCCATTTGCCGCGTGCTGCCGTTACCTCAATAAGCCATTCCGCATCGATTTCAAAAACTTCTTTATATTTTTCACGTATGTGAGCAGGAATTCTCTCAATCATTTGCACACTGCCATCATAATATTTAAGCAACTCAAGCATCTGCTGATCCCAGAGACCAAGCTTTTTAAGATCTTGAATCAAATACTTATTAACAATGGTAAATTCACCGCTCATATTTGCTTTAACATAGAGGTTTTTATAAATCGGCTCGATACAGGGGAAACATCCAACAATATTAGAAATGGTTGCCGTAGGCGCAATTGCCATGCAGTTTGAATTACGCATGCCATATTCTTTCACGTGTGCACGCACGGGAGTCCAATCACGCTTGCCCGTTTTGTTAATCGGAATTTCCATACCTCGTTCTTGCTCAAGAAGTGCAATAGTATCTTGCGGGAAAATATTACGATCCCACTTGGAACCTTTATACGATTGATAAGCACCACGCTCTTTTGCAATCTTTGATGAGGCAAGAATTGCAAAATAAGAAACGGTTTCCATAATATAATCAGAAACTTCCAATGCCTGAGCTGCGCCAAATTCTATATCAAGCTTATAAAGGGCATCTTGCAATCCCATAATTCCAAGCCCGACCGGACGATGACGGAAATTTGCATTTTGCGCTTCAATAGTTGGATAGAAATTGATATCAATCACGTTATCAAGCATGCGCATGGCAACTTCAATTGTTTGTTCCAATGCGTGCTCATCAAGCTTCCCATCCACAATATGTTCAGCAAGATTAATCGATCCCAAATTACAAACCGCCGTTTCATCAGCAGAGGTGTTGAGTTCGATTTCCGTGCATAAATTTGATGAATGAATAACGCCTGCATGATCCTGCGGCGAGCGAATATTGGCCGGATCTTTGAATGTGATCCATGGATGGCCAGTTTCAAACAAACGGCTCAACATTTTACGCCACAGCGCTGTTGCTTGAATCTTTTTAAACTTTTTAATTTCACCACGAGCAGCCATCTGCTCATAGTGAACATATCGCGCATCAAACGCCTTTCCATACAAATGGTGTAAATCAGGGGTCTCTTCTGGCGAAAAGAATGTCCATGGCTCATCATTAAGCAAACGCTTCATAAATAAATCGGGAATCCAACTTGCCGTGTTAATATCATGCGTGCGGCGCCTTTCATCACCGGTGTTTCTTTTCAGATCAAGAAAATCCTCATAATCCAAATGCCAGGTTTCAAGATAGACGCAGGTTGCACCACGCCGGCTCCCACTGCGATTAATAGCAGCGGTCACATCATTGGCAATTTTTAAAAACGGAATTACTCCTTGGCTTTCTGTTTTGATCGTTTTAATCATTGCGCCGGTTGCACGCAAATTAGTCCAATCATTGGCAACGCCACCCGACCATTTAGAAAGCTGCGCATTATCGCCCAAACATTTAAAAATATGCTTTAGATCATCTTCAACCGTAGTCAAAAAGCATGAGCTTAATTGTGGACGCGCCATACCACCATGCAACAACGTTGGCGTACTTGCCATATAACGCATAGTTGAGAGCAAATCATAAAACTTAAGTGCTGCCTCATTTTTATTTGCTTCATTCAATGAGACACCCATCGCAACGCGCATCCAGAATACTTGCGGAAGCTCTAATCGTCTTCCTTCAATTTTATTAAAGTATCGCTCGTTAAGCGTTTTAAGACCCATATATTCAAAATATGAATCGCGCTCCAAATGCAATGCTGCTGCAAGAAAAGGAAGATCAAATTCCATCAAACGTTTATCTAGACCGCCCTCTTGCACACCAAGTGTTATGCTATCGATAAATGATTGGCGATATAAACGATCGTATGCTGCTGAACGGATAGTGATTCCCGTGACTTCTTTAAAAAGTTTTTTGAGCAATAATTGTGCTGCAACATAATTATATGCCGGATCACGCTCAATAAAGGTTGCCGTTGCCATTATTAAAGCATCAGCTATTTCACGAGAAGAAACACCATCAAAGATAGTATTTATTACTTCATTAAATATCAGATCAACCGAAACATCTTTTTCATGCCCCAACATCGCCCATTCAATAGAAGCGCGCAATTCGTTAACATTAAATGATAAAAAGGTACCATCCGGAGCTTTTACTCTGGCAATACGTTCCAATTTATCACTAAATTCTTTAGCATTCGGCATCGCGCCAAATGCAGCGTATGATTGACCGCCTATATTGTTTCTTTGTGCTTCCATGGCAACCCTTTCGTTTTCAACCGTCTTAATTTCTTCCTTTTTTCTCTTATTTTTTAGAAAAAAATGGCGCGAATGGGTATACCCACATGCGCGCTTCAATTATTCAAAAAAATTTTAAATGATTTCTATATGAAACAGCTTTTTAAAATGCTTATCACTTAATGTAATGGTTTGATCTGCTAGAATCAATCATTTTTTTTATTTTTTTATAAGCTATATATTCATCATTTTTTGTTTGCTTAAGACACAAACCAATTTCACATTGAAAATAAAAAAATTACATCGGGAGGCGTGTCAACAAAATCTCTTTATAAATCTCTTCTAATCAGTAAAAACCCCATTTCCGTTCATATATTTATTTGGTATTTTTTTAAAAATCTAAAATCTATCAGCAATTTTATAGCTATTGACACAGCCTCTCTTTTTTATGATAGGATAATCTCCGTTATAAAACATTCTTAAAAAAAAGGGAGAACGTATGAATTGTTTCAAATTATTAGCAATTACTTTCTTATTTGCATCATCCATTAGTAATGCGAACCTTATTGAAATTAAAGGAGTGCCACAGCTTAATAGCCAGGTATTGCAGAGCGGCAAGCCAGCGGTCATCAAAGTGAGTGCAACATGGTGCGGCGCATGCACTCGGGCTAAACAACCCTACCAAACATTTGCCGCTGATTCTCAAAATGCTGATATCATCTTTGCAGAAGTTGATGCCGATGCCAGCCCTGACATTGTACAAAAATACAATGTACAATCATTGCCCACCTTTTTATTCATTAAAAACGGACAAGAAGTTAAAAGAACTTCAGGCTTTTCTGACAATTTTAAAAAAGAGATGAATGCTGAGATTTCAAATATCAGAAATGGTGCTCCAGTAGCTCCTGCACAAGAACCTTCTGTTGAAAAAAAAACGGAAGAAACAGGCCAAATGCAAGCAACCCCAGAAAAACCAGCAACCCAAGTCGCTGAAGAATCAGGCACCTGCGCAACGGCACCGGATAATTTCTTAGAACGCGCATATCATGCAGTTCGTGATTTCTTTACCTCAATTGCTGATACAGTACGCGGCTGGTTTAAATGATTAACTCCGGATGGGGTAGATACTTAAATACTGATTGAGCTCTTTTAAAAAATGATTGCAGGCCATTATTAATATCTTCAATCATTTCTTGGTAGCTCATGATGCCCATTAAAAATAAACGTACCTGCTTGCTTCCGGCAGCTTTATCAAAAATTGGCTTAAAATCGATAGGTGCACCTGCTTTTTTCATGGTAGCAACCGTAACAAGAAACGCATTAAATGCATTTACTTGATTAATATTAGGCATCGATAACTTCAAGCCTACATGCGCTTCTTTTTTTCGTACGGAATAAAATTTATAGACACTGCAATTAATACCATATATTTTTAGTTGTGCTGCAAGTTGCTGCCATGCAGATTGTGGCACATTCAAAGATTCAGGCAATGCAATTACTTGAAATGCATCAGGAGTTCCCACTGCTACATCAAAGGGGCTCACCTCACCCAGCAAACCCAAAAAACAATATCCGTGGCACGATGCTTTACTTGCAATATTGGGAGAAAGTGGTGCATGCAAATCGGCAATGCCACATGAACGATCATATTCTTTCATGTGTACGACTGTTAGCGGTGCCTTTTTTTCAAGCACATGATTATTAAAATATTCTGCAAGTTCACCAACCGTCATCCCATGGCGCAACGGAATTGATGCAATTGAAACAAAAGAGATTAAATCTGATTCAACCAATGGACCTTCCATAGCTCTTCCCAGTGGATTTGGCCGATCAAAAACAACTACCCGTTTTCCCTCAAGGCCCGCCGCTTGCAAAATCATAAATAATGTTGAAATATAGGTGTAGTGGCGCATGCCCGAATCTTGAATATCAAAAAAGAAAGCGTCAATATTTTTGACCAATTCCGAATCAATTTTTCTACCCCCGCCATTTTTATAAAGGCTAATAACCGGAACGCCTGTTTTAACGTCCATACCATCTTGAATATCTTTTTCTAATTCTATTTTACCCTCAATGCCATGCTCTGGAGCAAAAATTGAAACAACGTTGAATCCTTTTTTTATTAAAATATCAACGGTCCGATTGCCTTTTTGATCTCTCCCGGTTTGATTAGTTACCAATCCGACTGATATTTTTTTATTAAGATATTGCCAAACAAATCTATCTGAAATATTTTCTATGCCCAAGCGAAATTCCGGATATATCTTTGTACACAATACCAAAGATACTATTAAAAATTTGTTAATACTGGCCATCGCTCTCCCCTTTTTATAAGAGCACAACCCGCGGTGCAGGTTTATAGATAAATGAATGCTGAGCCTTGTTATAAAACGTTTTTAAATTTTTATTAACCTCATGCTCTAGATCATGCCGCGAAAATTTACCATCTAAAAAATCTCGAATTTTTTTGCCGCCAAATGCACGATCAAATTCAGATGAGTAAGTAAGCTTTATTCCTGCATCTTTAAAGAAATGTAGAATTGTTACGATGGTGGCAAAAGGCGAAAATTGATCAACATTTCTCACCATCAAGCGCAGCCCTGCAAAAGTGTTTTTTGAATGTTTGTAGCGATACCATGACGTTTCAATTCCTTGCTGCTTAAGTATCGTGCGCAATTCAAACCATTTTTGTTTAGGAAACCGCAAATTTTCAGGAAATGCTAAACATTGAAATGCCATATCAGTACCAATGCCTATATCAAACGGACCCACTGAACTTAAAATTGTTAAAAAACTCGATCCATAATACGCATCAATATTGGTGAATAGTGATGCATGTGAATTTACTATCGCATCATCAAGCGAAACTCTTTTATAATCTTGCATTGGCACAACAAACAGTTGCGCGGAATGGCTCAGCACCATGGAATTGCAATAACGTGCAAGCTCTCCAAAGGTCATGCCATGGCGCATGGGTATTGCAAGAAGTTCTTCTGCTGGCCCTCCGCCAGTCAATATCCCTTCCATTGAAGAACCCATCATATTAGGGCGATCAAGCACTACGATTGTTTTATTTTGGGATGCGGCACTTTGCAAAGATTTTACAAGCGTTGCCAAATGAAAGCTCGGACTGATCCCATTATCTTGCAAATCAAAAAAAATCACATCAACGTCTTTGAACGCATATTCTTTAGACTTTTTGAAAGAATCAATGTGCGGCAATAATACAATGGGAAGATGAGTATGATCATCAATCATCTCCCAATTAATTCCTTTTTTATAGGAATAAAAATCATCTTCTGGGATATAAATCTTTTTTATGCGCACACCTTTGGCAAGGAGAATATCAATATTGCGATTTCCCTTTTGATCCAAACCGGTATGATTCGTGATAAGACCAACGGTATAAGAATCTATTCTGCCGCTATTACTTAAGCTCCGAAGAAATTCATTCGAAATATTTTCAAGTCCCAGCTTAAAGCTGCTGGCTATAGAGTTATTTGGTGCGCCGTTATTTGAGTTTATAATTGCTTTTTCATCGTGAAAAAAGAAACGAGGCAGCACTAATGCGACAAAAAGAACCAAGAATACACGTAAAAATGAGATAATATACGTCTTCTTGCAATATTTTCCCTTGTCCATTGCAGGCCCCTTACTACTACTGCCTTTTTCCCCTACTTTATTTCATAGGTAAGAATAGCAAGGTCCAAATTTAGATTGCAAGAAATTTCTAATAATCATTAAAAAAATAAATCGGGCTTGTGTTTTTTTCTTTTATGGATGTTCTGCAAGCGAGTATTTATTATTCATCGTTTTCTTTTTTTTGTTTGTTCATTGGTATCAGAAGGCAGGATTTGTGATGGACTTGCGTAGCAATATTTATAATATTTAAGCTCTTCAAACAATAAATGAACACGCTCAAAAGAATTTACCGATTTTCTAACTATATATTTATCATCCGGACGCAGACTCTTTACGAATGTGCGAACAGAGGGCACGTCAATTTGATTAATATAAGATACCTTCTCACAAATTTTTGGCATATACCGCTGTAAAAATTCCATACTCAACTTAATTCGATTGCTTGAGCCAGCCAATATCGGCAAATGTTGATCAATGCGCGGGTCTCCAAGTGCGTGCAAAATTGCATCATTGGTATTTTTTAGATCCGATGCATGTATATCTCGAACTTTTTCATGCAATCCCGATTTAGTAATTCGTTGCTTTAAAAAAGGATCAACCCGATCTAAAACCCCTTGGGGATAAGAAATCACGCGATATACTTCTTTTTTTACAATGCTAATATCGGGATCAACAATCAATACCGCAATATCCAAAATTTCCCCTTCGTCTGATTTAAGATCGGTAGTCTCCATATCAATAAAAACAACATCGGCTCGCATACCGCGCAGCCGCTCAATTCTTTGCTCTGGAGTTTCTTCCATTGCAGCAGCTACCGTTATTAAAAATATAAAAGACCACAGTATATATAACGTACTCATTGGCTTCTCCCTTACTAAAAAAATGGCTAGTGCGTTAAACACTAGCCACGTATCACCTATATATATTTTTTTATTTTCTAAATTAATACCAATAACAGTGAAATCACCGACATTAATTTAATTAAGATATTCAAAGTTGGCCCAGAGGTATCTTTGAATGGATCGCCCACCGTATCACCAACAACCGCAGATTTATGCGTTTGCGAACCTTTGCCGCCAAAGTGACCTGCTTCGATATATTTTTTTGCATTATCCCATGCTCCGCCACCATTGGCCATCATAAGCGCAAGCAGTACACCAACCACGGTAGCGCCAACCAATAATCCGCCAAGAGCCTGTTTGCCAAGCGCAAAACGAACAACCACCGGTAAGGTTACGGTTATAATACCGGGAATAATCATTTCATACAATGCAGCTTTCGTGCTAATTGCAATACAGCGATCATAATCAGGCTTTGCAGTACCTTCCATGAGACCCGGAATTTCTTTAAACTGACGGCGCACTTCTACTACCATCTTAAGTGCCGCATCACCCACCGAACGCATCGTGAGCGCGCTAATTAAGAATGGCAAGCTGGCACCAATGAACATGCCAACCAATACAAACGGCTCAAGAATATTAAGACCATTCAAATGCGCCTCATTTGAATAGGCAGAGAACATTGCAAGTGCCGTTAACAATGCTGAACCGATTGCAAAACCTTTACCCATTGCTGCAGTGGTATTACCCAAGGCATCTAATTTATCAGTAATTTTTCGTACTGATTCTCCAAAACCTGCCATTTCAGAAATACCCCCGGCGTTATCCGCAATAGGGCCGTATGCATCAACGGTCATGCTAATTCCCACGGTTGCAAGCATTGCAACTGCAGAAATTGAGACCCCAAAAAGACCTCCGCCATAAAAATGGGCAAGCAATACAATGAATGATAAAAGAATTACGGGAGCAACGGTTGATTCCATCCCAACTGAAAGTCCATAAATAATATTGGTTGCTGCACCCGAACGAGCACTTTCTGCAGTTTTAATAACCGGTCTGCCGCCCGTATAATATTCAGTGATTAATCCAACGATAATTCCGGCAACACAACCAAGCACCACAGAGATAAAGAGCGCTTGATCCATACCCATATATCCAAGATATACATAGCTGGTGGCTACTAAAAAAGCGATTGCTATATAGTTGGCAACACGCAGCATAGCCGATGGCTCAAGACGCAAAACAATATTTGATGCAAGCCCCGCAACTGAACCGATCATTCCAAATACTGCGAGCATTACCGGAAAGGTGATGTAGATTAAATTAGTGCCATAGGTTTCAATACCCAAAATAATGGAAGCGACCATTGCACCAACATATGATTCATAAATATCAGCACCCATACCGGCCGTATCACCCACGCAATCGCCTACGTTATCAGCGATTACGGCAGGATTACGGGGATCATCTTCAGGAATACCTGCTTCAATTTTACCTACTAAATCTGCGCCAACATCGGCGGATTTAGTATAAATACCTCCTCCAACACGCGCAAAGAAAGCAACCAAACTGGCACCAATACCAAAACTCGTAATAAGCAATTTAAAATCAGGATGATTAACAAATAAATAAAACAAAACGCCAAGACCAATCAATCCAAATGCGGCAACGGCAAAGCCCATAACTCCACCACCAAAAAAGGCAATTGAAAATGCTGCCTGCTCGCCTTTATCTTTTGCTGCCATGGTGGTTCTTACATTCGCATCAGTTGCGGCATTCATACCAATATACCCGGCGCTCATTGAAAGAAAGGCCCCAAAAACAAAACAAGCCGCTGAAGTGATGCTTACAAAAGCACCAAGTAATAGCGTTACTATAGCAACCACGATCGAAATAATTTGATATTCTTCGCGCAGAAAGGTCATGGCTCCGCCGCGAATAGCACCTGCAATTTCTCTTGCTTTTGGATTATCAACAGAAATACTCCGTATTTTAACCAGCAAAGCTGCGACTACAGCCAGCCCCACCAAAGAAGTTGCCAAAGCAATAATAAAAAACTGGAATATTTCCATGAAATCTCCAAAAAAAGAAAACTAATGGGTTTTATCTCTGAAACAGATTTATAGTGTACTAAAGTGCTCTGTTTTGTCAAAGTTATGCATCAGATACGCTTGCCAACCCTTTAACAATAGCGCGTTCGCTAAATGGTATTTTTTGCGTTCCAATAATCTGGTATTGCTCAGGGCCTTTTCCCAGCAATGCAATAATGGATTGAGTTCGCGATAATCCGATCGCCTTTCTAATCGCCACTTCGCGATCAAGCTCACAGATTACTTTATTTTTCTTATCATGAGAAACCCCGGCATACATCTGCGCAATAATATCAGCAGGATTTTCTGAACGAGGATTATCAGTAGTAATAAAGGCATTATCCGCATATTCAGCCATTAATTGCCCCAAAACTGGCCGCATTTGCGTGTCTCTATCACCCCCCGCTCCTGCTACCACAATTAAATGATCAGTGAGTGAACGGAGCAATGGTAACACCGCTTCAAATGAAAGGGGATTGTGCGCATGATCAATAAAGCAAACGGCACCATTTGAAAGATCATATCGCTCAAGCCTGCCAGGCACTCCTTTAAAAGTATGTAGCCCTTGGGCAATAGACTCGCTTGAAATGCCCACATTGAACGCCATACCAGTTGCAGCCAAAATATTATACAGATTAAATGAACCAATAAGCGCCGGGCATTTGCATAAAATAGTTTCTTTTTCAAAAACAATAGTTGCTTCGACTCCATTCACACTGCTGCGCGAATCAGTGGCATGAACTGTGGCCTTGGTTCCAAACCCAATGGCCTTATATTTTTCAAGAAGCTGCGCACCCTTACAATCATCCGCATTAATAAGCAGGCGTGCATTAGGTTTAGCTTGATCAAAAATCAATGCTTTTGCTGCATAATATTCTTCAACTGACGCATAAAATTCTCCATGGGCTTGAGCAAAATTGGTAAAAATAACCCCATCCCATTCTAACCCCGCAGTTCGATGGAGCGATACCGCTTGCGCAGCTACCTCCATGACTACATATTTTACACCTGCATTTATGCAGGTAAAAAAAAATGCATGCAGATAATCAGGATGTTGCGTAGTTAATTCAGTTGCAAATTCTTGCTGGCCGATTTTATTTTTTACGGTAGAAAGCAACGCAGCTTTATGGCCCGCGGTTTCTAAAAGATGATGCAAAAGCCAGGAGGTAGTCGTTTTGCCTTTTGTGCCGGTGATAGCAATGATTTTTAGTTTATCTGCCGGATTGCCCCAGGCATTGGCAGAAAGCAACGCCAATGATCGGCGCGCATTGGCAACAAACATTAATTGTGCGTCTGCTTTTTTTATAGCTTCAATAATTTCTGGTGCAATGTCAGCCGTATGTTCCGCAACAATAGTCCGCGCACCCTTTTGCAGCGCAAGTGGTACAAAATCTATACCATCTTGTTTTTGGCCTTTGATTGCCACAAAGGTCGAATTTTTTCCAATATGTTCGGTATGGCAGGCTACCGGCCAAATAGTGGGCAAGTTAATTTGTTTGCTCATTTTCTTTTTCGCTTTGTATCACTTCTTTTTTTATAGTAGCCCATGTTTTCAACCATTCTTCTGGAGAAATAGCACCATCTTCTTTAGCGGTAAGAACGTAAAATAATTTTTTACTATCTTGATCTACTCTTTTTTTTGCCTCAACTAAATTGGTTGTTGGCAACATATCAGAGTGTGCCTTAGCGACTATGGCATGTTTATAACGAGTAATAATATCAGCATTCTTTGAATTAACTTTTAAAAATTCATAATCAATCAAGTCAAGCCAGTCAAAGTTTTGACCTGTTTGTGGATCGGTTTCAGCAAACTGCAGTAGCGCATCTAAATATTGCACTGCAATCTTTTCTGGAACACCGGGAACAGATCTCATTTCGCGCATCCTTTGCTCAACACACTCCATTCCATTCAGTGGAAGTGCAAATCCAAGAAATAAAGCCACCCGTTTCATAAGTCTCCCTATTGCTTTAAATTCTTAAATGATTGCAATCCATTCCTGATCACCGGCAAAAGATACACAATACCAATTAAATTGATTATCAACATGCACGCAAGAGAAATATCAACTAATGACCACAGTGACGTTACTTTTTCTGTCCACGCCCCTAAAAATGCGCATGCACAATAAATCATAATAAATGCATAACTAAACCTATTATTTGTAATGGTATCCCATGCCGCTTTAGTAATATATGCGTATGAAACCATAACGCCAATACCAAACGCGGTTGACAAGAAGGTAACCATCCAACCGCCAATACTACCAAATACTGTTTGATATGCAGCAATGGTTAATGCGGTGCTGGTTGCTCCCGAATTCCACACGCCGCTGGCAACAATGCATAATGAAATGGTAAAACAAACAAGGGCGCTCACCAATGAGGTTGCCATTGCCATGATGCCATCGCGCACCGGGTGAACCGATCCAGTTGAACCAAACAAAATTGCTGCAGTACCCAAACCCGATTCAGTTGCATTTACCGAACGTAGAATGCCATATTTCATCGCTTGTTGAATAGTAAATCCAGCCAGGCCACCTGCAAATGCGCGCATGCTTAGCCCACTATTAACGATAAGCTTTAATGAAGGAATAATGTTCTGATAATGGTAGATCAAAATAATGATTGCTGAGATAAAGAAGAGCCCAACTTTGAGCGGCACAATCATCTGAGAGAATTTTACAATCCGCTCAGCACCACCAACAATGGCATAAAAAATAAATGCAGTGAGTATCACGGCAGTTATAATCAGGGGGATATTCCAGGTGGTAAACATGCTCAAGCTAATAGAATTAGCTTGCGTTGCGCCGGCACTAATTAATCCAAAAATAAAACAGGAAAGCGCATACGCGTAGGCAAAATAAACCCCGCCTTTGAGCGCCCGTAAATAGAGCATAGGCCCGCCAATTTTAGTATTTTTTGGGGCATGCAATGCATAGTGGGTACTTAGAAACACCTCAGAAAACCGTACCGACATTAAAAGTAAGGTAATAATAATGATCCACAATGCAGCACCAGGGCCTCCTGAATAAATGGCGGTTGCCATTCCTGCCAAACTTCCATTCCCAATACTCACATTAAGCGTATTGATGAATGCCTGAATCGGACTCATATCAGATTTACCTTCTGAAGAAGAAGGAGTGAAGGTATATTTCCACGCAGCAAAGAAATACCGCAGCTGAATAAATCCCAGTGCAAGTGTTACGATAATACTCACACCGATCACAAAAAAAATAATTGGCCAACCCATCATTACATCGATTGTTGATCCAATTTGGGAAACAAAGTTATTCATCAAAGATCCTTTAAGGTAATCCTTCGATATGCACCTATGGTGCTACTCAGGATGTGTATACGCTTAACACACATGGTGAGTGATTGCCCTTCGATGAACTCAGGATAAACTCCGCAATGAGTTTACAGTGAGTAGCCGTAGGCGTATCGAACTATAAATTTATTAATTCTTGCTAGCCTTATGTGCATCGCACATAAATCTTGAGTATACTGAAACTAAAAGAATTTAACATGGGAATTTACATGAAAATACTTGCCCTTGATATTGGCGATGCCTGGACCGGAACCGCGCTATCTGATGCGCTGGGTATGTTTGCAAAACCGTACCAAACTACTGAGTCGAAAAATTTGTTTTCTTTTTTGCGCGATACTTTTGCAAAAGAAACAATTGAAAAAATTATTATCGGCCATCCGCGCACCATGAAGGGAACATCAAGCGATCAAACAAAAAAAGTAGAAGAAATTAAAGTAAAACTTGAGCAAGAATTCCCAACCAAATCATTTATTCTTTGGGATGAGCGCTTATCAAGCAAGCGTGCCGATACACTCAAAAAAGCAACTACCAAAGAAGAAAAAATCAAATCGCACTCTATTGCTGCTGCATTTATTCTAGAAAGCTACTTGCAATTTTCCCGACCTACAGAATTTGAATAAGTCTACCTATTTCTTTTTTCGTGCATGAATAGATGTTGATTTAATTGAATCGAATGGCCGCTTTATAATATGGTTTTTTTTCATCCGAGGAAGACTTACTACCACATTTGCTTGCCTGCGTGGTTTTGTCTTAGAAATCTTGATAGTGATATCTTGCCCAAGAAGGTTAAGGAATTTGAAAAGCCTTTCAAGAGAAAAACCTGATAATTTTCCTTTGCTCAGATCAGATACTTTAGGCTGATCGATGCCCAGCAATTTGCCTGCGGCCACTTGGGTTAATTTTTTTTCTTTAATCAAATCATTTATTTGACTGGCAAGTTCTGTTTTTGCAAGTAATTCTTCTGAATTTGGTAATCCAAGATCAGCAAATACGTTTCCTGAACTTATTTCATAATCAATTTTCTTTTTTTTCATGATTTTCCATTTTCAGTATATTTTACCCACGCTACTCAAAAAATCAATCTATTCCATTTGAAAAATAAAGTCTGTTATATTTATAATAAATATCTTTAAAAAAGAGGGGTTTTATTATGAATCGCAATCAAAATATCGTATTCTTGTTGCTTTTAACAATAAATAGCTTATTCAGCGCACAGCCATCTGCCAAAAAACCTTATTTAGAACCAATAAAACCCTATTACGGCGCGCCTATTTTTGCTGATGCCGGCAAAGGCAAACATCACGCACCTATGCTAATTATATTTGATCCGGTTGAATCAGAAGAGGCAACAGGCGATAATATCGCATTGACGAGCATGCTCGCATTGAGCATAGCAGCGCCTTTCTATCCCATACTCGTTTCAGGCTATCTATTAAAAAACCTATTAATCAGAACTAAAGAATATGAACCAACCCACTTTCACTCAAAAAATGGATACAGTATTTTATTAAAGCAATACATGGACCATACTCCTTTCATCGGTTCAAAATGGGATCTTTATAATGTTCCTCAATCGCCATTGGTGCTCTTGATCCCTAAAATGTTTTCTGGATTATTTACTCAATCTGGAAAAAATTTAGGAATCAAAGCACTTTCATCTCTTAATAATCTACTTCCAAGCCTGCCACTAGATGCATCAACAAAAAATGCCGCATATGATGAAATTATTGCATGGCTCGAGAAAAATAAACCAGTAAAATCCCTGGCAGATATCATATCTACAGAAGGCCCTACATCCACGCAAAACATTACATCTATAGAAAAAATTACATCGATAGAAGGCATCTTATCTATGGGAAAAAACAACAACAAGGCGCTCGAGGAGATCATGAAGATACATAGCTATGATCTTGCAGCTGATTTAAATAAAATTTTCATTGATAAATCAGACGAAACAACGCCTATTTGGGATATCTATATTGATGGCCATGGTACGTTTAGCCCTCCAATAATTGCCGGGCTTACTCCTGCTGCCTTTAATAAAGTACTTTCTTTCTTTGACCGCACTATAAAAGCTGGAACCGTATTTGTGCTCTCATGCTCTGCAGGAGGCCAAAATAGAACCTTATTAGAGACAACGCAGGATGGGGTTCAGATTAATCATAATTTTATACTGATCCTGGGATCTATATCTAATAGTATTGTTGTCAGTGACGTAGAAAATCGCTTTATGTCGATACGAAATTTTTTCAATATATCAGCTGCGATTGAAGATAAAGGAACCTCAATAAATAATTTATTACGTCACATTGTGCAATTTGCAGGGACATCTAAGTCTTACCATGGCGCTACTGGATTTCCTCAAATTTGGTTCCCCGGAGGGTATGGGTTTCAAACACCACAAATAGTTAATGGTACTCTAACGCTTGGAAATGTCTTTTTAAAAACTCATAAAGAAAATCGGCAGTCAATTACTATTGAAAATGTGCTGATAGTGCTCTTATATCCTCGCTTAATAGATGTTCCTCTTTTAGTGAAACCGTTTAATGTGGGATCCCCTATAACAAAAGAATGGAAAAATCTTGCATTTCTTTTTGAACATTCCTTTTTTAAAGATATTCCTGAATCGGCTCAGCAATCTGTAATAGATAAACTAAAAGCTGAAAAAATATTACCTGATTTTTTATCTCAATTGCCAAGCCTTGCCAATGAAAATAATCCTGAAAATCCCAACTATTATTTATATCCTCAGTTCATTTCTATGGAACCAGGCCGCGCTGACTATTATTTTTCAAAAATTAACGTGAGCAGTGAATTACACGGCAAGCGCATTGCTCAAGGATTATTGCAATTTATCAGAGATAGCTTTTTTGATCCTTCAAAAGAATCTGATCATGAATACCTTATTGATTCTTTGACCGGTCTTAATGACATATCTCTCACGCTGGCCGCATCGCGAATGCTGGCCAATAAAGAAAAACATCCCCTAGAAGAAATAATGAAAGACCATATCGATAAAGAAATCACATTAAAAAATATTATTATTAGCTCTTTAAGCAATTATATTGGATTCGAGTTTGATAATACCGTCTGGATATTTAGGTCTGAATATTTTACTCAGGATCCAACCAAAGAGATGCGATGGAATTTTCAGACATGGGATGTTAAAGAATATGAAAATTGGTATAAGATAGCTAAAGAAGCATTGCTCAGCGGCAAGCCTGTTCCTCAAAAAAGCATCTCCGAAATTCTGAAAGAAAAACAACGCCAAACCATTCTAAAAAAAGCGATTGCAAGTGAAAGAAAAGAAGCAGCAGAATCTGCGATTAAGAAATATCAGGAAAAATTGTTAAAAAAGTAACGCAGTAAAATGCCCTTTTGATCGCGTTATTGACAAAAGACAAAGAAGTGCGCTATTTTTTTTAGAGAGATTTCTACTCGCAATTATCAGCCGCAAAGTAATGGCAATGCCATTTGTACAGTAGAAAAAAAAGTAATGAAGCTCCGCATTGAAAAAAATCACTATTTGCTAGAGGCAATAGTTTTATTATAGTAACAAAGTGCGGTAAATAGACCACCCTCTAAAAAAAGGAGTTGTCCCAATGAAGTGTAAAAAATGTGGGGGACTGATGGTTCTACAGTCCTTTTTCGATCATTTTTTAAATTTCGATGGATGGAAATGCCTCAATTGCGGTAAAATTGTCCTGAAGAAGGATAAATCCATCGAATTCGATACTTTTAGTATTTTTTATCAACAACAAAAGTGCCGGAATCGGCATTAACGCGCCTACGTTTATTCCGACTTTGCTGGGAGTTTATCCAGAGCAAGCAAAGCGAGTCGAAGGAGCGGGCGGCAGGGCAAACGGACTGATATGACTCATTATTTAGCAATTCAAAACACCTATTCAACCATGCAAATGGCAATCTATAAAGATAGTTACGCATGCGCAACTATCGAGCTTGATAAAACCAAAGCAAGCAAGGAATGCATTCTCGCTTTACAACAACTGCTTAAACAATGCAATCTGTGTTTTGAAGATCTAGAATTCATAACAGCAAATCAAGGCCCTGGACCATTCACCACACTTCGAGTTGTAATTTCTACAATTAATGGATTAAGTTTTGCAAGCAATAAACCGTTAATTGGCATCAATGCCATTGAAGCTTTTTTATATGAACACCAACAACAACCATATCAAAACAAAGTTGTTCTATTAAATGCCTTTGGCGATGATCTTTATTACGCAATTCAAATCAATAACTCCATAGATATGGGCTGTGCATCAACACAATCGGTGCTTTTGCAGATAGCTCAAAAAATTCCTGATCAACCGATTCTCTTTTTGGGTAATGGGATTCAGCGCTGCCTGCCTGCTCTTCAAACCACTTTTGGGAATCGAGCACACTTTCTTAACCCCAATCCCGAAACGGTATCTCTCAATCATATTGCTCAAATAGGCCTAGAAAAATGGCACAAGCAACAAGATATAAGCTTCCAATTGCAACCGCTCTATTTCAAAGCTGCGTTCCACCAATAATTACTTGTTCAGAAGCTATAACCTCCCACCGTTCGCCTCGATAGAGGGCCGTAGGCCCGAGTGGAGAGGTCTCCATTCGCTTCGCTCCATCGACCCGAACGGATTTGAGTTAATTATTCATGCGCCCCATAATTTCGCAATAGTAGCTCCATATCAGAATTTTTCTTTTGTACACGCCATGCTGTTTGTAAAGGAGTGCCAACTTCCGGAGCAAAAAATTTGTTAATCTGTTCTTTGGCCCCATTTTTAAGCAATGTTTCAACCTGCGCAAGATCATTGTTTTCTACCGCAGCAATTAAAGGGGTTTTGCCTTGTTGCACACTGTTAACATTGGCCCCTTTTTTTATGAGCGGCGCGATAAAATCAGAACTTTTTTTGCCCTTAACCACCTCCCATAATAATGTGGTCGCCAAATCGGTATTTAATGTGAGAAATCGCGACAATAATTTATTGGCGATGACCGGCTTATTTTCTTTGATCGCCTGATGAACACCTTTATAAAACCAGTCGGTAAAAATATCAGTGTGCGCCGAAAGCCAATCTGCAATACTGCCAACAAGATCTTCATAATTACCCTCAGCTGCAACATATAAGAGCGGTTTTTGATTGGCCACTTGCTCATTTTCAATGAGGGTATTATAAAGATCAATGCGATGATTGCGGTTTTCGGTTTTGCGGGCGAGCTCTAATAATAATTTAATTTTATCAGTCACCTCTAACGGATTTTTCTGATCATCCAAAATCTGAGTCACAAGTCGCAATTGTTGCGATTGCGGTCTTTGTGCAATATATTCTGCTATTTTTTTTGTATTTCGCGCCATAAACAACGGCGAAATCTGATTTAAAATGGTTTTATCAGCATTTAAGTCTGCCGATGCAACTTGAGCAGTTCCTGCTTTTGCAAGTAAACTAACACCCGCGCTCAGTAACAACAAAAAACCTAATAATATCAGTATATCCAGATATTTTGGCTTCTTCATATAAATCCTTTTTTTATTCATTGAAGTTATCAAGAGAATAATCAAAAGGATAACGGTAACGCAAGCTTCATTTATCTAATATATGATCTGATAATACCGGCCGAAACTGCCGCCGCTTGGCACGCACGTAAAATTGTGGGAGTAAGAGCACTAAAGTTAAATCCTGCCTGCTTTAATAGCTCTTTTTCTTGATTGGATAAATCCCCTTCAGGGCCAATTGCCAGAACGATTGGTTGTTTTGAGCTTTTTAAATGAGGCAAAAACATATCAATTGAAGATCCAGCTGGATCAAAAAATATTTTTTTGCATTCAGCGGACAGATTTTCAAGAGGGGAAGAAATGGATAACGGAGCGCGCAATTGCGGGTAATTAAAATTTTTTGATTGCTCAGCCGCTGCAATGATAATCTTCTGGGATCGATCCAGATCTTTTTGGGTCCACCGCTGTTGACTCTTTTGAGTATAGATCAGTTGAATTGTGGTAACCCCAATCTCAGTAAGAGAATAGAGCGCCGCTTCTAACGATTCTTTTTTTAATAACGGTAAAAGATAGGTTATTTCCGGCTTATAAATAGCATTACTACTTTTTTCTACAAGTTTTACTTTTATTAATTTATGTTTAACTGCACTCGTAAGCAAAAAAGTGGCATGTATATTTCTATCAAAAAGAATAAATGATTCATCAACCGCAAGCCGTAAAATTGAAAGAATTCTATGCGCAAGATCAGGATCCGCGATGGTTATCTCATGGCCGGGCCAAGCGGCGCCAATTTCATCGGCAAGATCACTATGATGCAATGCAAAAAGATGCTTCTCATTGAGCAGATGACTCTTCATGAATTTTTACATTCGGTTTTAATTTAAAAAATGCCGCAATTTTATTAATCGAATTACGCATCACTCGTCGAACCGCAAAATAGGCATTAGCCATAGGGCATCCAATTATACGTATCCAAACAATAACCGGATGTGGCGGGATAGGCTTAATTGAATCAATGATATTCATTTTTACCATCTCATCTTCAAGCTCGTCAAGATTGAGCACCTTATCAAAATCAGGCTCAATCTCGGCAAGTGATTCTTGGTGGCTCAATTCGTGAGCCTGAACTAATAACGGATTAGCAAACAAAACAATGGAAAACCATAAACAAAATACTTTCATAAATCTCTTAATGATTACTATTTTAAAAGACAGAGGAATAATTGTAACTTTAGCAAGTATCTTGCCTATTGGCAAATTCAAAGGATTGGCACATGAGATCAAGTCCCTTAGCCCTTATTATTCTGGATGGTTTTGGCTATAGCCCAAATACTCAATACAATGCGATTGCGCACGCAAAAAAACCAACCCTGGATGACTTAATGAACCACTATCCACATACTTTTTTGGCAGCATCCGGGGCTGCTGTCGGGCTTCCTGATGGTTACGTTGGCAATTCTGAGGTCGGCCATGAAACGATGGGAGCTGGAAGGATAATTCCCTCTTCTTTTTTGCGTCTTTATGACGCAATCAAAGATGGCAGTTTTTTAAGCAATCCTACACTCACCGCTGCCCTTGATGAGCTTGCACAAACAAATCATACGTTACATATTTTAGGAATACTTTCGGATGCCGGGGTTCAATGCCACGAGAAAATCATACAAGCGCTTATCTATGCAGGCGCTCAACATGCAATCAAAAAGATCGTAATTCATGCTTTTTTAGATGGCCGCGATGTTCCACCCAAAACAGCCGCAACCTATTTACAAAATCTTGAAGACTATTGCAAGCCGTTTGGCCAGGTGAGCTTAGGATCAATAACGGGCAGATACTATGCCACGGATCGCGATAACCATTGGGAACGTACCCAAAAAGCGTATGAAAATCTTATTACCAGTACTATTCCACAATTTTCTTCATGGCAGGACGCGCTTTCTTTTTATTATGGCAAAGATATCACTGATGAATATATCCCACCAACAACCCTGCAAGCTGATAGCCAAATAAAGCCAAATGATGGAGTTATCTTTGCCAATTTTAGAGAAGATAGAGCGCGGCAATTGGCCGCATGTTTTGTTGCACCGCAATTAACTATCTCTCCACTCGGCTCCCATGGAGCCTCTGGATTCGATACGGCTTCACCTACTCACGACAGGTCTTCGACTACTTTAGCCGACTGTCCTGAGCAAGCCGAAGGCGCGTCGAAGGAGGCGAACGGAGTGAGAGATCCATTCCCCTTACTCT
Organism: uncultured bacterium; assembly: GCA_963788045.1. Classification (GTDB taxonomy): domain Bacteria; phylum Babelota; class Babeliae; order Babelales; family Vermiphilaceae; genus BTUB01. The sequence goes on from CAWBEW010000002.1 coordinate 124,471, forward strand.
TTTTCATCAGCGCAGTGCGCTATGATCCTCGCTTTACTAATCCGGTTTTGCTTGAAAATCCTCCGATCCACAACACACTCAAGGAGCTCTTGAGCGAAGAAGGAAAAACAATATTCTCAATTGCCGAAACTGAAAAATATGCGCATATCACCTACTTTTTTGGTGGCGGACACGAAAAACCATTTCCGGGCGAAACGCAAATCTTGATCCCTTCTTTACCGGTCAAAAATTATAAAGATTATCCACAAATGTCTGCTCAAAAAATTACTGATGCAGTAATTACATCACTTCAAGAAAAACCGCGGGATTTCTATCTGATTAACTATGCCAATGCAGATATGGTAGGGCACACGGGCGATCTGCATACAACTATCAAAGCCGTTGAGTGTATTGATCATCAGCTTGCACAACTCTATCAACAGATTGTGGTAAAAATGAATGGCACTCTCATGATTACCGCCGATCATGGAAATGCTGAATTAAAATTCGATGAAAAGACCGGGCAGCCAAACACGGCTCATACCACCAATAAAGTCCCCTTTATTTGGGTCAAAAATGAACTAAGAGACAAAAAAATACATATGCCACTCCATGGCCTTGCTGATATTACGCCTTTTATTTTAAGCCAGAAAATCTAGCGAACGGGTTTGGTATTCTAAGCCCAAAAATCCAGATAATTTTCATCCAACCATTGTTTTTAGATCGGCAAATAAATTATATTTCTATTATAATTAATGCATTTAAACTTAGGGGGGACCCAATGGAAATGAAATCATTATTTTCACGTATTTTCTTAGTGGTATGTACCATGTGTGCAGCCACTATTTTTATGGGCATGGTCAAAGAAAAATCATTGGCGCAACAATTTCTAGAAATTAGAAATCATTTGCCGGCGCAAGCGGCAGGAAATCCCCAAATCTATAACACACTTAATACCGTCCGCATTGCACTCGAACAATCGCAACCGGATCTTGCACTTGCAAGCAAAATATTGGAAACCATGCAAGGTCCTATTAAATCCATGAATTTCGCCACTGATTTTGGTACTTTAAACGGGCAAGAGCTGATAAATGTTTACTTTGGTGATTTCATAAACCAACTCAATAAAAAAAGTGCTCAGCAGCCTACTGCTCCTTCAATAAAAAAAGAAGCTCCTGTTGAAAAAATTGAAAAGCCAAGCCAATCAGCGCTCGCTCAAGAGTTTGCGCAAATCTTAGAGAATCTCCCTAAAACTGGTGAAAATATTCCATTACTCAGACAACCATTAATGGCGGTGCAAAATTTACTTTTACAACCAAAACCGAATTTATCTGAAGTATTACAAGCATTGCAAAAAATAAAGCAAAATAATGCAATAAAAAATGCCAAATTTAATACCCCAATGTTAGCAGATGTGACTGGCGAGCAGCTTTTTTCTATTTACTTTGATGACTTTATTAAAAAAATCTCATTGCAATTACAAGCAGATCAACCTCGCAAGGCCGGAATACCATTTGGTCTTGTAAACAAAAATCAAACTTGTTTCATGAATTCTTCTATTCAAGCGCTCGCGTCTTTAGACAAGGTAACTAATGTATTGCTCAAACATGCGTATGATGATTATTATCTGCCAAACAGTATATCAGCATTATACATACAACTTCTGAATACCATGCAAACAGAAAAGAAATCAGTTATTAATCCATTGCCGTTCTGCTTGCAGGGTTGGAAATTGTTTCCCGGTCAAGAAGGCCGCCAACAAGATGCGGCCGAATTTGTAGAACTTTTATTGGGACGGTTAACTGAAAGTAATGATATTAATCCTGCTCGAAGTCCTGCAAAAATTAATCAAGAACTGCTTTCTTTATTAGAGGTAAAAATTCTTGAACTCACGTATGAAAAAATCGGTGAAAAATATATACGCACCAAAGACAAAGCGTTTAACCCGCCGCTCATTACCCCAGCTTTAGCGATAAAGCCCGAATATAAATCACTTTTAGATTGCTTAAAAGGGACTTTTAATCCTTCCAATCCAGAAGGAGAAACCAAGAATATAATTAGAGCCATAGATGGAACCAGCAATTATTTTATCTGCAGCATCGGCCGATTAGTAATTGACTATGTTACTAAAAAATACATTAAAATAAATCAACCAATCTCATTTGAACTTGATAATTTTAATATTTCTTCTCTAACCCTAAGACCAAGCAAAGTTCTACCCCTCTATCGCTGTAAAGCATTCATTGCTCATAGTGGAGCAGAAGTGGGACACTATATTGCCTATATCCGCATGGGCAACAACTGGTATATGTGTGATGACACGAATATAATCCCGGTTTCTACCAGTGAAGTGAACAAGTTTGCACAAACAGGAATCTTCAAAGCTGTAGTGGATTATACGCCGGTTATGTTCTTCTACGAGCAACAGTAAGTTGCGATAGAAGATGATCAGAGTTTTACATTTATAGCTTTGGAGAGAAAGAACCATGCATTTATCAAAACGAATAGCGTTGCTTTTTGGTATGGCAATATCAAGCATGATTGATCCCATGGAGCTTCCACCAAAACAGCCAGCCTTACTAAAACTGATAAGTTCTGATGGAAAAGAAATTAAACTTCCGTTAGAAATCATAAAGCAAACAGGGTTTTATAGAGAAATTCTTCAAAAATACAAAGCTGCCAATTTTACTCTTTCAAGCAATATTTCAAGCCAAGTATTAACAGAAATTTCCCAATTCATGCAAATGCTTTACCAGAACCAAGATCTTGGTCAAGCGGAGCTCATCAATAAGGCCGAAAAAGAGATTCGCATTCACGATAATTATGCATTTGCAGTTGCTGTCAAATATTGGGATTTTGAACCTGGTATTGCTCTCATTTCAGAAAAATATAGAAAATCTGATTATTTTTTTCCGCAAACAGATTATGAATATTATATGAAACTTATTGAAGAACTAAATCCGAAAGCATATGAAAAACTCAAAAAATGTAGATCTGTAAATCGTCAACCATGTTTGGTAATATCTCTTAGTAAAGAATCTGAAGGGGTTATTGGAGGAAGTGAACTATACCAAGGTTATCCTATTCTTGCGATAAATCCCGGAATAAAATTATGGAATGAAAAAAGTAAGAAAAACTATCTGAAAAAATATCTTGATTATTATAATGAAAATCCAATAGCTTCTATACTTTTAATCGATGAATTAAAAACTTATATGAGCATAATAAAAGATCTTGCACCTTCTTTATATGAAGCGATTGTAGCAGTCGATCCTACCGGGGCTGACCATATTAAAAGAGATGATTCAAATGGATCAAAAAATGCTTTTGTTGGTTTTTCAAAAAAAGATGGATTACCAGTGCTTTTTGTAGGATCTGAAACAAATCAGACTCCAAGAGAACAACTTCGGTTCACCATTGCGCATGAATTAGGGCATTATGTATTAGATCATATTTTTGAGCAATCAGCCAAAAAACATAAAATTTTAGAAAAAATTATTATAGATAAAAGAATTTTAAAAAAAGGAAAAGAAAAGGCACCATTTGAGATTAGTGGTCAGTTGCCCTTTGAAAAAAGTTTTCAGCTTGCCTTTTCTCGGACACAAGAATTTGAAGCCGATAGGTTTGCAGTGATAGAATTGGGAGTATCAATCGATGATGCAATTGCCACGGTAAAAAGTTGGATAACTGAAGATGAGGAACATAAATTGAAAGTTCCTGAAAAAGAAACATTTAAAAGCACTCACCCATTTTCGACGGCGCGCATACTACAATTTGAAGATCTTCGCCGTGAAGTTGAATTACATCAAGCACAAAAAGGACAACCAAAGCCAATCAATTGGAAAGCATTGGCTGCTCAATATTTGAAAAAAAAGGAGCTCTAAACACATAACTTCAACGCGATTTTTTTCATAGAGTAAAATCATGATCTGAGATCAAAATAGACATACCCATCTTCTTCAAGTGTTTTTACAAAGCCCATCTTTTTGTAAACCGCTTGTGCCGCATGGTTTTCAGAGCGGGTTACCAAAGTAATGATACTTGCACCCTGTTTTTTGAGCGCATCAATGGCATAGCGCATAAGCTGTTGGGCATATCCTTTGCCGCGGAATTCCGGTTTTACATCCAAGAAAAGTACCGTCCCGATAAAGAAATTTTTCATATAATAGGCAACGAAACCCACAAATTTATCTGCTTCGCGCAATACTTTTATTGATAGCTTGCCAAAATAGCGCGCATCATCTTTATTGGGCGATCGGGTTTTGAGCATACTCTCCGCAGAATAATCTGGGCTTGAAAGCAACCAATATTTATCTTGCTTGAAAATATCCAAAATTTCCTGCGTATCACGCGTCTCATTATAATCTTGAATGAGGCCAGTTATTTGCGCTGCTTCTTGCGGTTGAGGAAGATAATAATAAATTGTAAGTCCCCCAAATGAGAGGGCAAGAATCAATGCGGTTATTTTTATTAATTTTTTAGTCATTTATATCTCCATAATAAGATGATTCGATACACTCGCTCCGCGAGCACTCATCATGTGTAACTCTTCATTTTTTTAGCGTCACCACAACAGTTTGGGGTGCAGCAGGCACTCGGCCTTCTTCTTCAATGAAACTGATTTCTGTTTCACCGGCAGCAATTTTTTCCCAAATATGTTTTGCCACCACATCATTTTTCTTAATCCATGCCCAAACTTTGCTTACACCTTGGACCTTTACCTCTTGAATAGCCGATTTCAAAAGTGCCGAAGCAAAGCCTTTGTTTCGCTGTTCTTTTTTGACCGCAATAAGACCTATATGGCAAACCCTGATAGATGGGCAAGTTGGCTCATACATCATAAAACCAGCCACTTCATTGTTATCACGCACAACTTTAATAAGCGCAGTTCCATTTTTTTTATCAGTATTTGGAGAAAGGGTACGATTTATTAATGCTTTCTCTTCATCAAAACAAAGAGCATATTCGTTAGAAATTAATGCGTCCTTATTCATCTTTATAATGGCTAATACCTGTGCGCGATCTCGATCATCAACATAGTCCATTACTTTTTCTTGTGTAGTTACCAATTGTTCCATAGCATTTATACTGATTGGGCTTGCCATAATCAAAAGAAGCGCTACTTTAACATTCATTATTATTCCTTTTAATAGCATATTCAATATTATACAGCATCAATCCATGCGCTGGAGCCGTCGGCAAAAGCTGCAATGGATTTTTTGCATCAAGCGCTTTTTGCAAATCATCAATCTTCAAGGTATCACGCGAGGCGACTTCCAAGCAAGCGCCAACTATTCTACGGATCATATACCGTAAAAAGCCCGGGCCTTTGATTATAATCCGATACCCTTTAACCTCGCTAATGAATTCAACTCCCACTTCATCAATCGTGCGAACCGTATTTTCATACTCATCGCCGGTGCAAAATGACCGAAAATCATGGGTGCCTACAAAAATAGAAAGAGCCTTTTTTAATTTTTCTAATTTGACCGGATAGCGGTAGTAATAGCCGTACCGCGCACTCATGGGCAACGGGCGCTCTTGAAAAAAATGATAGTGATATGTTTTTTGTTTTACATTCTTGCGCGGATTCCAATCAAGTGGAACTTCTTGAATGCTTCGCAAAAGAATAGACTCTGGCAAAATATTTTGCCACGCACTGCGCAAATCTTCTGGCTTAATGTTTAAATCGATACTAAAGGCCGCAGTTTGGCCAAGCGCATGGACTCCTGCATCAGTGCGTGATGCTCCGGCAATAGTAATCTCTTTGCCAAATACCTCTCTAAACGTATCTTGCAAAACTCCTGCAATAGTAGGATGGCCGGGTTGCACTTGCCACCCATAAAAATCGGTGCCATCATAGGCGACTATGATCTTATATTTTTTCATTAGTATTAATTCTGATGCGCCTCTAATAATATATGAATACGATGGTCTTTATGAAAGGTATGATGCAATTTTGCTTCTACAAAATATGCAACGATTTGAGTTAGGACAGCAATTTTATGATCTTTCGCCTCATTCGCTTTTTTATAATCGTGAATTATTTCGTCTTTCTTTTCAATTACTCTTTTCTGTGCCTCAATAATTTCGTCCAATTCTTTATGGCAATGATGATCATGCGCAAAAACGAAAGAAGATGATACAAGTAATACGATAGACCAAAATAAACGGTTCATTAGCGATCCTTTCAAAATATTGTTTTTTTAGTCTTGGTTATCGGGTAGCGATATATATTACCAAAAATGCAGCTGCACCAGAAACAGCGCCCACACTAAATGATTTGACGAGTGTCTTAAAAGTATACCCATCTTTTCTTGCTTCTTCCAAACTTTCAGCGAGACGATGATTTTCAGAACATTTACCCAGATAGGCCTCAACAAGTTCATGTTTGGTGGCATTTTTTGCAAATATTATTTCATGCTGATGCGGATAATGATCGGCATTAATGGTATTTGAAACTAAAGAAAGTAGAAGTCCCAGAAAAATATGTTTGCCAAATTGCTTTATTATTAGCATATAAAACCTCGTTGATAAAAAAATAAACCCATTACTTTAGAATAATGGGTTTACTAATTTTTGCGAATATATCCTTCGACTCAGCTCAGGATGAACATTGAAATTATTTTCTTAATGCAGCGCGTAAAACTTTCTTACGCAAACGAATATGGTCCGGAGTCACCTCGATAAGTTCATCAGGGCGAATCCATTCCATACACATTTCAAGATCCATAGGCTTAGGCGGTGCAAGTTTAATTGCATCATCAGAGCCAGAAGCACGCATATTGGTAAGTTTCTTTTCTTTGCACGGATTCACATCCATATCATCATCACGGCTTGATTCACCAATGATCATACCTTCATAAACTTCATCGCCAGGCTTAATAAAGAGCGTTCCGCGTTCTTGCAAGTTATCAAGTGCAAAACCGGTCGCAACCCCGTTTTCCATAGAAACAATCGCACCTTTATTACGGGTTTGAATATCACCTTTATATGGCTCATATCCATGGAAGCTAAAGTTCACAATACCGTTTCCACGCGTATCAGTTAAAAATTGGCTTCTAAATCCAAGCAATGCGCGAGATGGAACATGAAATTCTAAACGCATACGGCCATCATCATACATATGCATGCCGATCATTTGGGCTTTTCGGCGACCCATATTTTCCATCACCACGCCTTGGTTTTCTTGCGGAATATCAAGCAACACATATTCAATCGGTTCATTTTTAACACCGTTGATCGTTTTATAAATTACTTCAGGTGCAGAAAGTTGCAATTCAAAGCCTTCACGGCGCATATTTTCAACCAATACACCCAAGTGCAATTGTCCACGGCCTGAAACTTTGAATGATTCAGGAGATTCGGTCGGCTCAACACGCAATGCAACGTTGATGCGTAATTCTTTTTCTAAGCGATCTTTTAAATGGCGCGAGGTTAAAAATTTGCCATCTCTGCCATTAAAAGGAGAATCGTTAACCGAGAAATAAATCGAAACGGTCGGCTCATCAACTTTTACATACGGATGCGGCAATGGATACGCCAACTTCACAAATAGTGGTCCCAATAGAAACTGGTTCATCAAAACCGGTCATGGCAACAATATCGCCAAAGCCTGCATCATCAGTTTCAACACGTTTAAGCCCAACGAATTTATAAATTTTGGTAATTCTTATCGGTTGCGCTTACTTTATCATCTTTGCAGCAAATTACTTGTTGGCCAACTTTCATGAACCGCTAAAAATACGGCCAATAGCAATAGGCCCTAAGAAATCTGAGTGATCAAGACTGGTGACTAAAAATTGTAAATGATCAGCTTTTGCAGTTGGAGCAGGAACGTGTTTAATGATCGCTTCAAAAAGCGGAGTCATATCGCCCGAGCGTGCATTCGTATCAGTCGAAACATAGCCAGATCTACCCGAACCATATAAATGAGGGAAAACCAATTGGTTTTCATCAGCTGCTAAATCTAAGAATAAGATCTTGAATTGCAGCTTTCAGTGCGTTCAATATCAGCATCTTTACGATCAATTTTATTAATCAAAACAATCGGCTTTAAATTTAATTGGAGCGCCTTTTGCAACACAAATCGCGTGCCGGGCAATACCCCTTCAGCAGCATCCACCAATAATAAAAATCCTTCAACCATCTGCAGAGTACGTTCAACTTCGCCACCAAAATCACTGTGGCCGGGAGTATCAACGATATTAATTGCATAATCTTTATACACAACTACCGGTATTTTTAGCCAAAATGGTAATACCACGTTCACGCTCAAGATCATTGGAGTCCATGACTCGCTCAGCAGATTCTGCCTTAATGGTTCCTGATTGCTTAAGCAATTGATCAACCAAGGTTGTTTTACCATGGTCAACGTGGGCAATAATAGCAATATTTCGAATATGTGAACGATCATTATTCATGGTTTTTCTCGATATTTATTATTAATTAAGGGGGGAATTGATTAGCATCACAAAATACTAAATAACCTCTCCATTTACTCTTCAAGTTTTATCCTAACAGAATATTTCTATCTGTCAAGCACAAGATCCCATTTTTCCCTGTGGCCGGCATAACCGATCCTTAAGAAAAACGGGATCTTTGCTAATTTGCAACTATTTGTTTAGAAATGGCCCGCAGAATAAGGCAAAAGTGCCATTACGCGTGATTTTCTAATATTGCGTGCCAAATCTCGTTGGTGCAAGCTGCAATTGCCTGAAATACGTGCCGGTAAAATTTTGCCACGCTCAGTAGGAAATTCTTTAAAAATGCGCCATTTTTATAATCAAGAAGTAGCTTGTTCAGCATTTCCACAGAAACGGCAATGTTTTTTGCCGCCAAAACCTTGTTTACGGAATCTTTTCTTGAGTAAACGGGCATTAATCTTAAGTTTGATTTTCTTAGTCATAAGTTACCTTTTAAAATTACCTTAGAAGCCTGCCCGCCGAAGCTTGCCGAGCCAGAAGGCCCGGATAAGCGTAGGCTGGATTACGCCATCAATCGTCTGAAGAGTCCGTTATCATTATCATCAGACAGATCATCTATTCTGTTATCTTTCATGAATGAGCCAACTTCACGAGCCGGCGTTTCTTCCAGAGATTGTGGGCGTTGATATACCAAAGATTCATGTATCAAGCGCTGATAATCATTGAACGCATAACTAAGCTTCATGCATTTTAACATCCAGCAAGGTTTTAACATCTATCAACCAATTCCGGTTGAGCCGTTTCAAAACGAGCCAAGAAATAGACGCCGTAATCATTTTTTTTGACTGGGATAGGCCAGGCGATATTTGCCCCAGCGCTCAAAGGAGACCATTGATCCTTTTTTATCGGCAACCAAGCGATCAAATTGTTGTTCGATCGATTTGGCTCTCATCCGCAGTAATTTCAGGAACGGTAAGCATAAACGCTTCGTAGCGACTATTAGTTGATTTGACATATAAAAAAGCTCCTTAGGAACTAAATGGAAGTGTTATTACCACTATAAAGCGCACCATGCTGCTTATTTAGTCATATCCAGAAACGGCTATATAAATAAAATGTGCTCAGGAAACCTAGAATGGATACTAGTATTCCGGCCATTCATCTTCTGGATGGTTAGTCGAGGATCGAACTTACATAGCCTTACCGTAAGCTATGATGAAGGCATATTTACATAGTACCAGAAATACTGAAAGATCCACTTTCTGGCACTTAATTTTATGAGCGTATGATTTTTACGCAAATTTTTGATGGCGTTCAATCACGCGACCAATAATTCTAAAATGATCTTTACCACGAACCAATGCGATTGGCGGAGATTTATGGTTCACTGATTCAAGAACAATAAAATCATCAGTATACGTAACTTGCATGACTGCTCTGAACGTGGTATCATTGCCATATTCTACTGCGGCAATATCACCTGAACGAATCCACACTTCTGGAGATACGATCAAGCAATCACCTTTAACAAAGGTTGGCGCCATAAGATTATTATCGATGCACAATGAGAACATTGAGCTATCAGTGGTATTTAATACCGGGATAAAGACATCTTTATAACCGGTGGTAATTTGCATTAATTGGTTGTTGTATGGTGATGGATTTGAAGGAATATCACCAACAACTGGCACGATTTGAACTTTTAATTCAACATCTGATTTTTCTGGCATGCTCACATTGCTATCAATGTTATCAGTACGTTTGCGACGTTGCGCAAATAAATCGATAGGGCTAATTTCAAATGCGTTTGCTAATTTACGAAGTGAATCTTCATTCCAACGGCGCGTTCCATTTTTAATGTGAGTTAAATAACTTTCAGACATTCCGGTCTTTTCAGCCAGAGTTTTAGTGGTCCAACCTTTTTCTCTTAAAAGCTCTTTTACTCGCAGTTCGGTAGATCTTGATGACATAACGTTGCTCCTCCTGATATCTTATGTAAATTAGTTAATATATTTGGTTAATACTTACTGCGCTTAATTCTAATAGTACACAATTATTAAGACTTGTCAAATGGAAAACATCGCGCTATCAACACCTGGTCAATCTGATAAGGGTCAGAGAGCGTTTCAATAAGAATTATTTTGAACAGGAAGCCTGGGCAAGCCAATCAGGTTATTTGCGGCCTTGATGAAGTGGGCCGAGGATGCCTTGCCGGCCCTGTCGTTACCGCTGCCGTTATCTTCCTGCCGACAAAAGCACCCGGCTCTTAAAAGATTCCAAAATTATGACTCCTGAAGAACGGCTTAAAGCCTTTGAATGGATCGATAAACATTGCTGGTATAGCATAGGAATAGTCCATCATAGCAATAGTGGATGAGCGCAAAATGTCTGGCATGCCACCCTAATCGCCATGAAAAAAGCCTTGGTTCATCTGCTTGCTCACCGCCCCAATAAAACCATCAAAAATCATCACCGATGCAATGCCTTTAAACCTGAAAGACACTCATTATAATGATATTCCGGTCCATTATTTTCCCTTTGGAGAGCGGCGATCAAGCACGATTGCCGCAGCCTCAATTGTTGCCAAGGTAAAACGAGATGCCATGATGCGCGCCTGGATGCCCTGTTTCCGGGTTATTTACTGGCCACCCATAAAGGCTATAGCACCCCGCCCCATAAGCGAATTCTTCGAGAAGGAGGAAATCAGCTGATTATTCATAGAGACAGCTTTCTGGCTCGCCTTGAGACGATTACTGAGAATGATTCAGAGGGGCAAGGAACTATTTTATGAATAAAGCCTTCGCCGAAATAATCCAAAGTAACCTGCAAACTTTCATGGGCCAATGCTGGCACTGGAACCAAATCCCTGCTTTTGGCTCACTGGTGACCATAGAAGGCAAAAATAGGACGATTTTTGGCCTGGTTTACCAGATAGAAACGGGGTCCATGGAACCGGGCAGGTATCCTTTCCCCTATCAAAAGACCCATGAGGAGCTCTTGGCCGAACAACCTCAGATTTTCGAATTTTTAAAAACTACCTTTTTATGCGTATCCTTAGGATATGCGCAGACTAGCAAAATCTACTATCTTATGCCACCCGAACCCCCTCTCATTCACTCATTTATAGCCCCAGCAACCTCAGAACAAGCGCGCCTCTTTTTCAGCCAAAATAGATATTTAAATCTACTTTTTGGAGCCGGCAACTTGGTGCCCAACCTGGACGAACTCCTTTTGGCTCTTCTTAAGACTAAAAATACTCTCAATTCACTCAAAAATAGCCCTTTTTTGAACGATTTTATTGAAAATTACTCATTATTAACCGGCAACGATTATCGACGTTTAAAGCTGTTTTTGCATAGAATTGAGGGAATATTGGACTAAATTGAGGGGATATTGGACTAATATGTCTGCATTTTGACCAAAATTAGATAATAATATCTCTGATTTTTAACCAAGAGTTATTTTGGCTGTTGATACGATTTTCTTTATTTCTGTGTTTATGGTATACTCCAATTAAACAGAAAGGAATCCTATGAAAAATGAAACTTCTCGCATGACTATCGATATGCCCGCTTCAACACATAAAAAATTTAAGCAGTTAGCAGCTCGCCAGGGTAGCACTATGCGCCAGATGCTTGTTGATTTTATCAATGCTCAAATTGAACAAGAAAGCAGAGAATGCCCCTATGATCACATCCCGAATGCCGAAACACGCAAGGCTATGGAGAATACCGATAAGGGGAAAGGCTTAGTGCGCTGCAAAGATGCTAAGGATCTTTTTAAGAAGTTAGGCATTTAATGCTTGCTCCAACCTATCGAAATAATTTTAAAAAAGATCTAAAAAAGGCAAAGGCTCGCAGTAAAAATCTGACTAAAATTACTGCAATAATGGAGCTTCTCATCGATGAAAAGCCTTTGGCAGCAAAACATAAAAACCATAAACTAAAAGGCGATTATATTGACCATTGGGAATGCCATGTTGAACCCGATTGGCTCTTAGTCTATAAAAAAACCAAAACAGAGATCTTTTTTGAACGGACAGGAACTCATTCCGATCTTTTCGAGTGACTCTCTCTACCCAGAATTATTTGACAAATTGACAATATTTGGTAGCCTGATCTATAGCAAGAGCCTTATTAAAGGCAAAATATTGAATTGGAGGTTATCATGTTCAAAAAATTATTATTTGCTCTTTTATTAATAAATCCACTCGCCAATGGAATGGTTGTATATCCTGAAGGCGTTAATGTAGTTGACGTCAGACAATCTCAAAAACAGTTGGCTTTGGACTATCATAATGTTTTAACAAAACAAGACCCTTATGCCTATTATTGGAGCTGGGCAAAAGCGCTTCCTGCAATGGCCAGCGCAGCCGCACAACTAGGTTTTAGCAAAGTAACGGGTATTCAAACTGCTCCCCAAAAAGCACTTAATGAAATTAAAGAACTGCCCAAAGAAGTAGCATCATCAGGAGAAGCGTTAATTACCATTTTCAACAATCATGGATTAACCGGATTGGCATCATTTATTGTGAATATTAAAAATTCATATAAGCCATACCAGCCGATGGTTGATTTATTAAAACGAGTCAAAACTCATAATCAAAGTATGACCATGCGTGTGGCATCTAATATGGGACCACAAATATGGCAAAATTCACAAGCATCGCTTGCAAATAACAATCCTTTTAATGGATTACTCGAACAGCGCGGGCAAATTGTAGATTATCGCAAATATACGCCTTCTTCTCAACCGGTAACAACCGACCAATATTTGAGCCAGCACGCGAAACCAACCTCACAATTCTTTGACTCATTTCAGAACGAGTTTAATAAAGGTGATGAAAAAGTTACCATTTTTATTGATGATAAAGAATCAAATGTCAAAGCAGCCGCAGCGCGCGGATTGGTGGGAATCCATTTTGATCGCAAGAAAGAAAATGCGATGACTATTTTTGAGCAAAATTTAGCAACCTTGGGCATTAAAGTTCACTAATCGCTGTATATTAAAAATGGGAGGTTATCATGAAGCATTATATATTACTCTTAACCGCTCTCTTTGCTATTCCCGGCTCACTGCCTGCTATGGAAAAAGAGGCAAAAATCCAGAGAATTAAGATTGATAAAAGTAAAGTGACTTACAACTATGAGGCAAGATCATTTTTAGATTCAGTGCCAGACAATCTTGCTGACTATGTAATTACCGCATTCTATCAGCAGTACCAGAAAGTAGGGAAAGTTATATACCGCTCTCATTATGATCATGAAAATTGTGATCGAAATGACTTTAGCAAATGCCACGAATATCCGAAGTGCTGGGAAATTACTTATCTGCTTATTGAGCCGCAGTATCGCAATAACGGCATCGGGTTTGAACTCTTTAAACGATGCGTAGATGATGTGTGCAAAAAAAATTGCAAAACCTTAATCTGGGATGCACGCCCTTTTGGCCAGGAGCGAGTATCCATTGATGAACTAATTGCCGTCTATGAAAAAATGATTAAAGAACTTAACAAGAAAGAACCTAAGAAGGCTGAACTACTCAAAGCTCAAAAAGATCCGACTGGTGACTATGCGGTGATGGCAATTGGCTTAACCTAAGAACAGCAAATTCCATACCTTCCCATTTATTCGATTGGTTTTATACTAAGCAATAAATAATAAAATTTTAGCATCGAAGGTTATCACATGGTTTTTGGTTTTATCAAAAAAACATTTCAAAAAATTTACGATAGCGTTACGTCTCCCATCAAAGCTCTTTTTGCTCGGCCGATCGATGAACAGGCGCTCGATGAGCTAGAGACAATTTTATTAAGCGCTGACACCGGAATTAAAACTACCCGCCTGCTGGTTGATACGGTTAAAAATGCCTGGCAGCATGGCACCATCAAAGAAGGAACGGATCTCAAAGCGCTTTTGCAATTGCAGATGGAACAATTGCTTCTGCAAAAAAAATTTAAACCACACAGTTCACTTTTTTTGCTTGTTGGTATCAATGGCAGCGGCAAAACAACTGCGGCGGCAAAATTGGCACACCAATTTCACGGTAAAAAAATTCTTTTCATCGCTGCCGATACCTTTCGAGCAGCTGCAACTGAGCAACTTGCTCGATGGGCTCAAAAACTGGGAGCCGATATTGTAATTGGCAAAGAAGGCCAAGATCCGGCTTCAGTGATTTTTGCAGGGATTCAGAAATTTAAGCAAGAACATTTTGATGTGCTCATCATTGATACGGCAGGCCGCTTACAAACTAAAATTAATTTGATGAAAGAGTTAGAAAAAATTAAGCGGGTAATTACCGCACAACTTCCTGATACGTCTATCACCACCTTGCTGGCCATTGATGCGATGCTCGGACAAAACTCATTTGAACAGGCAAAATTATTCCATGAGAGTACGCCTATTGATGGCGTTATCCTCACCAAAATGGATGGCACAGGCAAAGGGGGCATCGTGTTTGGCATCACCAATGAATTAAAAATTCCGGTTGCCTATATTTCTTTTGGTGAACAGCCGGAACAATTTAAACTTTTTGATGCACATGAATATGTTCATGATTTATTGCATTAAACGACCATAAATCCAAGGACGACAAAAACTAAGACCAGAATCAAAAAGATAAAGAATAATCCTTTGGCGATCCCTGAAAAACTTGATGAAACGCCAGAAAATCCAAAAAATCCCGCAACAAGTGATAAAATGCCAAAAATAATAGCCCATTTTAATAACATGGTATTTCCTTTTTTTTAAAAAACTTTTGCCATAATGTACTATAATAATTTAGGATAAAAAAAATCCATACATTTTTTATAAAAGCAAAACATCATGATTATTATAGGCCTCTTAATTTCACAAATCGAACAAAAATTAATTCCAAAATTTAATAATGCAACACTTTGCACCCAATATGCCTGGTGGCTTATTGAAACTATTACCGGCAAAAAAGAAATCAATCTGATCAGTCAACAAGAATTTAAATGGACTGATACCAATCAAAAGAAACTTGATGAATATCTTGATCAGCTCATCAATAAAGATATGCCCCTGCAATATCTTTTGGGCTCAACTCCCTTTGGCAATCTTGATATTTTGTGCAGACCGCCAGTACTCATTCCACGCCCAGAAACTGAAGAATGGTGCATGAATGTGGCCCAACAATTACAATTTTTGAGCAATCAACAATTATGGATTTTAGATCTGTGCACCGGCAGTGGTTGCATTGCACTCGCACTTGCCAAAGCATTACCCAAGGCAAAAGTATTGGCCACCGATATTCATGATGAAGCGCTGGCCCTTGCGCAAGAAAATGCTGCTCATAATCATATTACCAATGTAACATTTTTACGCTCAGATCTTTTTGCACAAATTCCAGGAGAGTTTACTTTTGATCTCATTGTAGCCAATCCGCCGTACATTCCCGAAAAAGATTGGGCAACTCTTGATAAATCAGTAAGCCAATGGGAAGATAAAAATGCATTAATTGCCAAAGATAGCGGGCTGGCACTTATTAAAAAAATTATCGATCGCGTACCCGAATATATTAAAACGAACGATGAACTCAAAAAGGCTCAACTTCCGCAATTAATGCTAGAAATTGATCATACCCAAGGTGCAGCAGTTGCTGAGTATATGAAGCAGCATGGTTACAACCAAATTAAGATCACAAAAGATCTTGAAGGTAATGATCGTGTGGCGAGTGGGAGAGTTGATAATGTGGCCATTACCAAAAATACAGTATGAACAAATTTGCATAGTGCTTGATGCATGCCATGCAACATGCGGTTGGATTACTCAATCATCAAAAAAGCAACTCACGTTAAAAGCATATAAAATTATCGCCTGGGAAAAAAGCACACCAATTCTTACCAAAGAACTCAATGATTTTGTGCAACAATACCAATTGCACAATGCCTTGCTAACCTGCGCCGTTTCAAATCCACTGATTCATGAACAATTAATCAGAGTATCAACTGCATCACCCGCAGCTCACGAATTAGCACATCCGTTATTAAAAAAAATACTCTGGGATTATCGGTATTTGCACACGCTTGATGATGGGCAATCATTATTTTATGTGTGCGGTATTTCCCGGCCACTTTTATTTTCCCATCATCTGTTGGCGCAGCAAACCATGTTGCATTTAATGAATATAACGAGCGGCTACATGGCGCTGATCAGCGCATACGCTAGATTATTTGGCACCGCATTTCGCCGATCGCAACTGGCAATTGATTTGCTTGCGCATGATTATCAGTTAGAGAAAAGTATGAATGTGGATAGCATTGCCCGTCTTTTGCACATTGATCCTGCAGTTACTCTTGATATGCATGAACAAAAAGTATCATTATTAACCATGATTGGTCTTTTAAATCAAGAAAGAATGAAATAATGGAATCAATAAATTTTTATAGTAATGGATCACCAAAAAAACATAAAGCCGTTTCACGTTGGTTTTGCATGAGCTGCATCGCAGTTGCAACCATTGCAATAAGCCTAGCGAGTTTGCAGGTGCAGCAATGGCATATTCATTCATCATTAGTATCAGAAAAAAATGAACTCAACGCACAATTGCATACACTTGATCATGTTGCAGCCTATCAAAAAAACCAAAAATCATTGCAGGCAAAACAAGAAAAAAAGGCAGAACATCTGAAAAACCATAATAAGTATCTAAAAAATCCGGTAGCGTTACTCAAAAATATCAAGGTATCGCTCAAGAATGATGCGCGCCTTGAAGCAGTATCCTTGCATGAAAAAAATATTGAGCTAAAAATAACAAGCGAAAAAACAAAAACATTAATGCAGTGCGCTCAAGCATTGAGTGAAAACTCTTGCTATGCAGATCTGCAAATTACTGCACTTGAGTGTAGAGAAAAAAATCGATTTTTAGGGACTCTTAAAAATAATTAAAAAAATATTTTTTTCCTGGCATACTTACAATATCAAAAAAATAATCCTTCGATATGCTTCTACGCAGCTACTCAGGATGTGTGCTTGTACACATGGTGAGTGATTGCGCTAGCAATCGTATCGAACCACACCTTTTAATTATCGCATCATGGCACGCATCAAACAATTATCCCCCCAAGAAGCACAAAAAATCGCCGCAGGCGAAGTCGTCGAACGCCCGGCAAACGTGGTGAAAGAACTTGTTGAAAATGCTTTGGATGCCGGCGCAACCCAAATCACCATTCATATTCAAGATGCCGGAAAAACATTAATCAGAATTGTTGATAATGGATGTGGAATGGGGCAAGAAGATGCGCATCTATGTTTTAAACATCATGCAACCAGCAAAATTACTCGTGTTGACGATCTGCCAACACTTACCACATTTGGTTTTCGCGGTGAAGCACTTTCGAGTATTGCTGCCGTGAGTAATGTCACCCTCATCACCAAAGAAACTCATACACCGATGGGGACCAAGCTGGTACTCCAACAAGGCACCGTTGTTTCTGATGAACAAGCCCCATGTAATAATGGAACTGATATCAGCATTGCTGATCTATTTTTTAATGTCCCCGCACGCAAAAAATTCTTAAAGACGCATGAAACCGAGTCTCGGCAAATTATGCTTCTGTTTCAAGCATTTTGCTTGGATTATTTGCAGGTTCATTTTAAATTATTTTCCCAAGGAAGTTTATTATATAATTGCCCCGCCGTTGCAGACGTTGCACAACGAATTGCGCAACTTTGGGATCATACGGTTGCACAGCAGACACTGCCCATCTCCGCTGAAAAAAACGGTACTCGCATTGAAGGCTGCATCTCAAATCATACCTTCTCACGCTATGATCGGTCTGCAATTTTTATTTTTGTTAATCAACGATGGGTAAAAAATCATGCACTCAGCAAAGCACTCATCAAAGGATATATGAATGTCTTACAGTCTGATAAATTTCCACTTGCATGCATCTCTATAACTATCGATCCGGCATTGGTTGATATTAATATTCATCCTCGAAAAGAAGAAATACAATTTTTAAATCCTCGGATTATTGAGCAATTGCTGCAAACTACGGTAAAAGAAAATTTAGAAAAACATCTTTCGGCGCAGCTTAATAAGAGGGTTGAGTTTGCAGAACCAAATCCTGGATTTAAAGGATTTGAGAATAAACATGGTTCGATACGATTGCTTCGCAATCACTCACCACGAACGGACTCCGTAATGCCAGGTTCTTCTGATATAACTCTTGCCCAATCCAAAGAAATTCCATTCCCATTCATCCTGCCTGCCCGCCCCTTTGACTATGCTCAGGATAAACTCCACTCGAAGAACGACGGCTGGGAGAAAGCCAAAGGCGCGTCGATGGGGGCGAACGGGGAGGATAACCCGTTCGTGCTGAGCCCGTCGAAGCATTCACCAAACGATTCCATTCAAATGCAAAAACCGATCATCGAAGCTCCAACCAAAAATACCCAACACACCGAATATCAAATAATCGGCCAATTTCATAAAACGTATATTCTCATCGAACAAGAAGAAAGTTTATTTTTAGTTGATCAACACGCAGCGCATGAAAGAATTTTATACGAACTCTTTTCAACGCGATTTGATGAAGTTGCGACGATCGGTCTTTTATTTCCGCAAATTATTACCCTCAATCCCGATGAAATTCAACAGATTGAACCTCATCTGCAAATTTTTACCAGTAATCATATTTCCATTGAAATAATGGGCGCTCACCAACTCATAGTCAACGCAATTCCGGTACATTTAAAAGAAATAAATATAGAAGAATTAGTACGGCAGACCATCGGATGGATTACTGAATTTCAAAACCTTGAAGCTGATGCCTGGTATAAAAAGGTACATGAAAAACTGCATGCGCAGATGGCATGCAAAGCAGCAGTGAAAGCCGGAGATGTTTTAACCATGGTGCAGATGCAGCAATTGTTGCAAGATCTTGAAAAAATAGAAAACCGCTTCACCTGCCCGCATGGCCGGCCAACCGGATGGGCGCTTCCTTTATATGAGATCGAGAAAAAATTTAAACGGAAATTGTAAATTTACTGTGGCACAAATTGCTCTTCCTTTATCTCTTCCTGATATTCTTCTAACTTTTTGAAATCGCCATGAGGATTTTTTTGCATATGTACTTCAATTTGCAACAAGACGGGCGTCATTCGTAAATCGGTAATATATTGATTCTGCTCGTATCCGGGAGACTCCTCTTGAGATTCAAAAAATCTGAGCAAAAGTGCCTTTTGTTGGGAATACAACTTTCTCACTGGCCAGGCAAGCGTCTCTGCCTGTTGTCTTCCGGTTATATTATTTTGATCAATATAGGTTAATCGATTTTTGAGCGCGAGTGCAATTTCATTCGCTCTCATTGCAAACGCTTCATCGGCTGCTTGTTTTTTCAGGATACTAAAATCATACGGCAATCCATTTTCTTCTTTCTTCTCTTTTGCGCAGGCCAATTGTTCCAGATCCTTTTTTTTCTTGTCCTGATTTTGCTCATGTCGGGAAGCCTCCAGTCGCGCTTTTAATTCCGATAATGTGATGGCAAAATCAGTGCTTTTCTCTCTGGCTAACTCATCTTTAAGATGGGCGGTATAGTCTCCAGAACCTCTTCTCCCTATGGTCTTTGAAATCCGCGAGCCGGTAGGGCTACTGCTAAAACTATGCGATTTGGAAGTGGGTTGATCATCACGGGCCGCCAAAGGTTTGGGTGAACTGGAGGAAGGAGAAGATAGTGGCGATGATGGGGATGATGGCAGTGCACTCGGACTTGAGGCACGATTAATAATCTTGGCAATAAATGCCAACCGCGACGGGCTGGATTCTTTTTTGTCTTTATCTTTATCCTCTGGTCTTTTCTCCATAGCTGAGCAGACGCCAACTGTTGCACACAATATCATACCAATAATCATTTTCATAAAATTCCCCTCTAAAATTATGTCCTTTAATAATTCTAAAGGAGGGCACAAACTCTTTACAATACGTAACTCGATTCACTAGAATTTTTTCAGCATCTAAACCATTTTTTTATTAAAAGGATTTCTTATGAATGCTCAACAATTACGGTCACATGCTGGGGTATTTCTTGGCTTGGGTCTTGCGCTCATTGCGCTCGGATCTCTGGCAATTTACTCAGTTACGTTTGCCACCTTTGCATCCGTGATTTTTTTCGGGTGGTTATTAGTATTTTCCGGTTTCATTCAATTTGGGCACGCATTATATGCACGCGAATGGAGTGGTTTTTTGCTTCAATTACTCTTGGGCATTTTTGCCCTGGTTGCGGGCGGCTTAATTCTTTATAGACCAACAGCAGGAGCAATATCCCTTACGCTGTTATTATCGTTTTTATTTATTATTCAAGGAACCATTCGCATTGTTTTAGCGCTTACTCGCCGCTTTGAGCATTGGGTTTGGGTGTTGGTGAGCGGAATTTTAACACTCATACTTGGTATTCTTATTTTAAGACAATGGCCATACTCTGGGCTTTATATTATTGGCCTTTTTGTAGGAATTGATCTTATTTTTAATGGCTGGACATTGGTGATGCTCAGTTTTGCTGCAAAAAAATTTTCTAAATAAAACCAACCCATCCTGATTTTCTTCAGGATGGGTATTTTTATCATTTTGAATGTAATTGCCGATAGGCATGAATCATCATAAGCACAGAAACGGGGATCGTGATAACTAAATTGAGTAAAATTCCCGCAATAATAAGCAATCCAAATACTCGCCAAAAACTTCCGGTAGTCATTGCATAACTTTTTTTAAATGCAGCAATGATGCCACAGTTAGTATCTAAAATCGTAAAGAAGGCAAAAATAAATTTAACCGCTAAATAGATACCCGGAATAATTAATAAAATTAAACCAGCAGCCACAATAATATTAAAAAGAGCTGCAGCGAGCAGCAATTTAAGTATCATGGTAAAATCAAACTGGGAAAGAAAAAGCCCAAATGAAAATGGCTCTGGGCCATTATCATAAAACCGCAATAACATCTTTGCAGGTAGAACCCAAACAAAAATCCCAAAAACATAGAGTATGAAATACCCTAGGGCTAGTAAAAGGGGAGAAAAATAGTGCATGGTAATTAACGCAAAAATAACCGCGGGAACGGCAAGAAAAAGAATTGAAAAACCTACCCATGCCAATGTGAGCTTTACAAAATACCAGGGATGAGAAACCAGCGCATTAACCGCGTATAAAATAGCCTTTTTGATTGATAATCGTTCATTCATGTACAATTTCTCCTTGTAAGGCCCACACATCCTGCCCTTCGACAAGCTCAGGATGAAATCCGCCTTTGAGGCGCGCGCCCGCCATAGCTCGAAGAGCGACGGCTGGGTATCGAAGGATCGGCCAATGGTTCGATACGATCGCTATCGCGATCACTCACCATGTGTAAATACATCTAACACATCAAAATTTAATTTCTAAAATCTGTCCTTTATGATATAATTATATCATAGAATTTTGTCACAAAATATAATTTATTTAAAAATACAAAAAGTATGCAGCCACTCGCATCCAAAATCCGTCCTACCTCTCTTGATCACTTTGTTGGCCAAGATCATCTGGTTGGCCATGGCAAACCAGTACGAGTTGCCATGGAAAAAAAACATCTTTTTAGCTTTATTTTCTGGGGACCTCCCGGAGTCGGCAAAACAACCCTTGCGCGGATGTATGCCAAAGCTCTAGATGTACACTATTTTGAGCTCTCTGCTGTTTCGGCCAGTAAAGATGATATTAGAAAAATTGTAGAAATCGGCCCCAATTTAACTATAGATTCCAAACCAAAAGTTTTATTTCTCGATGAAATTCACCGCTTTAATAAAGCCCAACAGGATTATCTATTGCCTTTTGTGGAATCTGGTCGGCTGGTTCTTATTGGAGCAACCACTGAAAATCCCAGTTTTGAGGTAATTTCAGCATTACTTTCTCGTTGCAAAGTTTTTGTACTCAAAGAGCTCAATCATGAAGATATGCAAAAAATTGTTGCAATGACCGGAATATCCGTCGATCAAGAATCTCAAGATTGGCTTATTTCCATGGCAAATGGCGATGCACGCCAATTAATCTCAACGTTGGAAAACACCCATCAGCTGTATGGGCAAATCACGGTAGAAAATCTTAAAAGTGCCGTCCAAAATACTCATTTGCGCTATGATAAAAAAGCAGAAGAACATTACAATACCATATCAGCATTTATCAAATCGATGAGAGCAAGCCAACCCGATGCGGCACTCTATTATCTTGCTCGGATGATCCAAGCCGGAGAAGATCCAAAATTTATTGCACGCAGAATGGTGATTTTTGCTTCAGAAGATATTGGGCTTGAAGATCCCATGGCATTAACGATCGCCAACAATGTTTTTCGAGCTGTCGAAATTATTGGTTATCCTGAATGCGGCATTAATTTGGCTCACGGGGTTTGCTATCTATCCCAATCCCCCAAAAGCAAAGCTTCCTATTATGCCTATCTTGCTGCAATGGAAGATGCAAAACATGGAGGCAATCTTCCCATCCCCCTAAAAATTCGCAATGCCCCCACTCAACTTATGAAAGAACTTGAGTATGGCAAAGGGTATGAAAAATACACCAAAGAAGATCTTTTGCCTGATGCATTAAAAGGTAAAAAATATTTGATACAGTAAAAAAGGATTTCCGGATGATTATAAAGCGCATACAATTTTTGGTAATCGCAGTCTGTTTTAGCCACGGCGGGCAACTAAACATACAGGCAGATTCACAATTTGCGCCGTTCTCAACAAAACAAATGATTTTAAACGATATGCTTATAAAAGCAGCATCAAAAGGAAATAAAGCGTTAGTTGAGATACTGATTTGCCATGGAGCACATATACATGCAAAAGATGATAATGGCGATACGTGCATAACTAAAGCAGCATTTTTTGGCCATGAGGCAATTGTATTGCTTTTGCTCAATAAAGGAGCTGATAAAAACGCGGCCAACATATGGGGTTGCACTCCCCTTATATATGCTGCTCGAAATTGGAATAGTGAGGTTTTAAGGCTCTTACTTAAGAGTGGCGTTGATATGGACAAAAAAGATTATAAGGGGCGTACCGCCCTTATTTTCGCTGCAATGAATGGCGATGAAGTAGCGGTGCAATCTTTACTTGAAGCTGATACCACTATCAATATTCGCAACAATCTCGCCTGGGATATCTTAGATGCTCTCAGGTTTGCCATTGCATATTGGCACACAGAAGTAGTGAGACTTTTAATGCATCACAAAATTCCTGGCAAACAGGAATTTGCAATTTCTAAACAAGCCGCTGAAGACATCCTCAAAGAGCAGGTTAGTACTGAAATGAAAGAGTTGGTGAATGTTGAAATACGGCAAAGAAACTAGGTAATGTAATAGCTTAATTATAATGAGCAAGAAGCAGCTCTGCCGCATGCCATTGGGTGCGTTCTTTATCAGAAAGCACTATTCTGGGATTTTCTGAAATTCTCCGACGAATATCTTGGGTAATCTTACCCGCCTTGATCACTTGAAATAGCTTGGGCAATTGTTTCTTATAAGCTTTTGCCAAATCATACGGGGTCTGATCGTCTTTATCTTTGGCATCTACCTGTATATCAGTTTGTTCCAGGATTAAAACAGCAAGGCACGCTTTTTTTTCATCTTCCTCGGCTAGACTAATATTCAGAACATCTTTAAAGGGTAGGCCCGGAAGATAATGCAATAAATTTCTTTCGCGCGAATCCACTGCCCAATTCGGGGCATTTATAGAAATGGTAAGGGACGTTTGCATCCCAAGCACGCTGCCATTTGCCAATAAAAAAAATATCATTACTCTCTGCATCATACCCTCATAACATAATCCACCAATTACTCTATATCTTGGCAATCACTTTTGGGAATATCTGCTCAGAGAAAAATATCCGTCTCTCTATTTTAAAGCTAATTTACCAATTGTTGCACATCATGGGGATGGCTTTCTCGAATGCCTGCTGCGGTGATTTCAACAAATACCCCATTTCCGCGCAACTGTTCAATCGTGGTAGTGCCGCAATAACTCATGCCAGAGTATAATCCCCCCAGCAATTGCTGCACGCATTCAACCACGCTGCCTTTATACGGCGTTAATGCCTCAACTCCCTCAGGCACAAAATCATTAACATTGCGCTTTTCATTCAGTTTGCTCGTGCGAGCCAAATTTGCACCAAAAGATGCCATACCACGCACCACCTTATATTTTTTACCATTTTTCATGAAGGGGATGCCAGGGCTTTCATCAGTTCCTGCCAGCAAGCTGCCCAGCATCACTGTTGAGGCACCCGCTGCAATCGCTTTGGTAATATCGCCCGAATATTTAATGCCGCCATCTGCAATCACCGGCACGCCAAAGGCATCAGCTTCGTGCGCGCAATGGAGAACAGCGCTCAATTGCGGATAACCGCTTCCGGTAGTAATGCGGGTGGTGCAAATTGATCCAGGCCCGATGCCTACTTTAATAGCATCTGCTCCTGCCTCAATAAGCTCTTGGGTGCCGGCAGCCGTGGCTACGTTTCCGGCAATCACATCAACATGGGGAAATTTCTGCTTGAGCTGTTTTAAAACCTGTATTGCTAACTCCGAATGCCCATGCGCAATATCGATTACCAGAACATCAACCCCCGCCTCTACCAGCGCCTTGGCACGATCAATGGCATCTTCTTTTACCCCAATTGCTGCACCAACTAATAATCTTCCGTGCGCATCAATCGAAGCTGAGGGATATTCTGCTTTTACATAAATATCTTTGCTGGTAATAAGACCCGCAATCGTATCATCAGGATTTACTAAAGGAAGTTTTTCAATACGATTTTCAATCATTAATTGTTTGGCATCAGCAATACTAATTTCAGGAGTTCCAACAATTAATTGATTGCGTGGGGTCATAAATTCACACACTAATCGCTTTTCATCAGGGCGAAAACGAATATCTCTGCTGGTAATAATTCCTATCAACTTCTGCTGTGCATTAATTACTAACAACCCTTTAATATCATGTTCTGCCATGAGCATACGCGCATCGGCCAATGTCGCATTGCATGAAACAGTAAGCGGATTCCTGATAATTGCATTGCGATACCGTTTTACTTTGGTAACCTCATATACTTGTTGTTCAATGGTATTAAATCGGTGAATAATACCGATCCCGCCCAATTGCGCCATGGTAATAGCCATGGATGATTCAGTCACCGTATCCATATTGGAACTTACGATCGGCATATTGAGCCAGATATTTTTTGAAAGTTTGGTTTTAGTACTCACCTGCTTGCGAGATTCAACCGTAGATTTTTGGGGAACCAAAAGCACATCATCATAACTGTACGCTTTTTCTAAAAATTCTACTTTCGCGCTTGCTTCGCAAAATACTAGGAATAAAATTATAATTAATTTATTCATTACTTCACCTTTATTAAAACATAAACAAAACGGGTTGTATGATAGTTCAAAAAAAATCAAAATACAAGCTAAAAACTCATTTCTTATTTTTTAGTTTTTTATTTGCGTTCGCATCTCTTTGGGGATCGCAAGATCCCTCAAAACATCAAAAATATGAATCTTTCAAAAAACTTTTGCCGGCGGATGATACAACAATCACCTCAATTGAAGATCTTTGTGCCGGAGTGAACACCGATATTTCATTATGTAAAACTTCTAAAATGCACTATCTTTTAAGAAGCCCTAAAGCAAAAAAACGGAGCGATTTTTTCACAAAAATGATGCATGTACACCAGGTGATTTCTGAGCAAAAAAACAGCCCCAAAGTTTATAACTATGACCATGATTCCCAACAAATTCTTATGGAATATATAGAAAATAAACAACCATGGCCCCGCTATGAAGAATCGCCTGCGCTCTATCATGAAACGGTAAGAGCCTTAAGGCAATTTCATGAAACTGTCTCTAATCCCAACTGCTTTAGCTGTAATTATCCTCGTGACTATTGGCCGTTTGGCTGGTTGTCCAAACATCCCTTTAATCAAAATCCCCAGGCATATAAAATCCCCGAACAATTAACACAGGCATATGCAAGAATTAAAGTCATCGCAGGGAAATTTGCCCCTGCCCCTTCAAAGCGTCCGAGCGTGTGCCATGGGGATTTTCATCAAGGCAATATACTTCTTGAATCGAATGGGAATGGAATCCGCCCTAAAATAATTGATTTTGATACCATTGAGTATGGAGATCATTTTTATGACCTGGCACGATTTACCAATGAACTTCATAGCAATCAACACCTGGCATTATTAAAAACATATTTAGGTGAACGCGAGCCCACCCAAGACGAAATTGAACATTATTCAGTTATTTATAGTATTCATACTGTTGTAGATTCAACAATACGGCTTGAAACTTTAAACAACAAGCAGCAATTGCCCACTCAAACCAATCATAACGCCCAAGCACACGTTGACTTTACCTACGCAGTGAAACGCCTTGATCAGTTTTTAAAAAATACACAGCATTATTCGAAGAACGAAACTATACAGGAAAAAAATCAAGCACAAACTCAAATGAAATACACATCCTGAGTAGCAGCCATTGGCTGCGTATCGAAGGATTGGCAAATAATGCCAAAGTTAAAACTGCGCTATCTATTTTTACAATGCAAAGCATTATTCTTTTTAGAACTGGCCCATCCTTCGATACGCGATGCACAGCATCTCTACTCAGGATGTGTAATTGTGGTGCTAGTTGTGACCCTTCGGACTTTCCTGAAAAGATCTCTTGATTTTATCTAAATCAAAATGCCATTATATTCTTAGAATCTATTTAATTTAGGGGAGTTTTGTATGATAAAGAATTTTATTTTGCTCGTTAGCATGGCATCATGCGTACTTATTACCGCTAATCCGGAAAAACAACTTTGCACACAAGGCCAATGCAGCAAAAGAAATGCAAATGCATGCAGCTGCTATTGCTCAGTAAAATGCGGACCGCGAAAAATTGAGCCAGAAGATACGCCAAAATATGATGAAGAAACCGGCCAATGTTTTTGCCAACCACGCGATAAATCTTTATACAAAAGAAATAGCTGCAATGTTAAAGAAGAAAGAAAATTGATGCGTAAATAAATTTAAGCCGTTCATTTCGATCCTTCGACAAGCTCAGGATGATCGGGGGTTATGCGAGCGTACCCGCCGAAGCTTTTAGCGTAGGCTGGGTCGAGAAATAAAAACTTCTCGATTCGGCCTTCGGCCTCACTCGAAGCGAACGGTGAGTACTTTTCATGCGCCTATTACTCATCTACTTCTTTACTAAAAGGGCACGTTGATTGCCCGCAAATAGAACAAAGAACCATTCTTTTTTTCTTTTGAGCGCTATTTGCTGATACCTGCGCTTTAATAAAATTATCAACCGAAGCATTGTTTTGAATGATGTTTTGCGCGATTGCAGCCATATCAGATTTTAAATCGGCAATACCATCATCCTCTTCTTGAGATTGAGGGTGTTGCTGGTGCTGATGATCGATTTGCTTATCATCATTTGAATACCACCGCTGCTTCTTTTGATCTTTCTTGGATTGAGTTTGCTGCTGGTCATGCTGCTGGCGCTGCTGCTGTTGTTGCATACCGGATGCGTTAACGCTAAAAAACATGCTTATCACTAAAATTATTATTTTATTCATAATTAACCTCTATTTATACCTGCAATCCGCCACACAACGGGCAGCCGCAGAGCATAATATTACCATGAGCAATGCGATCTTTATCAGCTCCACAGACTTCTGCCGGTCTACCGCACGTCGGGCAAATCCGCTGATGTTCTTTGTGCTTTAATGTTTCAACCATAGTGGTAACTGCACCATGCTCTTGATTAATTTGATTCATGATTACGGCAAGCATTGCATTCAAATCGGCAGTTTCAGGATCAGCTGCTGGCAGCTCGGGCTGCTTATCATCATTTGAATACCAGCGCGGTTTCTTTTGATTTTTCTGCTTTTCTTTTTGCTGGACTTGATCTGCTTGCTTTTGTGTTTGCTGCATCATGGCAGGCAAAGAGCCTGCCACGAGCATTGGCAATATTAGCAGTGCTATTTTATTCATGATTAAAATACCTTATCAGGCAGAATATACGTGCCTTTCTTTTGACCTTCGGCAATCTTAAGATCAGCCAATGCCTGGTCAAAGTTAGCCTGAGTGATAAGCGTCTGGCGATTTCTCATAGCAAGTTGAGCCGCTTTATCAACCAGATTCTTAATATCGGCTGCGTTGCATCCTTCCATCGCTTTTGCAAGCACATCAAACGATATCGTGGTATCCACCGGCTTGCCTTTGCAATAGAATGCAAAGAGCGCCATACGTTTTTCATAGTTAGGCAATGCAACTTCAATAATGGTGTCGAACCTACCCGCACGCATTAATGCAGGATCCAAGAGTGTTGGGGCATTGGTTGCCGCCATTACTATCACCGATTCGTCTTTATAGAATCCATCCATTTGCGTGAGTAATTCGGTGATCGTTTGATTCGTTTCAGAAGTATCAGCGGTAGCACGGGATCCGATCGCATCAATTTCATCGATGAAGATAATCGTTTTACCAAAACGGTTACCTTCTGCTTTGGTACGCGCATCATTAAAGAGATCTCGCACACGCTGAGCCCCGACACCAACATATTTTTCTATAAATTCAGAACCTTTTGCTTGAATAAACTCGCACCCGGTTTCTTCAGCAATTGCACGCGCAAGCGCCGTTTTACCGGTTCCTGGAGGGCCTGCTAATAAGACACCTTTTGGAAATGGAACTCCAAAAGCCGAATAGTTATATTCTCCCTTGATCATCTTGACCAAGTCTTCAATAGATGGATCAACCCCACCTACCAAACGCTTAAATCCTTTGACAGCATCTTTGCCGCCAAAGATTACATCAAGCGCATCCAACTGCTGTTGAATATCTTTATCACCTTTGATCATACGTTCTTTAAGAGTCTTTCTGATCGCTTCCACAAAATGCTTTTGCTTAAGGCTTTTAATACCCTCTTTTAACGCTGCTGCAGATGCCTTTTGAACCAATTCTTTTAAATCAGCCGGACTAAAATTATTAGCAGCTTCAGCTATTTTTCTCAGGTTAACATCAGGATCAAGCGGAATATTGGCAGTATAAAGCTTTAACACCTGCTCACGTTTATTAAGATCAGGCAAGCCAATTTTGATAATCTTGCTGAATCTGCCCGGACGCAATAATGCTGGATCAATATTATTTGGGTGATTTGAAGCAGCCATCACGATGATAGAATTATCTTCTTCAAATCCATCCATCTGGGTTAATAATTCAGTAATGGTCGCATCAAGAGAGTTACCTTGGCGCTTACCAATTGAATCAAGCTCATCAATAAAGATTATCGTTTTCTTTGACTCGCTATTTACTGCTTTTTGGCGTGCTTCTTTAAAAAGATCGCGGACCTTTTGAGCACCCGCGCCCACAAATTGGTCCACAAATTCTGCAGCCGAAACTGCCATAAATTCGCAACCGGCCTCTTCTGAAAGCGCTCGCACTAATGAAGTCTTACCCGTTCCTGGAGGGCCAGAGAGCAAGATCCCTTTTGGCAAATCTAAGCCATACTTTTTATACACTTCATCATTCTTGATCTGTTTTACCAACTCAGTGATCTCATCAGGAACCTCACCAACTAGGCGCGCAAATCCCTTCTTTTCTTCTTTTTTTTGATTAAGAAGACTCAACATTACTTTTACCCGTACTGATACATCTTTATCAATACGCCCTTTAGCTTGAAGCACTTTTATGATTGCCTCAATCATATGTTTTTCAGTAATAAATGATGCTTGGTCTCGTTTAGCAAATATATGCGCATAGTTTATTAATTGTTTTAAATCCGCGGGAGTAAAGTTATAGGTAAATTGCGCAATCCTGCTTACATTCAGACGAGAATCAAAGGGAACGTTGCCCGCTTGATTAAATTTGATAAGCATTGCTTCCCGTTCTGCCGGGTTAGGCAATTGCATTTCAATTATTTTATCAAAACGGCCAGAACGTAAAAATGATTTTTCAAAATTTTCTGTGCTTGTACTTGCTCCGATGACAATTACTGAATCATCTTTAGCAAATCCATCCATCTCATTTAACAATGCGATCGCATCATTGGATAGTTTTTGATGTCGCAAAAACATCAAGATCATCGAGAAATAAAACGGTTTTGCCATGTCTATTTGATTGAGCCTTCTTTCGTGCCGCTTCAAAAACTTTCTGGATATCTTCAGCGGTGATGCCTGCAGCACTTTGATACATAAAGGGGCAGTCTAATTCTTCTGAAAGCGCCTTTGCTACACTCGTTTTACCGCTGCCAGTTTGCCCTATCAAAAAAATGCCGCGCGATTGCTTGATAGCATATCGTGTATTTGTGCTGATGTTTGCATCTTTAAAATAACTTGCAAACTCGATAATCTCTTGCGGAACGGATCCTTCCAGAGCCGCAAAACCCTTGGGTGCCACTGGAACATTTACAACCGGGCTTGGATTTTGATTGTAGGGATTGCCAAATTGGTTATTCCTATTACCGCCTAAATTATTAGGATTATAAGAATTATAGGGTTGATTATTATTCTGATACATTCCTGCATGCGCCGGCACTATCGCCATGATACTTGCAAGAAAAATAAACTTACCAAACCGTTCGGGTCGATGGAAGCCTGCAAGGCTGAATGGAGACCTCTCCACTCGGCTCCTTTCGGAGCCTCTATCGAGGCGAACGGAGGATGGAAAATATAGCTTCGAAGGGGATTTAAGTAGTGAATAATAATTCATGAGTAAAATCTCCATTTAGGATAGGGTAATTAAATTTTTATTGAGTAACGTTTGCTGAATATCAGTTGGCTGCGCATTAAATATATCTTTTAAATGCGCGGTATTTAGTGGTAACGGCTTTTTTAATGTTTCTTGATAAAAATCGATGAGCACAAAAAAAGCACGCCTTGAATCTGCTGTTGAAGAATCATAAAGACCGAAATAATTTGACGAAATTCCACTGTTATTAAGCTCCTTGTTCAAATATTTATTAGCGAGCGTATCATATCGTCCATTCCAATTTAGATACTTGTGAGCAATAAATTCTTTCATGACCTCATCGGGCATTTCAGCTAATTTTTGTAACTGAGGATTTTTAATCATTTTGTATTTGAGCAAATTAGAAATTCGCTTTTCTTGCAGTAGTTGAGCATAAAAGCTTACTAAGCGAAATGTCTGCTCATCTAATGCATCGATAAAAGTAAATAACCGGGCATCAGTTTTGGCTGCCAGCACCATCATGAATGCAAAACCTTTTGAATCAATGGGCAGTTTAAGAGCTTCTTCAGGCGAACGCTTTCCAAATTCGATCATTACCGCGTTACTTTTTAACACATTGAGGAGCTCTTGATCTTCATATTCAATTATTCTATCAGTACATTGCACTTTAATAGGCTTGGCGCAAAGCGGCAGGCAAAGCCCAGTAAGTGAGACCGCAAAAAATGTTTTAATCAAATTCATAAAAAACCTCTATTTAGGGAATAATAACCAATTGCTTTTTGAGCAATTCATTTTGAAGAGCCAAATCAAAACTGTTAAAAACATCTTTTAAATGCTGAGTAGTAAGCCTTAAGGGCTTTTTGATCACGCGTTGATAGAAATCGATCAATACAAAAAAAGCACGCGTATCATTGCCAGCGGCACCGGTTGGTATTTTCATAAATCCGGCAAACTCTAGCACATATTTCTCAAAAAGATCTACCAACTTCCATTTACCCGCATCAGAGCCTACCCCCTCAATGAATTGGAAGGTGGTATATTTTGAGTCTACAAAATCGGTAATGGCTTGGTTGCCCTGAGGGCTATATTCTTTTACATATTTATATTTAAAGAGCAGATCGATCTCATGATACACCCGCAAATATTTTGCATAGTAATCAAATATTCTAAATTCATCCGGATTTAATGAATCGATAAATGCAAAAACTTTAGCATCGCTTAATTTGGATAGTTTTATAAATAAGTTAAGAGATCGAGTATCAATACCAGTAAGTGAAAATTCCGTAGTTTCATACTGCGAATTCATCTGATACATAGGGTTGATCAGAGTATCTTGAGTAATCCTGAGGCACTTAGATCCACGCAAATCGGCCATTTCAAATTGAGCCTGGCCGTCAGAGCATGTTACCGTGACCATTTGTGCATTCGCAAAGGAAAAAGAGGCAAGCAAAAGCGGTAGAAATAATCGAATCATGTAATCCTCACATTTTGAGAAACTTTTTCTATGGTTCGATACGATTGCTGAGGCAATCACTCACCATGTGTGTGCTATCTACACATCCTGAGTGCGAGCAAGGCGAGCGTATCGAAGGATTCTCTATACCATGAGAATACCAAATTAATAATTATAATCAAATTTAGTATTTTTATTTTTTATATTAATTTTTAATAGAAAATATTATTCACCTTTATTTGCCAGATAAAGGGGGAGAAAAGGGCCAAAATACACGAGATTCAGGCGCCTTTATTTATAATATTGCCTATTTGAATATTTTTATAGTAGGCTAACAATTAAAGAGCATAATGCTCTGGCAATGCCTATAAAAAGAAGGATTTTTATATGAACTATTACTCAAGAATTTCACTTTTTCTGCTTATACTAGCGGGATTTATCCCTGCTGTTACTCGGGCGATGATCCCAGCAGCAACTCCTATTGCCATTCGGGTGATAAATCAAAGAAAACAGACTGATTATGCAGTACGCTACGGGCTTGACGAGACTTTTGCCCTGGCGGCTGGCCAAACGATCGTTATTAATGATTCTCTGAGAAATCAAGGCAGATATAACTCACCGACAAGCAAAGACTTATTCTTGCTTGAAAGTGATAAATTGAAAAACTATTTAGGAATTTTTGTTTTAAATGGCTCTGAATTGCAATATATGGG
This sequence comes from uncultured bacterium, assembly GCA_963788045.1. GTDB lineage: Bacteria > Babelota > Babeliae > Babelales > Vermiphilaceae > BTUB01. The sequence goes on from CAWBEW010000002.1 coordinate 157,769, forward strand.
GTTCGATGATAAAAAAGGAAGAACAACAATCGCTCTACCTGCCGGCGCCAGACCTATAGGCACCATCACCATCTATGATGCTCCTCGAGGAATTGGATACAATTATACGGTTAATCTTGCCCTTCAGGAAGAACCAGTCGCTTCGCGCCGTCCCTTACCTCCATTACCCATAAAAGGTGCCGAAAGCCAAGAAGAATTACTTAAAGAAGACGCAGAATATGATTTGTTAAAGACACAAATAGAAGCAGCAGAGAAAAACCTTAAAGAACTACAAATAGCAAAAAATCGCGCAATACCTGTTGGCGTTCTAAAAATGACTGATGAGCAAACAAAAAAATATAATGCAGCAAGCGCAGCACTTGAAAAGAAATATGAAGAATTAGCAGCATTAACCAAGCGGTTAAAGAGCATACAAGAAAAAAGAGTACAGCGGGCTAAATTATCTAATAATCATTGAATGCATGCCCACCAGGAAAGAAGCAACTCTACCGTAATTAGGATAGAAGAACATGACTGATAATCGGAGCAGAATTTACGAGGCACAAAACAGTCTATTATCTTCCATTTTATGCGCATCCTTTAGGTTTTTCTTAAGTTTTTGAATATCGGGACTGGCGCTCGTAATTGAGTGCCATTTTTAATTTATATCGATGATACGCCTTAATTCTGCAGCGTTTTATTTATAATTCTTCATTTGCACATCTATATTCAGTATTATTTTCATAACTGATACAAAAAAGGAATGGGTATGCCTGAAGAGAAAAATCTCAAACGTGCGCCAGAAGGCACATTTATACAATATGCTGCACAATCTATACAACAAACCGCTTCAGAATTTAAAACAGATCTTACGAATGGATTAACTACTGCGCAAGCAACTCAAGCGCACAAAGAATTTGGGCCGAATACTATTACCGGGCACGAAGTTACTGCATGGCATATTTTTTTTAATCAGATTAAGTCTCCGTTTATTTATTTGTTGCTTATCATCGCGCTCATAAATTTCATTCTAGGAGAATCGCTTGATGGTCTTATGATTCTGTTTTTGGTTGCCATCAACACTATTTTTAGTTTTTTTCAAGAATACCGCTCTCACCATTCACTCCAGCTGCTTCAAAAATATATTGTAGACACCATTCGCATTATTCGCGATGGCAAAGAGGTTGAAGTTACTACTGATCAGCTGGTTCCAGGAGATATTATTAAATTATATCCGGGTGATAAAATTCCGGCCGATGTGCGTTTAACCAGCACTGAAAATCTCACCATCGATGAATCAATCTTAACCGGTGAATCTGCGCCAGTACAAAAAGATGCCAAACCAATTGAAAATAAAAATATCACCATCTTTAACGCTTCTAATATCGGGTTTAGTGGAACTACCATTTTGAATGGCAGAGGAATTGGAATTGTTTTTGCAACCGGAAATAGTTCACATTTTGGCTCAATCGCTACGAGCGCAAAAGATGCCCCTAAATTAAGCAGCTTCACCAAAGGCATTGCTCAATTTAGCCGCTTCATTCTTTATTTGGTGGTGATCACCGTTGCATGCGTTTTTATTGCGCATCTTCTTTTGAATCCCCAAAAATTTGATGCGATTAGTTTACTTATTTTCTCTATGGCCTTAGGAGTTTCTATTATTCCAGAAGCATTGCCCATTGTTATCACCGCCTCACTTTCTCGCGGTGCTTTGCACCTTGCAAAACATAAGCTCGTTGCAAAGCGGCTTTCTGCCATAGAAGATCTGGGCAGCATGGAAATATTATGCACTGATAAAACCGGTACCATCACGCAAAACTCATTATCCTTGGCCGCAATCAAATCATCTAATGAACGCCAAACTCTTATCTATGGATTATTAGCATCAGGACTTCCGGTTAGCGCACTTGCAAAAGATCAAGGATTTAATGGGCCAATTTGGCAAAAACTCACGCTGCCAGAACGCGCATCACTTGAACACTATACCGTTGTGGCAGAACATCCTTTTGACCCTCTCTTGCGCTATTCATCGGTGCTTGCCAAGAACGATGACCAGTATATTCTTTTACTTCGCGGGAACGTTCAAGAAGTAATTAATCGTTGCGCCAATCTGGACGCCGCGCACAAAGAAGAAATAACCGCATGGAGCTCAAAAGAAGGATCCTTAGGACGCCGAGTGCTTGCTTTTGCAAAAAAAGAATTGGCAAAACCTTTGACCACAATTACTCAAAATGATGAAACAGATTTAGAATATCTTGGATTAATTTCTTATGAGGATCCTCTCAAGCCAACCGCTCTTGATGCACTTACACGCGCACATAATTTAGGTGTTGAGGTTAAAATTATTAGTGGTGATACTCAAGAAGTAAATTATGCAATTGCTAAAAGCATTAATCTCGTAACAAATAAAGATCAAATGATCAGCGGCGAAGAACTCGCTCAAAAAAATGATGCCGATAAAGAAAAGGCCATTGAACAGTGCACCGTGTTTGCTCATATTGTTCCGAATCAAAAAGTCCAGATCATCCAAACATTAGAAGAAAAATATGATGTTGGATATTTGGGCGATGGAATTAATGACGCGCCGGCATTAAAAATCGCGCACGTTTCAATGGCGGTTGATACCGCAGCCGATATCGCCCGCGATGTTGCTGATATTATTTTGTTGCATAAAAGCTTACGCGTTATTGTTAACGGTATTCATGAAGGTCGCATTATTGTTGCCAACATGGTTAAATATATTAAATCAACACTTGCCCCGAATTTTGGCCATTTTTATTCATTGGCAATTGCATCACTTTTAATAGATTTTTTACCGATGCTTCCGGTGCAACTATTACTGGTAAGCTTGATTACTGATTTTCCACTCATTGCAATTTCGACTGATACCGTCAGCTTTGCCGATATTAATAAGCCTCAAAAATATGACTTTAAAGATATTGCCTTGGTTACTATGATTCTTGGCCTGGTAGTAATGGTTGCAGATTTTATTATCTTCAGCCTTTTTTACCGTGCGCAACCGGCGATATTGCAAACCAATTGGTTTGTTACCAGTGTGTTGGTTGAAATAAGTTTCTTTTACTCAATCCGCACCACACTTCCTTTTTATAAAGCACCACGACCATCCTGGATTGTGGCATCACTCTCAGCCATGGTTGCCATCATTACTCTTGCATTGCCATTCACTGCATTTGGGCAAAAGTTTCTCCATTTTACACCGCTCTCGGCAAACAATTTGCTTTTGATTGGAATAATCGTAGCGTGCTATTTTATTATTACTGATCTTGTTAAAGTACTTTTTTATAGAATATACAAATCCAATGGTTAATTTGCCTCTAATTTCAACTATCGACAAATTGTCGATAGTTCAAGTCTTCAACAATCTATTTTCCCATAAACATTCGCGCTATACCAATGCTAAAAGGGAGAACTAAAATTCCAATCAGCATCAAATTCCAAGGAAATGAAAATTTTGCCAAAATAAAGCCAACGATAATGATCGAAAAAATTCCATCAAAAAGCTCGATAAGAATATTTGTGTAATTTAAAAACATGATATTTCCAGCCTGAAGCTTCTTTATTCAGTTGTCGACAAATTGTCGACAACTCTCAATTACCTCACAAAACCCTTTTATTTCAAAGCTCAACTCAGATATCATATTATTACTATGAATATAAAAAACGATGTATCAGTTAAAAATGGAATCATTATTCCCGAACATGAGCTTGAGATCACCTCAAGCAGATCCGGCGGCGCCGGCGGGCAGCATGTTAATAAAACAAGCACCAAAATTACGGTCCGCTGGAATGTAAAAAATACCAACGCACTCAATGATGATCAAAAACAGCGAGTACTAGAAAAGCTGTCCTCTCAATTAACCGCAGAAGGCGATCTCATTATTCACAGCAGCGCAACCAGAAGCCAAGAACAAAATAGAAAAATGGCACTCGTGCGCCTCGCGCAGATCATAAGTAAAGCATTACATGTCCCCAAAAAACGAATGGCAACCCGCGTATCACAAGGGGCCAAAGCGGCACGCTTAGAAGAGAAATCTCATCGTGGGATGATTAAAAAATTGCGCACTAAAAAGTTTTTTGAAGAGTAGAAAAACTATCATAGAAATCCTTTAGGAAAGGAAGATTCTCATGAAGCATAGCATTCTTATGTTTGCGTTTTTAGTGTCACCATTACTAGCAGATGGCCCAGGGGATAGCAAAGATGCTGCCCTAAAATATTTACGCAGTTACAGTGGCTTTAGAACATTTTTATTATCATACCCGCGCTCAGGAAACACCTGGCTTAGGTATATATGCGAAAGAACTACCCATTGTCCAACCTTTATGAAAGCAGGACTGGGCAAGAGAATAGATCAACCACTGGCATGGAGTTGCGGTTTTGATGATCTTGATTGGAGCAAGCCTCCTATTGAAAAAGCACATTTGCGCAGAGAGCTCAACGGCAGTAATAGTGCTCCTGGCAATAAGCTGATCGTACTCATACGAAATCCAAAAGAAGCACTCATGAGAACTCAACACAAACTTATTACTATGGATATTCTTTTAGGCAAAGAAAAGGGATACGTTAAAGGTTCCGATTACTTTGACGCCATAAGCGTGTATGACTCTTGGGATGCGGATAAACGGCTCTTGGTCTATTATGAAAATTTACTCACCAATCCTGGCCCAGAGATAGCTCGCATTCTTAATTTTTTAAATGAGCCGCTCACCGCGCTGGACGATTTTATGAGAGACTATCAAAAACATAAAAAAATATGTTTGGATCTTTATAAAGATGGAGAATCAAAAGGCGAAGACCTTTTGTTTCATTCCAAAAAAACATATCCGGCATATCGCCTTTTAGTTGACCAATGGATCGAACAGCTGTATCCGGTCTGGTGGAATAAATACCTCAAGCAATATTATGCAGAAGAAGTTCTTAATTATGAAGACTCAAGGATCGTTACAATCGATTGGGAAAATGAGTAGGAGGTATTTCTTTTATTTTCTAAAAAAAATTGTTATGTTGTCTGACAATTCGAATGAAGCCCTGAGAGAAGTAGTTGCAGCATTGGTTAAACAATTAATCCCTGAGAGGGTCTTATGATCTGGAAGCCTAAATTGCTACTGATTTGTTTATTTCTTTCTCCGCTTATGAACGGTCAAGATAGAAATAAACAAATCCAAGAATTGAAGGACTGTCGCTTAAAGAAAATGCAAGCTTTATCAAATTTAGGAAAGAAAATTGTTAAAAAAGATCAACTTTTACGGTCAATTCCACAGACAATGGATATGCTCACTGATCAATCTGGATTAAATATAAATCTGCACAACGAAAAATCTGAAGAATTTAGAAACGCAACACGTAACATGATTGAAATATTAGCAAAAACTTTAGAAGAAAAAATTTTTGCTAAGAGAAATGTTAAACATTTTCTGGTTAAAGAACTTCTTACACGTAACAATGATCGACAGAATTTTGAAACATTAAAGTTTTTTGCCGTCAGATACATTTTTGAAGAATCACATTTAAAAGCGCTGGTTGAACAATATGAAGAAGACCAGCAAGAACTAATAGAAATTGAAGAAAGATTAGCTGAGCTACAAAAACAATAGCCAACTCTTGCAGTACAAATACTTTTATCATTAATATCATGAAAAAGTGACCCACTAAAAAAGGTGTTTTTTGATGAAAGAACGCAAAACGTTCAAAAAGTACGACTTCTTATTTTTGCTTCTTGTTGCATCATCGGTAAGATGCCAATCTAAAGATCAGATGATTGAGTATCTGCGCATGTATAATGGTCCCCATACTTTCCTATTATCATATCCCCGCTCGGGAAACACCTGGTTACGCTATTGTTTAGAATATCTTACTCATTGCCCGAGTTTTATGAGAACAATGCTCAAAAATATGAGAGATCAGCCGCTTGCCTGGAGTGTTGGATTTGAAATTGATATGGCCAAGCCGCCCATTGAAAAGATTCATATTCGCACGCAATTAAATGATGCGAACACCCATTCGGATAATAAACTCATTCTTATTATTCGTAATCCAAAAGAAGCGATTACCAGAAATGAGCACAATCTTATTACGTTAGAAATTTTGCAGGGCAAAGAAAGTGTCTCACTGTATAATAGAGCACCCAATTATTTTGATAACATTGCCATTTATGATGAATGGGATGCAAGCAAACGGCTCTTAGTATATTATGAAGATCTTTTAACAAAACCACGAAAAACATTGATTCGCATTCTGGAATTTTTGGACGAGCCGACCTCCGGCGTTCATGATTTTATGAAAACGTATAAAAAACATCAAAAAAAGTGCCTTCATGCGTATAAAGAAGGCGAATCAAATGGCGATCTTCTTTTTCATTCTAAAAATACCCCACCCGAATATCGCCGACTCATTGATGAATGGATCGAACAATTTTATCCAAAAATATGGAAAAAATATTTAAGGCATCGGTATTCAGAGAACGTACTTAACTATACGCCATGAGATCATGCGCCAAGTGAACTTATGAATGCTCAGCCAGGTATTCCTTTATAGCTTTTACGCGATCCTCTGGGCTTGGGTGTCCGTCAAGCGATGTATTATGAAAAACCCATTTAATACCTTGAATAAACAAATGCAATCCTTTTGCTAAGTAATAATTCATCATTAAGGACTGATAATCATTATCAGAAAGCACTGGCTTATTTTCTTGTAGAAATTCATATGCAGAATCAAGTGCTGCATCATCAGCCTTTTCATGTTCTAACATATCATCGCAAAATTCAATTAACCCTTTGCCTTTACCTGCATCTTTATAGGCAAACTCGTCTGCTTCTTTTTCAAACTGTTTACCAATTGTTAATTGTGTAACTGTGCCAGCAACTACATTTCCGAGCATATAGCGCAGAAATAGTTCATAAAAATTTAGACCGGAAGCTTTGGAGTAGACTGGACTATTTTTTCTCAAGTAACTCAATCCTATTTGTACCGCAATGTAAAAAGGCACAAGACGAACCAGTATTTTATTAGTGTGATTACATTTAATATGCCCTAATTCGTGGGCAATAACCGCTTCTAGTGCAGTATCGGAAGTATCTTCAATCATTTTTTGACAAATAAGTATGCCACCGGTAGTCGCAAAAAATTTAGCTGCAAATGCATTTAAAATCCCTTTTTCTCGCGTAATAAAAACAGTAGGAACTGCCATGCTCTGTTGATTACAAGTGGTTTCAATAAAGCCATATAGCTTTGGCATAGTTTCTGCTGTAACCACAATCACGTCTTCTGCTAAAAACAGAAAGCGCGATAAGCGTTGCAGAAAAGGTAATTGTTTATAATTGTGGATATCGCGGTAGATATCTGGAATTAACAGTGGCATATCTGCATCAAAGATCGCGTGATATTTAGGATTTATTTTTAGTGCGTGAAGCTCCTTGCAATAAGAGCTTTCAGATTTTTCTTTGCCATTTACCATTGAAGAACTTAGAAGCAATCCAACAAGGCATAAGAAAGATACATTTTTCATAATTCCCCCTAAATACATATTTTAAAGTCTACGATGAGAACTCATAATAGACTTTTTGCTGCCTTTATCAATACTTTTATCATGAAAATGTAAGGGGTGCTTTAATGATAAAAATATTGTCATTTATTATGCGCTTCTAGAAGTTTCACAATTTCTTTATGTTTCATCTCTTTTGCATAATCAAGCGCCGTTTTATTATCCATCTTATTTACCGCATTCGCATCTGCTCCGGCTTCCAGTAGCACCTTCACTGCTTCTATATTGCCTTTCATCGCAGCTATCATGAGCGGGCTCCAATCGCCATAAATTTTTGGCGAACCATCAAGATGCGCACCATATTTTATTAATTCTTTAATAATAGCGGTGGGTGAACCAGAATTAACAGCATGCGAAAGGAGAGAGAGATTGCGCATAACTGCTGGTTGAAATTCATTGTTGCCATAAAGAAGTGGCGACTCAGTAAAATCATTAGGATTTGCGCCGGCTTTTAGCAAAATCTGTACCGCTTGCAAGCAACCACTATCAATTGCATATCGCAAAACTGGGTTACCACCATGAGGTTGGTCCCGAAAAGCAACCGCATTTACATTTGCACCAGCTTTAATTTCCTTTTTGATTTTAGAAATATCGGCTTTGAGAGCTGCTTTCATAAGTGCCGTTTCTCCCGGAATAAAATACATATTTTTGGAGAGATCTTTGCAGAGAGAGATATTACTCATAACAAGCAAAGTTATAGCGAAGAATTCGATTTTAGATGTGATCATAAAAAAACTCCATTGGTTTATTTATCTAGAAATACTAAGTTTGAGTATAGCACGCGCTTAACTCATATGCAAAAATGCACTTTCTTCTTCAGCGCAAATTGACAAATTGCTAATTTGCAAAATAGCGAAGCTCGTGCAATGCTTGAACAAGTTTTTCAAATTTGTCGCGCAAACTGCGCGACTATTAAAGGATTGAGAATCATGAAAATGCAATGGCACATATTTTTAGCAGGCATATTTTTAACTGCAAGCCTTCATAGCCAAAGCTTGCAGCCATCATACGATGTTAAAACCGGCGGCATACAACTTATAGAACTAGACAATGGCTATAAAGTCTGGACAAAAAAAGTAGCGGGTGGAACGATTCCTGTCCTGATGCTTCATGGTGGTCCTGGCTGCACCCATGAATATTTCGAATGCTTTGAGGATTTTCTTCCCGAGGCAGGATATCAGATTATTTATTATGACCAGCTTGGTTCTCATTTTTCAGATCAGCCAAAGGATAACTCTCTATGGAAAATTGAACGTTTTGTAGAAGAGCTAGAACAAGTAAGAAAAGCGCTTGGGCTTGAAAACTTTTATCTTTATGGGCAATCATGGGGGGCAATGCTGGCAATTGAGTATGCACTTGCGCATCAAGAACATTTAAAAGGACTTATTATTTCTAATATGACTGCAAGCATAGATTCCTATGTGCGTTATGCAAACCAGCTAAGAAACGATTTCCCTTTAGAAATTCAAAATATTTTAAAAAAATATGAAGATGCAGGAGATTTTCATGCTCCTGAATATGAAAAAATCATGTTTGACATAGTCTACAAAAAACACTTATGCCGTGTTTTACCATGGCCTGATCCACTTATAAGAGCATTTAAGCATATGAATTTTGAGGTATACAATGAAATGCAAGGCCCCAACGAGTTTGTAATAACGGGCAGTATGAAATACTGGAACCGATGGCACGATATTGCAAAAATTACCGTTCCAACATTAGTGATGGGGGCAGCCTATGATACGATGGACCCTAAAGATATACTGAAAATGGCAGAACTTATACCAAATGCGAGCCTCTCGATTTGTAATAACGGAAGTCATTTGGCGCTGTATGATGATCAAGCGCACTATTTTCAAGATCTTATTAATTTTTTGGATGCTGTTGAATCGGACGAGCTTTCTAAAGTGAGTTGCTCGTGAGTGCCCAAGCCAAACTATAATAAACCTATTCTTATAATAAAGGATTCCATGCAACTAAAATCTCGCTATCACATCCTAAAAGATTTCCTTTTTTACTATGGCTGCACATTGAGTATTATCTATGCAATGCAAATAGCAAGCAATTTGCTCGGCAAGAAATTGCCATTTAGCGATTCAAATCAAAATCCTTATGCCTTTTTTGCAATATTACTACTGATTTTAATTACTCAGCCATATTTTGAAGCATGGGGCAGAAAAAAGACGATTGCCGATTATTTTCCTGAAGGCATCAAAGAAACAAATACGAATGATCAAGAAATCACTATTCCATTTCAAAAAGAAGGCATGAAGACCGGATTGTCTATTTGCTTCTTGATGATCATCTTCTTTCTCGGACTTTTCTACATGAGCAGCGACCTCTATAAATTTCTGGGCCACTACATCACCTTTTTCTTGCAAAGCATTATAGTCATCACTACTTTGCTATTTCTTGTTGTATTTATATATGGAATTCTCCAAAACAAAAAACTAGAAGACTTAGCACGACTCACTCATCAAGGCATATGGGTTAGATACTTTGGATTTATCCCATGGACTGATATCGTCGTACTCGATAAATTCCAATATGGAACCCCTTTGATTAGTATCGGCATTCGAGTAAAAGACTTAGAAAAGTTATCCAAACAGGCCTCATTTAACGGAAAAATGGCAATCTTTTGGTCAAAATTCTTCGGCTATCCACCTATAATAATTGCAAATACCCAGATGGATAATGAGCAGATAATAGCTTTTGCTCGAAGATTTATATCGCATGAGAATAATCAAGATGCCTTCAGGGATTAAGGAAAAGGCCTTAAAATTAAAATCTGATTATTTAAAAATGAGTAAAAGAAGGGACTTATTATGACTAAGAAAATCAAATCAACCTATGGCAAGCTCATGGAATCAATGAGCGCTAAAGAAAAAAAAGAATACGAAAAAGATCTTAAGGATTTCATCATTTCTGAGCTTATTTTAGCTGCCATGGAAGAAGACAATATCTCAGTAAGAAAATTGGCAAGGCTTGCAGATATCACCTACTATTGTTCAGGAAATGAGAAGTGGCGTAAAAAAGAGTCTCAATACTGATACTTTTTTTAAAGTACTTAAAGGTCTTGGCTATAACGTCTTTTTAGAAAGAAATGGGCATGTTACTCCCTTGGGTGTTTCTCATATTCACAAAAAATAGCGCACTTATTTAGAAACACTCGAAGCAAAATAAAGTGAAATTATTGTAACCATATCTCAGAATGCTTAAAAGAGGCTTTCCCAGCAGACTACGATGAATATCAGTAAAGAAATTGAATGATAAAATATTTAATAATTGATTGATTATTTTTTTAGCAAAATCTTTAGTTGATCACAATGTTGTTGAAGCAAAGCATCATTTTTTCACTTATAGGATCGATGAATGCTTTATAGGGACTCGTGTATTGATTAATCAAATTTAAAATATAAAGAGGACGATGAGCGTAATATTCACTTGCGTATAATGAAAATATCGCCCCGGCAATACATGTTAGCCCTCCTAATAAACTTAACCCTAAATATTTTTTATCTACTGGAGCAAGAGACTTAAGTTCTTTAAAAAAAGATACTTTCACTCCTGGCTTAACATCATATATGAGAGCTAGACATGAAAGATTGCCCAGACACATCAATCCCATTCCAATCAATGCCACACAACTTGTCGCAAAAACCCCCTTTTTAGTTTCAAGAGAGAGCCATGCCTTTTGCTCATATTCTTTAAATTGCTCTAAAGCCTTCGAGATGAGCAAATATTTTTCTTGGTCCGCAAAAGATCGTTCCTTAAGCTCTCGCTCTAATGTTTTAATATCTTGTTCCTCAATAGCTTTGATTAATTGAGAGATCGAAGATGAATTTTTTGTCACTTCTTGTTGAGGTTCATTACAATGAGATTGAGAAGCAAATATTAGAAATGCAATTACAAGATAAAAAATTTTCATGATAACCTCTTAAAAAATACGGAAGACGCTTTCGACTGTGCTCAGGATAAACTCCGCTCGAAGTCAGAAAATTCAAAGTCAATTCCAAGCCTATTTTTTTAATGAGGTACTCCAAGAAAATCATTTTCTTTTTATTGCCTTATCAATTAGCTGAACAATCTCTTTGTGCCCATTACTTTTGGCAATCTCCAAAGCTGTAGCACCCATTATGTTTCTAATGCGAGGATCAGCACCGCTATCAAGAAGTAACTTGACAATATCTTTATGGCCTTTCCAAGAAGCTCTGCTCAAAGCAGTACAGGATGAGATGGTTGTTTCAACATTAGGATTAGCGCCCTTATCAAGAAGCAGCTTAACTATGTTTTTATGACCTCCCATAGAAGCTGCTATTAAAGCCGTACTACCGGTATCAGGGCCTCGGTGGGAATCAGCTTCAACATTAGGATCGGCACCCTTATCGAGAAGTAACTCTACCATATCTTTATTGCCTTTTTTAGCGGCCTCTACCAAAGCATAACCCATGCTAAGCCGAGCACCAGTATCACGTTTATCAAGTAGTAGCTTTACAATTTCTGTATGGCCTCCTTTAACAGCTTCTCTTAAAGCCGCATTGTCGCCCCATCCACATATAATATGAGGATGAGCTCCCTTATTAAGAAGCAACTCCACCATATCTTTATGCCCATTTCCACACGCATGCATTAATGCTGTCATTTCTGACTTTTGACCTATCTCATTAATGTTGGTTTTGGGATCATTCAAAGCGCTTTTCAAGTCCTCCAAATTACCTTTTTTAGCTGCTTCTATTAATTTTGAATCAGATTTACTTGCAAACAACTCACAAGCTTCTGCTATGTTCTGCCCCCGCTCAGCCCAATCATTCCCACGTGCAAAGCCTATGCCAACTTGTAGCAGCAATACTACACCCATTAATAATTTAATATTTTTTATAGATTTCATAATATTAGACCTTCTGTTCTTATTTGCTTTTAAAATTTTAGAATTGTTTTGCCTTTAGTACTGGCAAGCCAGACGAAGTTCCAAAGGACCCAAGACTTGAGTTGCTTGGTTGTCTGTCCGCAGTAATCTTGATGAAAGCGGAACTCATTCAGAAACTATGAAATTAAGTATACCATTAGCTCAACCCACATTCAAACGGTGTTTTCAGTGCTTAAACTTCAGTCACCAAATTGGTAACATTAACACTTACTAAAATTAGCACAGCTGTGCTAATTTCTTCATATCGATAGAAATACATGCAATGGAATGTCAATGAGCGCCAAGCCAAAGTTATATCTAAAAAGTCTTTTAATATCAAAAGTTATGCTTCTTTTATGGAAGGCAAGTGAGAGAAAGACTTTGCAACGCTCAGTGGAACTTTTTTTGACCTGCTAATTTTTTTTGTGACCAAAAAGCATGGTATTTTTACTTACGGGCAGATTCCTTTAAATATCGCTCTTCCATTTCTTCCCGTAATTTTTTTACTGTCTTATAGTCGGTATAAAATTCTCTATTTTGTTCTATGACTCCAGGAAGAACAATTAGAACCTACGCGAGTAATCCTATATACAGGACCAGAATGGCTCCGTATTATCCTTCAGGGCTGATGCCCGCGTTGGCGTAACAGCTCTTGTTGCTCTTTTACATACTTTTTTTGGCGCTCTATGAGGGCATTCTTTAAGAGGTTGTAAACTTCTTGCGTATTTTTATCATCGGGCTTTTGTTCTAATCTTTCTTCAGATATGGCTAGCGGAGTCTTATTAGCCTTATTACGCGCTCCTATATTTGCGCCACGTTTTATAAGGAGATCGGCAATTTCGGGGGCTGTAATTTCTGCGGCATTATGCAAAGGAGTATTTCCCTCTATGTCATCAGTTATATTTATATCGGCCCCCCTATCAAGAAGCTTTGTAATTAAATCAATGATCACTGCTTTATACATTGGTCGGTAAAAAAAAACAGCTTGAGATAAAGGATTATAACCCCCGTAAGCTCGAATAGAGTAATCAGCTCCAGCATTTAATAATTTTAATGCGATAGTAAAGTTTCCTGCATACATGGCAGCAAGCAGTGGAGTTAGCCGATTTGCATACTTAATAATATTTAAATCACCTTTATTGGCAATATATTTGTCTACGCCGGCCTCATTTCCCCATTGAATGTCATCAAACAGCTTTTGTTGCTCAGGGGTGAGTGGAGCTCTTTCCATGGAAGCTATCGCAACGGGTATGAGCAATGATATTAAAAACATTTTATAAATATGCATAAAAAAATCCCTTTTAAATTAATGGCCTCGTAATTTCAGCATTTCTTTTTGCTCATTTACGTGCTTTTGTTGGCGCTCTATGAGGGCATTTTTCAAAAGTTCAAATAATTCTTTTCTTTCTGCTGTTGGGGTTACCGATACTAAATCATGTGCAAGTTGTATCGGAGTAAGGCCATTTGCATTTTTAGCCATTACATTTGCACCCCGCTCAAGAAGAAGCTTTACAACTCGAGGATCTCCAGCATTTACTGCCACATGTAAAGGAAGATTGATTTCATCAACTCTTGCATTTACATCAATTCCTTTATCAAGAATTGCGGCAATAACTGAAATACTATTGGCAAATTTGTTCGTCAGAATTGGTATATATAAGTCGTTAGCTGAAGGTATTGCACCAGCATATAATAATTTTAATGCGATTTTGTTTTCAGAAGAATGGATGGCGACATATAATGGAGTCTCGCCGAAAGAATTGACAACATTAAGATCACCTTTATTTGCTATATATTTTTCTACTATTTGTTCATCTCCATTTTGAATAGCTTTAAAGAGCTGTTCTTGCTCAGGCGTGAGCGTTGTAGCAGTTTCTCGTATCATTGGCGCCATTGTTGCAGGCATTATCAGCAACGATAAAAGAAGTGCGTTATGCATGCGCAATACATTCATAAATAATTCTCCTGGTTATTGGGGCTATTAATTTTATACTTTTATATTATCATAATATTTTATATTTGTAAATATTGATTTTTAAAAAGATGAGGCAATGGCCATAAATAAAGGCTTTTTTAATCAAGACAAAGAGGCGCCTACCAGGCACTCATTCATGAAAGTAATTCTTATCACACAGTAAAACGGGCATGTTACCCATTTGGGAACTGCTCATATGCATAAAAAATAGAGCATACCTATATAAAAAAATTCTATGAATATTAGTTCCTAAAGAAAAAGGCGCTGCGTCCGCCGAAGCTCGAAGAGCGTAGACTGAATAGCCAAATTTTTAACGTATTAAAAATTTGGCGTTACTTAGTTGACTCATTCAGGAACGGTGAAATTAAGTATACCATTAGCTCAACCCACATTCAAACGGTATTTTCAGCATTTAAGTTAAAATCACCAGGATCGTAAAAAATTTATCGTTTTTATCTATATTCTATACATCGTACCGCAAATATGGTACGCTTGTGTTATATTTCAGAACATATCTAGCGAGAGAGTCTAATGGATGAAAAATTTATAGCCTATAAAGGCAAAAAGTTCACCATTGAATGGTATTATAATGCCAAGAAAGAAAGTACAGCTCAGGAGTATTTTGAAGAACTAACTTTGGATCGTAAAAAGAAATTCGCCCAATTACTCAAAGTGATGGGAGAGATGGGGCAGATAAGAAATAGAGAAAAATTTACTACTGAAGACGATCAGATATATGCTTTTAAGCCGCAGCCTGATAGATTTCTCTGCTTTTTCTTTACGGGAGGCAAAATTATCATAACCAATGCCTATGAAAAGAAATCACAAAAGATGCCTCCAGGGATAAAGGAAAAGGCCTTAAAATTAAAAGCTAATTATATAAAAAGAGTAAAAGAAGGGACTTATTATGACTAAGAAAATCAAATCAACCTATGACAAGCTCATGGAATCAATGAGCGCTAAAGAAAAAAAAGAATACGAAAAAGAGCTTAAGGATTTTATCATTTCTGAGCTTATTTTAGCTGCCATGGAAGAAGATAATATCTCAGTAAGAAAATTGGCAAAACTTGCAGGAGTATCGCCTACTATTGTTCAAGAAATGCGGACAGGCGTCAAAAAAAGTTTTAATACTGATACTTTTTTCAAAGTACTTAAAGGCCTTGGCTACAATGTTTTTTTGGAACGAAACGGGCATATTACTCCTTTAGAAGTTGCTCATATGCATAAAAAATAAAAAAATTTCGCTTGCTTTCATTGTAAATCCTGCATATAATCACCGCAATTGTAATAGAAGCATCACTGCATCAAAGGATACACAATGAACCATATCAAACTCATCAGGATTCAATACCTGATATCTCATTATGGGCTGCCACTCAATTTAACGCAGAGCGATTTATATTTGCTCACCGAGTGCCAATAAGCTCAATCCATACAATCGTAATTTGTTTATTTCCCTGCTGATATTAAATCAGCCTGATGATACTCGAGCATCGAAATCGAGAAGATATATATGATATCAAAGAAGAATAGAGCAGCTGTTCGCTTACCTGCGAGCGCCGTTCTTAATTGTGATGATCGCAAGAAATTTTCTGCATTTGTTGCATTGCTTGTCCAAGTTAATAAGCGTATAAATCCCGATGAATACCCAGCAACAGCAACTCATAGAACGCGAACAAAGAAGACAAAGAAATCTGACTTAAGTAAATATTGTGGAGAAGACTCGCAAAAATGCGGGTCTTCCTTTTTATTAACAACTGCTTTATCTTTATGGAAGCTTTTCAAAATCTGTAGCAGCGGTACAGCGGATGATAGACACCATAGTATTACTTCTTACACAAGATTCATTCAAAATTACTGAGCCGGATAAATTTGTACCATCTGTACGCCATATTATTAATGCAAGTTCTCGTGCCGTTCACGCAATCCAATCAAAGCAGAATCCCACCAAGAAAGAGCTGCGCGCAGGAATATACAAGCCACGACTAACTTTACGAACCAATTCACGGAATCCAAAAGAAATAGAACTCAAAATCGAACTCTCACTACCAAAGCTTTTCTTTGGTAACAACTTTCAGGAACTGAAACAGAAGGATTTGCAGCCCTCATTGCAAAAGCTATCATCAACTTTAGATCAAATGGGGGTTATTGTTGATCCCTCTTTTCTTGCAGCTGCACCGGTGAGCGCAATCCATTATTCTAAGAACATTCCTCTAACCGATGGCTCAACTCCGTATCATATATTCAAAAATTAAAGAAGCAAATATCAAGCTCAGCTTGGATACTAATCAAACGGATTACCGCAATGAAGGGCACAGCTATAAATGGCATTGCAATGCGTATGAAGTAGTCTTTTATGATAAGATTAAAGATCTTGAAAAAGCAAAGCAGAGTGAGAAACGCGCAATAGAAAAAGATAATGCATTGCAATTAAAGTTATTTCCCAAATTTGCACAACGTGGATTCGACCGGCTCACCATGAATGAAAGCTTGAGATATTCCGCATGGAAGTACGATTGAATAAGCGGCAAAAAATGAAGCAATTATTTGTTAAGCTCGGCATCAAATCAGATTTATCGTTTAAGAGTATTTTTAAGCCTGCGATCGCAAAAAGATTCTTCTGTATTATTTTGATGAGGTTGAAATCAAAAGGCCACCCTTGCTTGATTATAAGGCTGCTAATGATAAAGCTCTTCTAGCTGATTTAATATTAAATAACCCTGATCTTGGATCAAAAAGAATATTGCAGATGTTCGGATTATCAAAAGCCATAGAGTTTATTACCATTCGCGAATTAAGGGGAATGCTATCTAAGCACAATAAAAGGGATTGGTACCGGCTTATGGGTGAGGTAAAAGAAATAAGGCTGCCCGTGACAAGCAGCCCATTTAAAATTATAAGAGATCGAATAGCAAGATCCAAAGTGAGGCTTTATAATTGATGCCCGCGTTGGCGCATTAATTCTTGCTGTTCTTTTGCATGTTTTTTTTGTTTTTCTATGAGAGCATTTTTTAAGAGCGTATAAATATCTTGGTTTCCTTTATTCGGACCATACGGTAAATCTTCAAAGCGTTTTAGTGGCGTTTTGGTAGCATTATTACGTGCCATTAAATTTGCGCCACGATTAAGTAGAAGTTTAATAACAGCCGGGCTTGCATGCGCTACTGCTGTATGTAATGGGGTGTCACCATCACTATCGGCTATGTTTACATCAACTCCTTTATCAAGAAGTGCAGTAATTAAGGCAATATTGCCTTTTTCATACGCATCACTCGAACCAATATGGTTATTAAAAACTGCTAGGGTCAAAGGACTCATTCCTCTATAGTCCAGAATAGAAGGATTAGATCCAGCATTTAATAGCTTTAAGGCAGTATTGAATTTTGCCTGTTTGATGGCTTGAAATAATGGTGTTTCATGTTTTTCATTAAGAATATTAAGATCACCTTTATTGGCAATATATTTGTCTATGACTTGTTCATCTCCAAAAATAATTGCCCGATAAAGGCCTTTTTGTTCTGGAGTAAGGTTTGATTCCATTTCCATTGAAATTATTGTTCCAGGTATGATCAGTAACAATGATAGAAAAAGTATTTTAATTTTATGCCTATTCATAATGGCCCTTTGGTTTTAGCTATAATATTTACACATCTTAATATTATCATGAATATTTTGTATTTGTAAATAATTTTTTCAAAAAAGAGCTGAGATAGTAGTTTATAATAGGACCTTTCTCTTGCAGGGCAAAAGACCCCCACTTTTTCCATTTTATGCTCTTAAAGTTTTTCTTCCTGTAAAGATACAGCTCCCAAAGATATCATTTAATGCTCCATGCTCATTGGATATCCTTATGACGTTTATTGGTTCGAAAGCCATGGCAATATTTTCCATTACTACTAAACTTCTAGTGGTTCAGGATTTTTAACCCCATAGCAAGTAGACATATTCATGAAAGCAATTCTTATTGCACGAGTAAGCACCGAAGAACAAAAAGAAGTGGGCAATTCTTTACCTGCCCAAGTAATGCGTCTTGAGCGATATTGCCAAAGCAAGAATTTAGAAATCTTAAAAAGATTTAGTTTTGATGAAAGCGCTTATAAAGACCAACGAGATGAATTTGATCGCATATTCGATTTTGTTATTGAACAAAAAGAAAAAACTGCCGTTTGTTGCGACAAAGTAGATCGCTTATCTCGCAATATGTTTGATAAACGGGTTTCTGAATTATATGAAAAGGCTTTACGCGATGAAGTAGAATTGCATTTTGTATCCGATGGCCAAATTATTAATAGTCGCATCTCTGCTGCAGAGAAGTTTCATTTTGGTATTAGCTTAGGGCTTGCAAAATATTATTCAGATGCCATTAGTGACAATGTTAAACGCGCAATAGAAGCAAAGCTACGCAGAGGAGAATGGTTAGCCAAGGCCGCCATATGGATATAAAAATATCGCTAATGCTGATGGCAAAAATGATATCATTGTAGATGAGTATGCATCGCGAGTGATTCAGAAAGTATTTGAATGGTATGCCACAGGCGCATATTCATTAGAGCTTGCATGCAATAAATTAAAAGCTGATTATGGAATTGTTTGGCATAAGGGATATTTAGCCAAGACGCTTGATAATCCTTTTTATTATGGGCAAATGCGAGTAAAAGGAAAACTCTATCCCCATAAATATCCGCCAATCATTGCTCAATCCCTTTTTGAGGAGGTTCAAGCGGTGAAAAGTGGTTTTGTTAAAAAAGAAATAAAATTTGATGGCAAGCCCTATATCTATCGAGGATTAATTCGTTGTGCGCATTGCGGACTATCGATAACCCCTGAAAAACACAAGGGCCATGTGTATTACCATTGCACCCAATATAATGGCAAGCATGGGGCAAAATGGTTGCGAGAAGAAGAGATCACCCGCCAGTTAGGTGCAGTATTCAAAAATCTGCAAATGCCTCATGAAATCTTGAATGAGATCATCGACAAACGCTCAACGTGCGTTCATCAAGATAAGATTGAATTTCACGATAAAGAGCTTGATAAGCTTACTACATGAACAAAAAACAACTACCAAAATGATGGATAATCTGTACCTTGATAAACTCAAGGGGAGAATTACTGAGAGCGAATATGACAAATTTTACACTTCATTACGCGACCAAATAGCCGATATTAGTATCCGCCTTGAGCAATTACAAGATGCTGAAGATAACTATTATATTACCGCAAAATATGTTCTGGATCTGACATCGCGAGCATATGAGCTTTTTATGAGTTCTGAAGTTGAAGAAAAACGGCAATTAATCAAGCTTGTACTTCAGAACTTAAGCCTCAAAGATGATAAGCTCGTCTGGGAGGCTCATAAGCCATTTGATTTGATACTCGAATGTTCTGAACGTCAATTATGGCGTCCCCACAGGGAATCGAACCCCGATTTCCGCCGTGAAAGGGCGATGTCCTAACCGTTAGACGATGGGGACGTAAATTTAAAAGACAAGCTTATTGCTCTGCTCAGATGCTTCGACACACTCAGCACGAGCGGCATTTACCCTAGTTTCCTTAATATCAATTTATTTTTAGGCACCAATCCTTTAAAGAACTGGCGCTAGCCAGGCGTAGCTTGCCGAGCCGGAAGGCCCGGATAAGCGAAGACTGGTGAGCCGCGTTGGAATCGAACCAACGACCCACAGCTTAAAAGGCTGTTGCTCTACCGACTGAGCTAGCGGCTCGTACTAATTCAATTTTAAATTGAAAAGACATTATATAAATAGTAAAGATTCAGGGCATTTTTGTCAAGCAAAAGCAAATTGTAATGATAAAATAGCGGTTTTACAAACAAAATCAACTTTGCCAATGTAGCAATAAATCAAAATTCCAAGAATATCCATCAGCGTTGCCAAGAATGGCCCGGCTGAAAATGCCGGGTCAATATTCAATTTTTTTAAGATAAGCGGAATCATTGCTCCAAGCATTACCGAAACCATTACAATGGCACCTAGGGACACACTAATCACAAAACTCTCAATAATGGTTGCAGAAGAAAGATATGCCCTAATAAATGCGATGGCGCCCAGAATAACTGCAAGAAATCCCGATATTACTAGTTCTCGGCGTAAAAATTTGTGAATATTCATCGCATGAAGTTCGCCGGTGATCAAGCCTTGAATTACCAAAGCAGAGGTTTGGCTGCTGGTATTGCCACCGGTTGAAATAAGCATCGTAGTAAAATAAAGAAGCGATCCAATGCTAAGCGTAGCATGATATGATTTCATAGATGGTGGTAGAAAATGATTGGGCCAGCAAAAGCGCAATAAGAATATACCCGCGCTCAAAAAGAGTCTAAAAAATGAAGTCTCAAAATAAGGATATTTCATCGGGGCAAGGGCAGACATTTTTTGCACGTCCTCGGAAGCCTCCTCAACCAAAACATCAACCAGAGTTTCGCTTGGAATAACCCCAAGAAAATGATTATTTTCCCCAACAACCGGAATCGTCATCAACTTATAATGCACCATCTTTTTGGCGATCGTTTCACGATCCTCATCTGCCTGGGCCACAAATTCTACCGAACGCATAAAGCTAGAAATTCGAGTCTGGGGGCTTTGAAGTACCAGATCCTCTAACTTAATATACCCAACCAAGCGATGATCCTTATCGGTAATATAAATTTGCTGATAAATATCGCGATTAGGCTGAATGCGCTGAAGCAGCTGAATGCTTTTTTCTACCGTGAAATCCTGAATAAATACCAGCACCTCAGCATCCATGATGCCGCCGGCTGATTCAGGATCAAATTTGAGCAACGAAAGCACCTTTTCTCGTGCCATTTTATTGAGTAGCCCCAGATAGACTTTGAGCTCCTCATCGGAAAAAAGATCAAAAAGATCGGTAAGCTGTTCGACCGGGAGCATATTCAATGCCTCTGCCCGATCAGTTTCACTCATAAAGGAGAGGCTGTTTACCTTCATAACATCAGAAAATTCTTTAAAAACCTCAAGCTGCAGCGATTTGGGCAATTTGAGATACAATTCCTGGAATTGGTCCCAATCAATATCAGTAAAAAAATCTGCAATATCTGCCGGATGCAAATGCAAGAAGTTTTCCCAAAGACCCTTTGTGTATGCAGAATCTTGGGCAATAACAGCATCAAGATGATCTTTAATTTCATGCAAAAGGCGCTGACCATCCATGAATTTTCTCCTAACAATCGAGTATCATATTGGGGGTATTTTAACCCCATACTAAACGATTAAAAATTGCTTGTCTATTAGGCTTTTAATTGACTTTATCTTTCTATCCCGTATCTTAAAAATATGAAGATGAAATCTCAGACTATCAGTAATCACTCACCCGGTTCAACAGTCTCCTTGGTTGTTGAAGAAACGCTATGCAGGGCAGCGCATAGATAAGTATTTATGCCAGGCTTTGCCCACGTATTCGCGTAACTTTTTCCAGCATCTTATTAATGATGGGAATATCACCGTTAATGGTCATATCGCAAAATCGAGCAGCATGGTTAAGCAATCAGATACGATACAAATTGCATTGCCTCATGCTGAAAAGCGGCCAATTTTTACGCCAGTCAGTACTGATCTGGGGATCGAGATTATTTTTACTCATGAACATTTTTTTATCATCAATAAACCCGCACATCTTTTGGTGCATCAAACAGAAGTTCCTACCTCTGATCCAACCGTTGTTGATTGGCTTCTTTCTAATCATCATGAATTAATTGATATTGGTAGCATTGAACGCCCCGGAATTGTACATCGTCTTGATAAAGAAACTTCGGGACTTTTAGTTATTGCGCGCACGAACTATGCGCATAAAATTTTTGGCGACATGTTTAAAAAACGCACGATTTCAAAAAGTTATTTGGCAATCGTGCAAGGCCACCCACCTGCATCAGGATCCATTGATCTTTCAATTGGCAGACATCCAACACTGCGAAAAAAAATGACCACCTTTATTCCCGATGCTAACGCACTTTCTACCACTAAAGCAATTACCACGCGTAACCAAACCAGCATTCGCAATGCACTCACTCATTATAATGTTAAAAAATACTTTGCTGATTGCAGTTTAGTTGAGGTGCATCCTGTCACTGGTCGCACCCATCAAATTCGCGTGCATTTTGAAGCGATTGGCCACCCATTGGTAGGTGATTATCTGTATGGTACGCCATCAAAAATCATTAACAGACATGCCTTGCATGCTGCTTCTCTCTCATTTACCTTTCAAGATACGCCATTTCATTT
This sequence comes from uncultured bacterium, assembly GCA_963788045.1. Taxonomy (GTDB): domain Bacteria; phylum Babelota; class Babeliae; order Babelales; family Vermiphilaceae; genus BTUB01. The sequence continues at coordinate 180,440 of CAWBEW010000002.1, forward strand.
TGTAAAAGATATTCCGGATGATTTTAAAAGGCTTATTGTATTTCTTGAAAATGTATGATCAAAAATTTCTTGCTTTTTTACTAAAAGACGAATAGCCTGTTCCTCGAGCTAGGAAGGAATTGTAGTAATGAAGCGTTCTCAATAAGTTTTCTGCGCTCGTTACTGATCTAATCATTATTCGTCCCCCCATCTATTTTAGAATATTAAATCTTAAGTCGTCACGGTTATGTTTTCTTTTTTGATTCCCGCGCCATTGCATTAATAGCAGCCAAAGTTCTTTGCATACTTTTTTTATGGTTATCAATCGGAGAAATGAAATAACAATCGAGTTCACTCGTTCGCGAAAGATTCATTGCGCACAATTTATCTTTAAATACCCATAATCTATCAATTGGGCCTTCGATCATCGGCTTATTCGGCTTCTCTGGTTTTTCATTAAGAATCATTTGGTCTAAACTTGCACCATTTTTATACATACAACGAAGTGCAAAAGAGCCATTTTTATTTCGTTGTCCAAGATTGGCATAATAGAGTGCATCATCAGCATCACAAAGCACAACTTCGTGCTGTTTATGCGGATTATTCAAGGCGATGTTTTTTACAGCAAATGGAATTTTTTGCAAATAACAGGCAATTTTTCCATCTTTTGGCGCAAGCAGATAAAGCTTGTTATCGGATGAAACTCCTAATAAATTGCGACCATAAAGCCAACACAATTTCTTAAATAATGGAACAGAAGCAGAGGCAGCGATTTCTTTTACTTTGAACTCTTGATCAGGCACTCTATCCAGAAAAATCTTGGCAGAGTAAGAAAAAATTCGTAACAGATGTTCTTTACTTTTCTCATCCGTGGTAGCTAGAGCACACATACCGCGTGGCGCTATTGCACAATAATCCAGCTGCTCATTTTCAAATGGTTTTGAGGTATAGGGAAAGTCATCATACACAAAGCGCGGATCGGGGAATCCGGTCATTACTGTCCTAGTTTGTTTTCCTGTATATTCATGTACTGATTTTCCATGTAATTTAAATAAAGAAAGCATTGTTTGCTTTTTCCCCTCCGCTTCAGCCGTATATCCAATCACGGCAACGCCCTGGTGTTCGTCTCCATCGTGATTAGGCCCATCAAATTTGGTAGTGAGCAATTCAGAGTTTTTTAAATTAGCTTTTATGATCGCATTTGTATCAGTCATAGCATCATTATCAAATCTAAAGCGTGCTACTTCTGTTTCTTTATGTTTTTTGTCCCACCATACTTGATGATCAAAGATATTTTCCTGGGTCCATCCAAGCGTATTCCATGTTAAACTCATGCAACACTGCTGTGTAAGAAACTTATTATGCCTTTTATGCTCATATGAAGGCCAGTTAGATAAATCCTTAGCGATAATGGTACACACATCTTTAGGAAGTGCATCAAATTTATTCTCATCCTCTGTAGGTGCATTCATACCCAAAAGAGTAATTGAACTTATGGTGGATAAAACTGCAAACATTATTTGTTTATGCATGGGTAACCTTTCTTTTTTATTCTGAGCAAACTGGAATGTATATTATAATACGAATTTTAGAGCACGCTTATTATACAAATGCGACATGTTTTTTAATAGCGCGCTTATGATTTGAAGCATGAATTACCGAAGTTTCGTGCTTTGTTGTTCCCCGCTTAGTTCTCTGTGCCAATTTAAGCGATTCTTTTCCCTTGAGGCGTTGCTTGAGAATTGCAAATTGCTTACGATAACGCTCTATTAAATGCATCTCATCAACGATGATAATATTTTCTTGGTTGTTAATTTTTGCCGATTTAGTGAAATTAAATGAACCGGTCCACAGCAATGATTTATTGCCAACATTTTTGCCAAATAACACAAATTTATTGTGCATAATATTATTCAACATTGAGGTATTTTTCGGATTATAAATAAATATCTTAATACCCGCTTTTTTGAGCACATCAATTTTATTATATCTATCTTTTAAACATGAAATATCGGTAATAACTTCAATTTCGATGCCCCGCTTATGCGCGCTGATCAATGCTTGAGCAATATCACCATTCGTAAAAGAAAAAACTGCCGCCTTAATAGAAAGCTGCTCAACCGCAATAAGCTGAATCAAAAGATCTTCAAGATCATCATCAGGAGCAAAAAATGCTTGCTTAAAACTGCCATCAACGCAACGCAATAATGCGGTTAAATCATCTGCTTGGCAAATAACCACCGGTTCTTTTGTATCATCAGAGGCAGGCATGCCCACAATAAAATGAGTTTTGCCCAAATCCGGTGCATTGAAAGGAGTAGTGCAATAAAGCGATGTAAATAAAAAGTTAATTACCACAATAAAAAGATACTGTCTCATTGCTACACCTTTAAAAAAAGAACTTCTTACGTCTGATTTGTAACCTAATTCACAATAAAACACAAGAACTTGACTTGCGCAGCCGCTACTTGGCTAATCTGATAAAAATAATACCTTACGGGGAGTTGCTATGTTTTTTCTTTCACGAATTATTTTTATTGGATTGCTTGCCATTCGAATTTATGGCATGGAATTGCCACCTTCACAACCAGCAGAATCAATAATTGTGCCGGATGTTTCAGTAAAATATGATGAAGAAAAAAACAAATTTCAAAAATACAAATTAGATCAACCGGAAAAATTTATTGAAACGATAAGAAAACAATTAAAAAAGGAACAAAATCCAACTGCTTATTTAAAACAGCTACGTCTTTTTGCAAGCAGACTTTTAATGCAGGCAATGATTATTCAACAATCTGCGTATAACACGTATCTGAACCATTATTATACTGATCTTGTGCATAAAGACGAAAAGCTTATGGAGCAAATCGGAGCAAAAAAAGGGTCTCGTGGCTTTGAGCTGATACCCAAAGAGGGCACAGAGCAAGATTTTGCAGAGATGCTTACTCATTCGCAAATATTAAATGCAGCAATTTATACGCCAGAACAATTACAAGTAATTTTCGCATGGATTATTGATCCATCAAAAGGGTCTTTCATCAATAAATTTGGTCTCAATCGCAAAATAGTGCATGAAGGAAATGAAACAAAAAAATTACTCAAAGTGTATGCAAAAGCACTCGATGATGTAGCAACTCCGGCGCTTGAAGAAAATCTTATTACCTATATTGGTGACGAACCAAAAATTATTACTGATAATCTTGAAAATCTGGTGCGCTTTTTTAAAAATCAAAAAAGATATCACGATAAATTAAAAAAATATAAAGCGTTAACTACCAGCGAATCGGTACCAGTTGCATTGATGAAAGATTTTGATGATGAGGAACTAAAAAATACTACCCTCTATGAGCAAACCCATACCTGGTATGAAAAATTATATCAAATAATTCGCCAAGAACTATTTAATACCTATGCGGAACTAATCAAAAAAAATCCACAAGATACCACACTCAAAGATAATTTGACCCCTTTGCCACTATCTTTAGTTGCAAAAAATGTTTTGCCGAAAATTTTTCCAAAAGAGCTTCCAACGTTTAAAAAACCAAGTGAAACAATCATTCTTCCTTCATTAGACAAAGAATTAGCCCAAGCACGCGCAGCATGGCAACAGGCTCAAAAAGAGAAAGAAGAACAAGAACGCAAAATACAAGAATCAAAGCCTATTGAACCCCAGACGCAAACAATCATCAAGTCCACAACCCAACCAGTCTTTAAAGAGATAGAAGAAACGGATAAAGAAATCATAATCCAGAATCAAAAAAATAATACGGTAGAAAAAATTTTTAAAACAGATCGGCCAAATCAAATTAAAAAGTTGCCCCCTATTGCTTACACCGATTGGGTGAAAATGTGGTTCGATGCTCCTCAAGAAGCGTTGGTAAAACAAGGATATACTACCTTTGGCAACCCCAAACATGAAGCCCCGGAGAATCGTTGGCGGCCAATTGTTCGGCATGCATTTTCTCCAAAGATTGATACTTTTATAAAAACATGGGGAACCCAATCTGAAATCGATAGCCGGCGGGTAAAAGATAAGAAAGATATATTAATAACCATGCCCGGCAAAATTACTTCTAATGATCCAATGAAAAAACTTTCACAAACGGGCGTTTATACTTATATCATCGATTCAGAAAATGGCCAATGGTATCATCGCATGTTCACCCCGGAAGATAGCAGGCAACTTATTGAAGATCTCATTTTAAAAGGGTTTTTTAGCCCTGAGATGAGCGGATATTACGATGTATTTTTCCCGCCATTGCGCGAAAAATACTTACATTAAATGCCAGTTGCCATCATACCGATATTTGCGCAAAAATGAAACATGTGCCACTGAACTTGAAATTGCGTAAAGCACGTGTGAATCAGTAAGATAAACCGTACCTGCGCTTATAATCCCCTCATTTGAGAAAGTAATTGTATTATTTGCAAATGTGATCGGCTCGCGCAAAATGCTATGCGCAGATGATGGCGGACCTTTTGCTCCCCGAATAATACCAAATTTAATATGGGCCGGAAGTTTTCTTACTTGCCCATTTACTGAATAGCTATTATTGGCAATATCAAAAATTAATTCTTGCGATTGATGAGTTGCGATTGCCGTTTGCTGTAGATAATAGCAAGCGGCGTGCAATAGATTGAGCTCAGAAGTAATAATTGTTCTATTAAAAAAACGAGTATTAATCGCAGTTAAACTTATCAACATCATTGCAATCGCAATCACGATCATAAGTTCTACTAAAGAAAATCCACTATGAGATTTCATAGATGCCAATAACTTCTGCGTGTGCAAGAATATGGCCGCTCATCGCACTAATCAGCTCTTCTTTTGTTGCCTTTGGTTTTAAATTCAGCATGTTATCGAGCGCATAGAGCTTAAAATGATAGTGATGTACTCCATGGCCCTTTGGTGGGCACGGACCATCATATCCAATTTTGGGCCAGGAATTTTTCCCTTGCAGGGTGCCATCAGCTAATTTATCAGCACGATCTTTTACATAATCCAAGCTTCGTTTTTCTGCAGGAATATTATAGATCACCCAATGTACCCAGGTACCCTTGGGAGCATCAGGATCATCACAAATTAATGCATATGATTTTACGCCTGCCGGAGGATTTTCCCAAACCAATTTGGGAATCTTATTTGCGCCTTGGCACGTAAATTCTTTGGGAATTTTTTTTCCATTTTCAAAATCAAGGGAATTCAGTTTAAATTCTGCCGCATGCATATTCATAACAAAAACTCCAAGAATCAAAAATTTCTTCATGCCGGTCACCATTTTTTTTAGTTTACTCCACCACTTCTTGTTCAATCGTTGCAACGGAAAGTACTTCTTCAATCGTGGTAAGGCCTTCTTTAATTTTGCGAATGCCATCATCAATTAAAAGAGTCATGCCATCAGCAATTGCTTGTTTGCGTAATAATGAAGTATCGGCACGCTCCATCGTAAGTTTTGCAATGCCGGGAGTCATCGCCATTAATTCAAATAATGCAAGACGACCTTTATATCCAGTTTGATTGCATTCATCACAACCACCGCTTGATAAAAGATAATACCTTGCGCCGTTTTTTGAGTGAGACCAATGCTCTCAAGCAGATCAAGTGGCGGCGTATATTTCTTTTTACAATGAGGGCACAATTTACGCACCAAACGTTGGGCCATAATCAGAATCACTGAAGATGCAATTAAGAATGGCTCAACCCCCATATCAAGCAGACGAGTAATACTTGCGGGGGCATTATTGGTATGCAAGGTACTAAATACTAAGTGACCGGTAAGCGCTGCTTGCACGGCAATTTGAGCGGTTTCAAAATCACGCGTTTCTCCAATCATGATAATATCAGGGTCTTGACGCAAAATTGAGCGCAATGCTGCGGCAAAGGTTAGACCAATTTTATCTTTTACGGCAACTTGGCCAATGCCCGGCATTTGATACTCAACCGGATCTTCAACCGTAATAATATTAACATCCGGCTTATTAAATTCACCCAAAATACAATAGAGCGTACTGGTTTTACCCGAACCGGTTGGCCCAGTTATATAAATAATGCCATTGGGCTTATGAATATTGCCTTCCATGAGTTTATAATCACGCTCACTAAAACCCAAGATCTTGAAGTTTTCCAAAACTTCTACTTTTATCAAGTAAACGCATCACTACCCGCTCCCCAAAAATTACCGGTAATATCGAAACACGAATATCAATTGGCTTGCCGGCTACTTTAATATCAATACGGCCATCTTGCGGCATACGTTTTTCTGCAATATTCAGATTTGCCATAATTTTAATACGAGAAATAAGGCCCCTTGAATTCTTTTAGGAGGAGTCATCACCGGATATAAAATACCATCAATGCGATAGCGCACCTCAAGTTCTTTTTCAAACGGCTCAATATGAATATCAGAGGCGCCTCGTTTTGCCGCTTGAAATAGAATATTATTAACCAATTTAATAATAGGCGCTTCGGAGGCCATGGCCATAATATCTTTTTCTTCAATGGCACCAAAATCAACCTCTTCTGGCCCTAGCTCTTCCTCTTTTTCAAAGGCGGCAATCATCTGCTTGCTACCCTCAAGAGGATAGTAGCGATTAATGGCATCAATGATCATTTTTTCAGTAGCAACCGCATACTCGGGCATTGCCCCCCAAGAGCATGTTAATTTCATCAAGAGGTGGAAATTGATTGGGATTAGCAGTCAGAATAGTAAGTTGATTATCAACCATAACGGGAATCACGATATTATCCCGTAAGAATTTGAGGGGAATTTTGGCCAAAATAGTCAAATCTGCCATGGCATCAGTCACTTTTTCTACTAATGGCAAGACCGGCTCTTTCAGCGACCGCTTTGGCGAGATTTTCAGGAGTTATATAATTTTTTTCTAACAAGCACTGCTCTACGCTCTTGCCACTTTCTTCGGCCAAGGCTTTACATTCAAGCGCCTGGGCATTGGTGATAATCTGTTTTTCAAGGAGAATATCAACAATACTTTTTGTGATCATGTAAGACCCCTATTGGTAGGACGTTCTCTTTTATCATATTTCTAGTATGGTTCGATACGATTGCTTTCGCAATCACTCACCATGAACGGGGAATAAAACCGCTCGCCCTTGAGTGCGAAACGCAGTGAGCGTATCGAAGGGTTATTTTCATTTATCATATTTCTAGTATGATATTTAGTATACTACGTCTTTTATAGCATATTTGCCACGGAAACTTTATGACCTTTTGTATACGCCTTATAGTTTTAGCGATTTTCCTTTCCCTTGGCTCCTATTCCGTCGCAATGGGCCCGATGGGATTTGGCCAAAACAAACCTCAATTTCAAGAGAAAGAGAACAAGAAAAAACCTCGCAAAAATCCATTAGCAGAAAAACCATTGCCCGAACTTAAAAAAGGCCTAGAAGCCGCATTAAAAGCCAAAGATTTTGCAACCGCACTTAAATATCTTGATGCCTTGAGAATGGTAAGCACCGATCATGAACAAATTCGCGAAATCTTACTGCAGATGGCAGATCTTTATTATCAACAAGAAGAATGGACAAAAGCCGAACGCGCTTATAATGAATTTATCTTATTGTATCCCGGTGCCGCGCGCTGCGATTACGCGCATTATAAAGCTGTTGAATGTGGGTTTAAACTCACCGTTAGAGCCTGATCGCGATCAAACCAAAACACAAGAAGTGCTCGTACTCGCTGATCAATTCATTACTGATCATAGCAAATCCGAATTCTTACCAGCAGTCACGAAACTCGCAACTGAATGCCGGGAAAAATTATTGGCCAGTGATACTAATATTTTTAACTTTCATTTAAAGCGCAACAATTTTAAAGCCGCGCAAAAAAGATTGGATATGATTAGCAAAGACCATGCGCCCAAACTTCCAGATACTCAGCCGAAAGTATTAGAAATGACCATTCAATTTGCTCAGGCCCAAAATGATCAGGTCAAAGTTTGGCAAACACAACTACAACTGGTTGATAGATTTCCGGATAGCGATATTACCAAACGATTAGCATTAGTACCTGATGAAATACGCACGCAACTTGCGCACCATGATATTGCAAGGACTGTATTACCAAAAGAATCGGCAACTATTGCGCAGGACACGCGCAAAATAAGTGCTGCATGATTTGTAAAGCTAGATCAAATGGCACACATCCTGAGTAGCTGCTACCAGCAGCGTATCGAAGGACGGGCCAGCTTGATCAATCCTTCGAGCATACTCCGCCGAAGTATGATGCAAGACGTGCTTGAGTATATCGAAGAAGGCTACGAAAGCTGGATACGCCTCCTGCCGGAGGCACGCAGGATGCGTACAAACTAAAGTTATTTTACAAACAAATCACCCTTAACCTTTGAAAAACATAATGCATTTTCGATCACACCTTGGCAGAGAAGCTGAACAAAAGACCGCTCATTATTTATTGCAAAATGGATTTGCGATTATCGAGCAGAACTACCGCAAAAGGCACGGAGAAATAGATATTATTGCAAGTACGCATGATTTATTGGTATTTGTAGAAGTAAAGATGCGGCAACATAATTATTTTGATTTGTCCGATGTTATTACACCAGGTAAACAACGCAAAATAATTAGAGTCGCAAAAGAATATATTGCCAGAAATGGTTGGCAAGAGCGCTCCTATCGCTTTGATGTAGCGCTCCTGCAAGGAACAGAAAATAATTTAGAACTAAGCTATATTCAAAATGCCTTTAATGAAGGTGACTGCACATGGTGACCCTTTTTTCTAAGCAAGGCCTTACTGCCTTTGCCAAGCGATTAATCACCGGGCTCAGCTTAGGTATTGTTTTTTGGACACTCTTTGCGTACCTCCCTCCTATTTATTTTTCATTTGTTCTGGCCCTCATTCTTGTATTGATTATAATTTTTGAGTGGAAGAACTTTTTTAATATTAACAAGCTTTCTTATTGGCTCATCATGCCATTCTATCCCATCTTGCCTTTTGCATTACTGATCACGATGAATCAAAACCCTATATACCATTCTCTATTATTTATTTTATTCATTATTGTGTTTAGCTTTGATACCGGATCATATTTTGTTGGGAATGCCATTGGATTTCACAAACTGGCACCTTCGATAAGTCCCGGTAAAACCTGGGAAGGAGCAATAGGCGGCTGGATCTTTGCGATTATTGGCCTCTATTTGGTTCTTTGGGAGCTGAATAAAACCGCTTCCTGGTGGTTTATTATTATTTTCTCATTATTCGTCTGTATTCTTTCACTCATTGGCGATCTCTTTGAATCTTTTCTCAAGCGCAGAGCTGGCATTAAAGATTCTGGCACCCTTTTACCGGGCCATGGCGGATTTCTAGATCGTTTTGACGGTATCCTTTTTACCGTGTTTTTTTTCTATATTTTTAGAGATTATTTGGTTACATTATTCAGTATCTAAAAGAATTTTTAAGCATTAGCCATAATTTTATTGGCAAAAAAAATATTTTTTGTATTACCTTGTTCTGAAGATTCCAATGGATAGTAGAATGATCAATCACTATACAATGCTATTTTTTAGCTGCTTGCTCAGCGGTATTACTTCGATTGCAATGAAGCCACCAGCAGCAACAGCCCCCCGTGAAACTCTGGTGCTTGCTCACAAAAAACTGGCATCAGAAAAGCTCCATCTTAAACTAGAGCCCGAGTTTGAACAAAAATCAGTTCATCAATTGCGCGCCCTCTTAGAACAAAATGATACATTTAGTTGCGCATATCGAACCCTCTTTCATGCTCGATGCATTGAAATTGCAAATAAGAGATCACAAAAAGGTTTAAACTTTGATGAGAGCATAAAAGAACTTCTCCTGAATAAGGGGATGATGAATAGTATTTATCTGCAAGTTAAAGACTACTTGAATTCAGAGCGGAAATCTTGGGATCAAGCCAAAGGAGTTGATATGTGTTTCATCCCGGGAATATGTTCATTGAAAGTTCGCAAGCTCTATGGAAAAATTTTAACAACATTCCTTGAAGATGACGGAAAAAAATTAACCGTGCTGCACGATGAAGATGCATCATCAAGTAATCCTCTTGCATATTCCCATGATTTTATAAAATATTGTGGAAGCTCGATGATCCCACTTAGCCAATGCACGGTAGACATTGATCAATCATCCGAACTTGAATATCAGCTTTCGAAACTAAAAAAACCGTTTGGACTCGCACATTTTATCTGCCGGTACCCGAACCATGCTTTTTTAGTCACAATGCGAAGCGATGCTGAAAAAAATGCTTCTGTATATGTTATTGACTCAAACAATGAGAATATTGCTAAATCATCCCAATACAAAGCTATAGTAAGCAAGCTCATGGTATATACGCAGATGCATAATGCTCAACAATTAACCGAAAAACAAAATTCTCAAAGCCAAATGGAATGTTAGAATTATTTTTGTAAATAGGCCACCAACTGTGCTTGCGCAATTGTTTCTTGGGCGCCAGTGATCATATTTTTTACTGTCACTTGGTTTTTTTGTTGTTCTTCATCACCAAGAATTAAAGCGTACGCAGCACCAAGTTTATTGGCACGGTTCATCATACTCTTAATTGATGCTCCCTCGAGAAATACTTCTGTGGATAGCCCAATAGCTTGCAGTTCATCAGCAAGCAAAAGCGCAAGCGTTTGTTGCGCGGGGCCCAATGGTAAAATCGCATGCAATTTTGGCGGATGTGGTAATGCTAAAGAATCTTTATAGGGCTCGAGCAGCATGAGCAAACGTTCAATACCAATTGCCGCACCAATTGATTGTTGATCGGTTTTGCCACCAATTTGAGTAATCAATTGATCATAACGCCCGCCACCACAAAACGCGCTTTGCGCACCCAGGCCAGCACTTACAAACTCAAAAACAGTTTTATTGTAATAATCTAACCCGCGCACTAATTTAGGTTGCACGGCAAAGGTGACTGAAAGAAGCTCCAGATCATGCTGCAGTTTTTCCCATTCTGCCTTGCAGGCTTTGTCCAAGTGGTCGGTAATGTGCGGTGCATTTTCATAAATTTTTTGGCACGTTTGGATTTTGCAATCAAAGATACGCATGATATTTTTCTCTTTGCGCACCATACAATCCGCGCATAAACCGGTCTGCGCATCAAGAAATTTTTTCAATACCTCTTTAAAAGCGGCTCGATCAGCCGGGCACCCTAAATAATTGATAAGCAAGGCATAATTATTAAATCGTAACGTTTCATGAAACAATCTATCGAGCATTTTGATCATCTGCACATCTTGTTCAACAGAAGCCGAGCCAATCACTTCTATACTTACTTGATGAAATTCTCGAAATCTTCCTTTTTGAGGCCGCTCATACCGAAAGCATGGACCGATGGTAAATACTTTCCAAGGTGTTGTTTGAATGCCATTATCAATAAAGGCACGAACAATCGGAGCAGTAAGCTCTGGGCGAAGGCAGAGTGTTTCATCTTCACTTTGCTGCGTGTGCAATTGAATTAAAAACATTTCTTTGCTTACCACGTCGGTATTCAGTCCGAGCGTGCGCTTGAATAATTCCACATGCTCTAAAATCGGAGTTTCGATTTGATTAAAACAGTAAATTCCCAGATGCTTGCGAATCTGATCGATTACAAAATTATAGAGCGTGAGATCTAGAAAATCGTTAGTGCCTTTTACGCGCAACATACATGCCTTTAGTTGTATTCTGCAATGTTAATATACAATACATAAATATTGCACAAATTTAATTATTTTCCTACTCACGATGAAAAGAGAATCATTGACTCTCTCTGCCCATACCTGTTAGGAAGTAAGTAGAATTCTTATTCAGTGTAAGGGGGAGTCCTTATGAAAAAAATATTCATAGCGTTATTCATACTAATAGCCAACCTATCCTTGGCAACCACAGCCAAGGCAGACTGCAGAACGTGCCCACAAACAACATGCCAACAATCAACGTGCGACTGCCGCGCAACAAGCCAAACATTCTTTTCAATCCGGCCCATTTTTACGATTAACTCGCCCGAATATCTTGCGCATAATCGTGACTTTTATAAATCAATTACCAATGGATGGTGTGGCACCATTCAAGCAACCGTACTGGGTGGAAAATCAACCCATAATGATGCGATCGCACGATTTTTCATGCCATTTTGCAGTAATACTATAACGGTAAGCGAACAAAAATTGCCCGGCACCCAAGTGCTGGCCAATTATCTGAATATTTATACTAAAAATGGGACCTTTGAAAGTACTGTTGAATTTAAACCGATGCATAGCTATGTGGGAGTTGGAATAAATTACCAACAACGTTTATATACCCGCTGCAACGGTAATAGTTTTTGGTTTAGTATTTCAGGACCTATTGTGCGAGTCCATAATCAGATCAAGCTCATAGAGACCATACAAAATGATGGCGGGGGGCCGCTCAATAGACCGGCCGTAACTCCACTAGTTCCTTCATGCCCTGGCACCTGCCCGAATCCCTGCAATGATACTGACTGCAGCTTAGATCCAATGCAAGCATTGCAACCGGTTGGATCAGTTGTCGAGGCATTTAGGCAACCAGGCTGGTGTTTTGGCAGAATTGATAACAATTGCAGAAATAAATGCCATAAAATCACAAAAGTTGGGGATGTCACGATCCGCATTGGATACGAAACCGTTAATCGTGATGATGTACATCTTGATTCATTTTTTGGAGTTATTATTCCTGGTGGAAATGCTCCAAAGGGAGTCAATGTTTTTGAGCCAATTGTTGGTCACAATCATCATTGGGGATTTGTATTAGGAAGCACATTTGGACTCGAAATTTGGCAAAATTCATGCGGAGATATGATTCTTTCAGGGGAATTCGATTTTAGTATCAGTGACTTTTTTGAAAGAAAAGAACGGCGCTCACTTGATTTAAAATTCAAACCATGGAGCCGGTACATGCAATTTTATGTGAATCAGGCACAAGCCGAACTTGCTGCGGCTAATGTGGTAAGCGATCCGGCATTTGCACTCACATTACATACGCCTGGAATCGATCTTCTCACGCAAGACCTTAAAGTAAAGCCGGGCTATTATCGCATGTTTAATGCTGCATTTATCCTTGATACCACCTGCTATGAATTTGAAGTTGGATATAACTTTTTTGCTCGCCAGGCCGAATGCATAAAACTTGCATGTCCATTTCCGACTGGAATCGCACTCAAAGCGATCGCTGTAGGCGGCGGCCAAACAGCCCCATTTGAAATGATTGATAGTGATTTTGCAAATAATTGCACCGGCTCAGCAGTTGCCAACTATGCTGATAATATCATTACCGATGCGGATCTTGATTTAGATTCCGCAGCTCATCCAGCAACCCTTACTCATACGGTGTATGGATCATTTGCATTTCAATGGAACAGCAGTTGCAACATGCCAATGTTTATTGCAGTTGGCGGCTCATATGAATTTTCACCGGATAATGTCGGTTTAAACCGTTGGATGGCCTGGGGTAAATTTGGATTCGCATTTTAGCCCTTCGTGACGTGCCTTTGGCACTCCTCAGGATGAAAAAGAAATTAATTCAAATGTATGTTAAGGCCGTTCGTGGTGAGTAGCGAGCGAAGCGAGTGTATCGAATCCATACGGCCGATTTATGTAACAAATTAGAAAATAACTCACGTTAAAGGAGAGAAATTTATGAACAAAAAAATATTAATCTTATTGCTACTATTTACAATGCCATCTACGCATGCTCAACAATTATCACCGGTACAACTTCAAAAAGTGAAAGCCGAATTTGATAAAGCGCTCAAAGCAAAAAAATTTGATGATGCTCAAGCCCATCTGAAACAAATTGAGCAAGGGGGCAGAAGGGCATATGCTCTAGAGCTTTCAGCAGAATTAGCCAAAGCGCGCCAAGAAGAGGCTGAAGCAAAACAGCGTGCAGAGTTACATACAAGACAGCAGCAAGAAACTCAAAAGATTCTGGAATTAAGAAAACTTGATGAACAATACAAGAACCAAAAAGTTTTGGAATTAAAAAAACTTGAACAACACTACAAAAATCAAATGGAAGAATTTGAAAAAAAATATCGAACAGAAAAAACAAAAGAAGAAGAAATGCTGAGATATCAACTCAAATCTGAAGTTGATGAAGCCTTTCAAGCTGAAAAAGAGAAAAATAAAGAAATACGAAAATTAAAACAAAAGTATCAAACTGAGCTTGAAGAGCTCAAGAAACAGCTGGAAAAGACTCAGAAGCAGCTTAATGAGCTAAAAAAGTCTTAAACACCCGTTCGTTCTTATTTTCCTGCCCCATGGCATTTTTTGAACTTTTTGCCAGAACCACACGGGCATAATTCATTGCGTCCGGTGGTATTTTCTGAGCGCGCCTGTTCGCGAGGAGCGGAAGTTCCATCTCCTTCAGCGCTACCATGGCCCGAGAGCAAATTAATTTGATCAAGTTCGCGTTCACGTTTTTTCTCAAGCTCATGCTGATCAAAGCGTTCAGTATTCAAGTGGAAGATATGATGCACCGTCATGCGCTGGATATCTTGCATCACCTCTTGGAACATGGCAAATGCTTCACGCTTATATTCAATGAGTGGATTCTTTTGGCTATACGAGCGCAAACTGATACCTTCTTTCAAATGATCAAGATTGAGCATATGCTGCTTCCATGCTTGATCGATTGTTTCAAGCATAAGCCATTTTTCAGCATTCTGAATAATTTCTTGATTTTGGCGCTGAGCGATACGCTTCATACCGATGCGAGAATAAATTTGCCTAGATCAGTTTCAAAATCTTCGCGATTTCTCATAGCTGAAAGTTATCAGTCTTTCAAAATCAGCCGGTTTTAATGGCCGGTTAATAATGCAATTTCAGTAATAAATGCTTGCACTTGCTCAGCGGTAATAGCACGAGCAGGGCAATGGCGCGAAACCACATCTTCAACGGTTTTAAGAATCATATCGCGCACCAGTTCAAAAATATGTTCGCTTCACCTTCAAGCACATCACGGCGAATGCGATACACCACAATTCGCTGCTGATTTAATACATCATCATATTCAAGCAAGATGCTTACGAATATCAAAGTTTTGTTTTTCAACCCGTTCTTGCACCCGTTCAATGGTTTTTGAAATAAAAGAAGATTCAATAATTTCATCTTCTTTCATACCAAAACGTTCCATATTCTTCTTAAGATTATCACCCGCAAAAATACGAATTAAATCATCTTCAAGAGAAATATAAAAACGTGATTCACCCGGATCGCCTTGACGGCCTGAACGTCCACGCAACTGATTATCAATACGGCGACTTTCATGGCGCTCAGTTCCTAAAATATATAATCCGCCCGCTGTCTACTGATTCAGGAGTTAATTTAATATCGGTTCCACGGCCTGCCATATTGGTTGCAATAGTTACTCTGCCCGAATTCACCCGCATGCTCAACAATTTCTGCTTCGCGTTGGTGATGTTTTGCATTAAGTACATCATGCGGAACACCATTTGCCGTCAAAACATCGCTAATCAGTTCTGAGGTTTCAATTGCAATGGTACCAATAAGAACCGGTTGTCCTTTTTCATGCCGCTCTTTTACATCAGCAACAATTGCTTTATATTTTGCATTTTTGGTTAAGAAAATAAGATCAGCTTTATCATCACGAATCATCTTTTTATTGGTAGGAACAGATACCACATCAAGATGATAGATGCGATAAAATTCTTCCGCTTCGGTTGCTGCCGTACCGGTCATACCCGCAAGTTTTTTATATAATCTAAAATAATTTTGCAAGGTGATGGCAGCAAGCGTTTGCGTTTCTCGTTCAATTTCCACCCCTTCTTTTGCTTCTAGTGCTTGATGCAAGCCATCGCTATAACGGCGGCCCGGTAAAATACGTCCGGTAAATTCATCAACAATCAGAACTTCGCCATCTTTTACCACATAATCAACATCGCGTTTAAATAACGCATGTGCACGCAATGCTTGATTAATATGATGCAATAAGTTAAGATTTTCAACAGCATAAAGATTTGTCACATCCAAGCGCTTGTTCAACCTTATCATTACCGCTTTCAGTAAGTTGCACGCTGCGTTGTTTTTCATCAACTTCATAATCTTGCCCTTTGACCAAGACGGCGTACCACTTTATCGGCAGTCTGCATAGAGCTGACTGCTTTCACCAGAAGAACCAGAAATAATGAGTGGCGTACGCGCTTCATCAATTAAAATCGAGTCAACTTCATCCACAATTGCATAATGAAAGTTCGCGTTGCACATAATCCTCCAGACGGAATTTCATATTATCGCGCAAATAATCAAACCCAAGCTCATTATTGGTTGCATACAGAACATCGCATGCATATGCTTCTTTACGCTCTTGATCATGCATATGATTTTGCAAGCAGCCAACGGTTAATCCCAAGAGATGTAAAAATGGGCGCCATCCATTCAGAGTCACGGCGAGCCAAATAATCATTCACCGTTACCAGTGTGCGCCTTTGCCCGCAAGCGCATTTAAATAGAGAGGTAAGTGTTGCGGTGAGCGTTTTACCTTCACCAGTTTTCATTTCAGAAATTTTTCCTTGATGGAGAACAATACCACCAATAAACTGCACATCATAATGGCGTTGGCCAATTTTGCGTTTTGAGGCTTCACGCACCACAGCAAATGCTTCAGGCAAAATATCATCAAGCGTTTCTCCTTTTGCAAGCCGTTCTTTTAATAAAACAGTTTTATTGGCAAGTGATTCATCACTTAAAGCACTTATGGCAGGCTCAAGTGCATTAATCTTATCAACAATGGGTTGAATTTTGCGCAACTGCCGCGCATTATTAGTGCCCATAATCATGGCCAAAATACGTGCTATCATAATGCATTTCCTCAGTAATAAAATCTTTGAAGCCGACCCTACTTCGCTCCTATTGAAGCGCGAAGGGTTCTACTGCTCACCTATCCTAGGTTTAAGCTACATTATTTTTTGGCGCAGTAGAATAAGAAGCAATCATTGTTTTGCAGTATACCAAAAAGCATATGTGCTAGCAAAAGGCTTATAAGAGCGCTTGAATCATCAGAAATATATCAATAATTCAAACTGATAATGCTCATCTGTCTACCAGCCAACTCTCCCTGCCTGCGATAGGAATAAAATCGATGATCGCAAATCGTGCAAGAATTGTATTCATATGAAAGAGCCGATTCAGGTATTCCCATTTCTTGCAACTGAAAAGCATTCAATTTGGCCAAATCAAAATACAGCTTGTTGTCTCGCATAATAAATACACTTGATCCTTCGATACGCTCGCCTTGCTCGCACTCAGGATGTGTGTAATTACACATGGTGAGTGATGCCGAAGGCATCGTATCGAACCATTTTTCTTTAAATTCAGCAGCCACCTGATAGCAGCATGCCTTGGCACTTGGACCAAAAAAAACTTGCAAATCTTTATTTTCAGCACCAAACTCTCGGCGCATTCTCCTAATTACTTCTTGCACAATACGCGAAACGGTACCGCGCCAACCAGCATGCACAATTGCTGCCGCATGATTTTTTTGATCATAGAGTATTATAGGCAAACAATCTGCCGTCATCACACCAATGCCAATGTTGGGCTCGCGCGTAATTAAATAATCTCCATCGATATCAAATGCGGGAATCTGATTGCGCACAATCGTGCCATCAATGCCATGCGCTTGATTCAAAAAGGCAAGATTATCAACCCCAATTTTTTTAAAAATTGGAGCAAATTTCTTATGCGCAATCAAAGGGGTGCTTGCCGCAACACAATCAAGCGATTTGCTAATAGCATCGCGATTATCACCAAAGTAAATCGTGAATTTTTGGTTTTCGCGAATCATTATACGTATACATTAACCTGTGGTTGTGGATTGAGCGCATTCACTATTGTTTGCGTGGCTAAAATTGCATTCCGCTCAGCATCTACGCGAATTTGCTGGGCATGCAACTGGTTTTGCTTTTGCATTTCCCATGCTTGTTGCTGCATTGCAGATGCTTGCGCTGCAGCAGTTGCTGCTTTGGCACGCTCTACTTCAATGCGCTGTTTTTCTAATTGTTCTTTTTTATAATCGCGCAACTCCTGATGATACGCATCTTCAGCAACAACAATTGTGTGAACTATTTTTAAATTTTGCAACAATGATCCTGCAGCGCCAATACGATTGGCATAATGATACGCAAGGCTGTTAATTGCCCCGCCTAATGCATTGCAATCTGCTTGCACGCGATCAACATAATGCATATAGGGATAACCAGCGCGAGCAGATGCATGACGCATCACACTTGCACGAACGGCATCTTTGACATAGACAGAATTTTGATTAACTGCACTTAACTCAAATTCATATGCGCGCATTAACCGTGATTCAAGCTCAAACAATGAATAATAGCTTCTATGATGAGTAAAATAGTCATGAACAAATTCTAATTTACACAAAAGCCCAACAATTTCCTGATCTAATTGTTGCATGGTGGCAATCATAGTCGGA
The DNA here is from genome assembly GCA_963788045.1 of uncultured bacterium. Taxonomy (GTDB): domain Bacteria; phylum Babelota; class Babeliae; order Babelales; family Vermiphilaceae; genus BTUB01. The sequence continues at coordinate 198,883 of CAWBEW010000002.1, forward strand.
TTGCTATCAGTTTTGCGCAACTTTTTAATGCGATCAGCCAATGAGGCATGGGCCGACTGTAAAGAAGAAATCGAGTTTGCCATATTGACTAAAATACTATCAATTGACGAATCTTTTTTATATGAAATTGCAAAATCATAGAGCAACGATTCATTAATATCTTGGATTAATTTTTTCTGATCTTTGTGGCTGTCTGGAATTGCCGAGTAATGAAATTCCATAAATCCGATTATGCCATCATGACAAGCGTGCGCATATTGCACCGCATCCAAACCTTTTTGGAATACTTTTTCATCTGAGGGAGTAAAGAGCCAATCACAAAATTTATACAGGCCATACCCAATCGCGGCTAAACAGCCAACTCCTATTGCAACTTGTGCCACCTCTGGCACACCATTATATGATGATTGGTAACGAATAGAACGCGGAACGTCACCATAAGAAGGCTGATAATACGCCGCATGAACAGGTTGAGAAACTAAAACGGTGAGTAACACTAAACGGATAGCAACCATGTTAAAACCTCGTAATTTAAATCAAATAAGAAAGAGATTGCATTAGAAAGCGTAGCTGATAGTATAAAAAAAGCAAAAATAAACACTTATACCCGTTCGTGTCGATAGAGGCCTGCAGGGCCGAATGGAGACATATGAAATATTGCAGACTTCAATTCTTGCTATTTTCTTTTTTCTTAATCAACAATAGTGGCGCCAGCCCAGTAATAACCTCCTTTAATTATCAAACTGATATGCACGCAATTGAAGCAATACTTAAAAAGGAGTGGTCCTCATTATTTTGGATGCCGCAGTATGATGCTGATTTGGTAGAGGTGATTTTTAAAACACAAAGACCCGGCAATCTTATGAAGCGCCATCAATCCTTAATTATTAGTGTGCTTAAAGAGAATTCGACCGTTATTGGTTTTATCACCTACTATCAATCAAGCAAGGATACGGGCGATATTGAATTATTAGCAATTGATGCTCAGCATAAAGGCTTAGGTTACGGCAAAAAACTGATAAACTATGTGCAGGATTGGTTCATGCGTATTGGGTGCAAGTATATACAATTATATGTCTATACCACTAATAGCCCGGCGATTCAATTTTATAGACACTTAGGATTTGCAGTAAAAAATACATTCCCAAGCCATTTATTATTTTCAAAGAAAATAGCCTAATAATAAGGATTTACATGAAAACTCAGCAGGCAATAGGTATTATTATCTTATGCATTTACAGCACTATAAACGCAATGAATAAAAATCCTAAAATAAATCCTGAGGAGCTTTTATTGATTGCGATAATGAAAAATGTTGTTGCATTAGAATGCGCAACTGAGAACGGAATCACCCAATATACCGCAACCCATAAAGATAATGATCAACTTCGTTGCATAAGGTATCCTTCGGGCAAAATAGAAGCACGATATTTTCTCTATCTTCATGCTGCACAAGACCGAAAAAAAGCAAACGGACAGGTTTATGAAAAATTTGATTTAGAAGGAATTTATGATCGGCCACAAGCAGTTCTTGAGGCAATCCAAAAAAAATATGAAGAAAGAAAGATTGGCCAAAATTGACAATCAGAGAAACTCAATACGTCACGTGCAAAAGTTAATCTCTTCTGTATATTCCTGAATTAGCACAGATTGTTTCTGTTTGTCAATTTTTTATTGCTTAATATTGCTTATTTCATGCATTTCTATACAATAAATAATGTACCATTAGATTAATATTTCGGAGGTTAAATCATGGCACATTATTTTAACAAGCAATTATTATTTGGTTCATTATTAGTTCTCTCTTTTTCTGCACAAGCAGATCTACAAAAACCATTCATTTCTGCGCAATTAGCATATGAAAATCTCACTAATCAAACACTAGAAATTGTTGATTACGATGTTGCTCGCGATTTTCAAGCAGTTAAAAATATTGTAAACGAGGGATCGGCAACCCTAGGTGGACCCTTTGATGAAGAAATGATGCAGAAATTATTTGTACACCAAAATTCATGCAACCGATTTGGGAAAAAAACCATCATCAAGGTAGCACGCATTAATGGGCAAGTTGCAGGAGTAATGACCTTTGTTCACGGATATTATGGACACGTTGAGCTTCTGGCTGTCGGATCTCAATTTAGAAACAAAGGCATAGGATATAAACTGCTTTCTACTGCACAAGAACTTGCTCAACAAAGAAATGCTCAAGGGCTTGAGCTGTATGTTTTTAATCATAACGCTCCTGCAATCAAGCTCTATGAAAAATTTGGTTTTAAACAAGAAGCTTTTGTTGGCAACAATCTTTCTTTAATGGCCAAACCGTTTAATGCACCAGAAATGGAACAAGCATCCTGGGTTGTGGATACTCAAATCCCAAGAACCATCTTAGTCTAATGATTAGGCAAAGCTTAAAAAATTAACTAAATTATTTATAGTAATAGAATAACTATAGAAAAAATAAGCTTTTGCCGTCAACCCAACTACTACCAGCGGCGCCGATCAAGGCTAGGATAAGCATGCATTTTAAAAGAATTATTTTCATGCTCTTATTGTCTATCGTATTCTCATGCAGCCCCATGGATCCCTATAAAATATACTATCAATGTAATATTGATGGTTGCCCCGCCATATTTCCAGCCCTGTCCCAAATTAAAAAACATAGATTTATCCATACTAATCAGCGGCCCGTTGAATGCTCTGTCTGCAATACCCAAATATATAAAGCTAATTCAGCAAGACATTTGAACTCACATAAGAACGCAAAGGCCGAATTTATCGAAACCGAACTTTCTGATGAAACACGTAAAATTTTAAACGCGCCGATACGGTATATCCCTTTTCAAGAGGCGGCTGCAAGTAGGCTTCAATGCACCGTATGCGATAAAATTTTCAATACTGAAAAAAAAATTAATGAACACAATCAAAGATTTCATAGCACTATTAGTAGAAATAATACACAAAAAGAAATGCCGGGCAGTCAGCAAGTAATTAACCTTCTTTCATTACCAGAAGCAGAACTTACCAATGCTTTGACTCAACTTAACTCTTTTTCAGAGTTAGACTCTCAACTGGGTACGTGCGAAATCAAAGACACCGGTACCAGCAAAGATAAAATCTATTTTGATTACAAAAAAATAACCTATAAATACCTATGCAACTTCAAGGGATGTAATTTTGAAGGATCAACGACTTCTGATGTACAAAGGCATCGATTTGAACATACAAATCAGCGCCCTTGTATGTGTTCTGAATGCAATACACCACTCTTTGATGATGCTGAAGGCCACGTGCATATCACAAAAAAGCATGAAAAAACTGCAAAACTTTTGCCTTCCCCTCTCAGCTTGGAAACATTAGCGGTACTTAATTCAGCAATAACCACCATGAAAAAGCAAGAGCCTGAATCTGGAAATATCAAATGGCATACAGAAAAAATTTATCGCCCTAAAAAAAGAAAAACAGATATCACCAATGGTATCATTGCGCAAGAGATGATAGCATCACAAGACTGCATCTCAGAATCAAACCACAATGAACTCACGATTAAAGAATCTCAGATATAACATAAAAGAAATAGCCATGCATTTTAAAAGAATTATTTTCATCGCCTTATCAACTATAATGTTCTCAAGCAGTCCTATGGATCCTTATAAAATATACTATCAGTGCAATATTGATGGTTGTCCTTTTTCATCTCCTAATCAAGGGCACACAAAAAGGCATAGATATTCACATGTCAAACAGCGGCCTTATGAATGTTGCGCTTGCAAGGTGAAGCTGCTGGCCAATAACGTAAAAAGACATTTAGATTTGAAACATAAAAACCAAAATGTAGAATTACTTGAAGTAGCACTCTCTAATGAAACAAATACCATCTTAAACACGCCATTCAAGCAAATATTTTTTTACGAAGCAGCGGCAATTCTTCACCGATGCACAATATGCGATACACTTTTTAACAGTGAAAAAAGCAAAAGGGATCATTGCAATAAATTCCATGGAGCATGCGATGGACATACCACACAAGAAGAAAGGCCTCTGGCACATCCCGATCTTAATGAATTATTAGTTAAACTCACGCCTTATCCTGAATTTGACTCGAGGGCAAACATTTTTAACATCGATCTCGATAATACTAACGATAATAATCGAGTACGCGCCATTCACAAAGAAAGAATTTCTTCATATCTGTGCAATATCGATAGGTGCCCCCATGAAGGGCCATCAATTTCTGATGTGCAAAAACACCGATTTGATGAGCATACCGATCAACGGCCGTTTCTATGTTCAATCTGCCGCGAACCACTCTTTAATGATGCTAAAGGCCAAGTTCATGTCACCAAAAAGCATGAAAAAGCCGCAGGATTCTTACCTTCGGCCCTCACCGCAGAAACATTAGCAATACTCAATGCAGCAATTTTTAGTAAAAAACGATTTGGGAATATGAAATGGCACACGGAAAAAATACATCATCTTAAAAAAAAATCAGTTAAACGCAAACCCGACTCAGTGCCACATACGGATGATATAATAACTGATCAAAACGAGCATGATTATTTATTAGAAAAATACGCAGAAATCTCCTTGCCAAGTAATTACAATAGCATTCTTGCAGCTATTGAATCTAACCCTGCAAACTCTATTGTTGATGAAGAAATAGTATTGCAACCATAAAAACCCCTTATTTTACACACACAATTAGAATATTTTTAAAAATCTTGCGATGTAAAAAAAAAAAATAGTCTTATAAAAGTCAGTAATTCTAAAAATTTTTTAAAGGAGAATGTATGAAACAGATTTCATACGCAATTGCATTGTGCTTATTAACCCCTGGCCTTATACAAGCAACACCGGTATCGCCAGTGAAGCCTGGTACCCTCGGTGCAACTGGTGGTACGCACAACCAATCTTCTGCGCAAAAACCTACTGCAGCACAAAATGCCGGTTCAGCAAAGCCGGCCAAACCAGCTGTTGCAGAAGCGCAACCGAGCGCACAAAAACCTGGAGCAGCGCCAATGCAAGGGCTGCAGGCCAAAAGATATATGCTAATTTCTGCCTAACCAAATCAGCGGAGCTTGATACCAGAAAATGTTGTAACCCAACTCTCGCTCCGGTTTCATGCGCCTGTCTACCCTATCACATCAGTTCCATTTGTGGTTCCTGCAAATGGCCATTATCTCGTTCAAACTGATTTGACTTGGGCTGGTGCCGGCTATGCAATTACTGTTCCTTCAACGGTTGATAATGTAACGATTGAATTTTGCAATGCCACTCTTACACTTACTAATCCAAATTCTCTTGGCGGTATTTTAGTAGAAGGGGTTAATTCTAAGACCACGATATTAAATGCTCAAATGGTCGGTACTCTAAGACCTGTAACTGAAATTAACGAATTAAATATTGGTATTAATGTAAAAGATTCTTCTAATGTTACCATTTCAAATTCATCATTCACTGATGTAAACTGGTGTATTAATGCAGACCATTCTAATGGGATACTTATTGATGGAGTATATGTTCGAGAGCATAATGTTGCGTATAATGATCTATCACCGTTTGACCACTATTATCCATTTACAGCAATTTATGCAACGTATGTAAAAAACGCTACTATTCAAAACGTAACAATCGATGCAGATTTTGCGTTTAGTTGGGCTAGTACTCCATTGTTTGTAGGAACATTTGAGCAGGGAGATAGCTGCCTGAATGTTACTGTTCGCAACTGCAATTTATTCAACGGTATGCTTGGGATTTTTGACACCGATGCAGTGCTGATTGAAAATATCACAGCAGTAATGAATGATCCAATGTTTGTTCCTGGAATCCTAATCGAACTCGGCGGCTGCAACGCCACTCCTTATGGAAGCATAAATGGCATTATGAGAAATTGTAGTTTGAATAGTTTAGCTTCCAATATAGAAAGTTTCGTGGGATTAAACATTCTTGGCGCCAACGGTTTCTTAGTAGATAATGTGGTAATCAATATTACTCCAACAGCGAGCAGTACAAACGGCAATACAATTGCTCTGCAAATGGGCTTATTAAACGAGATTACAAACTGCGAGTTTTCAAATTGCATTTTTACTTCTCCGAGCGATAATCCAGCAAGTACGCCTGTTATTATTACTGGAGCAGCTGGTGGCCCCGTTCAGGGAATCACCTTTAAAAATTGCCTTATGAGCAATGGTTTGGTAAATGGAGTAATCATAGATACAACAAATAATGTCTCCATTATTGATTGCAATATTTCAAATTGCGGACCGAACGCTATAGCTTTATTCCATGAAAATATTGGGACTTCAATAATTAACTCGCAGATAACCACGAATCCTGGCAATGGTATTTTTCTCGGCGTTGAAGCGTTTGCAAGTACCATAATGGGTAACTCAATATCCTACAATGGTGGCGATGGTATTATTCTTAGACCTGGAGCTACTGCAAATTTCATAACTGATAACCAAGTATCCAACAATAGCGGCAATGGCATTACCCTTAATTCTGGTGCGCCTTCAAACCACTTTCTAAATAACAAAACTTTTGACAATGGCTTAGTTGGTTTGAATAATGTGGATGCATCATCAAATTTCTCTAATGAATGGTATTACAATATTTCTTGCAACAATGGGACGAACGTTTTGAACATCCTAGCCGTTGTTCCTCAAGGAGTCCCAGTAATCTCAGGACAAAATATCGATTGTGCGGCAACATTACCTTAATTCTAAAAGTCTTTTCATAAAAAACAGGCGGGAGCATGGAATTACTAACTAGCTCCCGCCTGTTTTATTTCCATCGCTAAATACACATTAAAAATCAGGTATTGATATTCCAGCTTTTGCAGCGTATCTTGATAAAAAGAATACATGAACAAAACCCCAATAAAGCAACCAAAAACTAAGAGACCTTGATGTATCGAAAATTCCTAGATCCGACAACTGATATTACGTTTAAAAAAGTTTTTGGTGATAAAAGAAAAAAAGATATTTTAATTGATTTTCTGAATACGATTACACAACGCCATAATGATAAAAGAATTGTTGATATTACTATGGTCGATCCCAATAATCATCCAGAAGTTATCTCTTCAAAGCTCTCAATCGTGGATATTAAATGTGTCGATGAAGAAGGCAACGCATACATTGTGGAGATGCAAGTTATTAATCAAGCCGGTTACTTAGAACGTTGCCAATATTATACATGTCTTGAAGTTGCACGCCAACTCGATCGCAAAGATCTTTATAAAAAGTTAACACCAGTCATTTTTATTGGAATTGCCAATTTTATCTTATTCGATAATCCAAGTTATCTTAATCATCATCTAATTTTAAACACACATACCAAGAAAAATGAACTCACGCTTATGGAGTTTCATTTTCTTGAACTTGAAAAATTTACCAAAGACCTCAGTGCGCTAGATTCAGTTATTGATCAATGGACTTATTTTTTAAAAAATGCCGAAACTTTAGATGAAATTCCCGATGAGCTTAAAGAAAATGAAGCTATCGTGAGAGCATTTGAAGTACTTGAGCAAGCACATTTTACTCGTGCAGAATTGGCACAATATGATGCACTTATCGACCAATATCGCGTTGAAATAGGCAGAAAAGAAGCTGCACTTGAAGAAGGCCTCAAGAAAGGGTTGGAAAAAGGTCTGGAACAAGGTCTGGAAAAAGGACGCTATGAAAAATCCTTGGAGATTGCAAAAAACCTTTTACATCACGGTATGGATATTAAAGAAGTAAGTAAAGCAACCGGCTTATCAATTGAGATTCTCAAGAAACTATAAATTATAATCCAACCCAGAATTCTGAGTATTTAAAAATTACTTCCTAGTCATATTGTGAAATTAATTTTAAGTAAAAAAACTTTCGATAAACCTAAAGGCTGCGCTCAGCACGAACGGAGTGAGGCTGAGCATAGAATAAGCGAAGTCGGAAGCGAACAAAATCAGATACGTTCTAATTTTTGATTCTTTTCATAAAGGTCAGGAAGAGGAAGCCAGGCTGCTTGCTTCCTCTTTCTTGTTTTTTTAACTGTTCTCCAATTCCGATTTCTCTTTTCGCATAAATGAAGGCACATCAAGTACATCTTGCCCGCCTAATAAATCTTGAACTGGTGCTGCTTCATGCACTGATGCCTTTTTATAATGCGATAATGCTGGCGCAATCGTTTGCTTGTGCGGGATGTGTGCGCTATGAGCAGCTGCCATAATAGATTCAGCCATTTCCTGCGTTGGCGCTTCAACATGAACTTTTACCGTTTCAACAACATCTAGCACGGTCGCTTTTACTTTTATTTCATGCTCTGCTTGTGCTGCCGCATGTTGCGCTTCTTCAAAACCGGTTGCAATCACGGTGACCAAAACGTCATCCCCTAGGCTTTCATCTATTACTGAACCTAAAATAATTTGCGCGTCTTGATCAGCTTGCTCATAAATAATTGAAGCGGCTTGAGAAATTTCATGCAAACTTAAATTCTTGCTGCCGGTAATATTTAAAAGAACGCTTTGCGATCCATTGATATTCATATTCTCAAGCAATGGAGATGAAATTGCTGCGAGGGTTGCCTCCAGTGCCCGATCATTGCCGCAAGCACGCGCAGCTCCCATGATCGCAAGACCACGATCTTTCATAATTGTCCGGACATCTGCAAAATCAACATTAATATGGCCCGGTTTGGTGATAATATCTGAAATACTTTTTACTGATTGGCCCAGCACCGCATTAATCATATTAAATGCATCAATCATTGAAGTGCTTGCATCAACAACATTGAGCAAATTTTGATTGGGGATCACGATCAAAGTATCCACTTCTTTTTTGAGTTGTTGAATCGCTGCATCAGCAATTGAGGCACGTTTTTTTCCTTCAAAATTGAACGGGCGAGTCACCACTGCAATAGATAAAATGCCGCGTTCTTTTAATGCGCGCGCGATAACGGGCAGTGCTCCTGATCCGGTTCCACCGCCCATTCCAGCCGTTAAGAAAACAATATCTGCATCTTCAAGTTGTTCCATAATTTCATTTAATGTTTCTTCTGCTGCGCGCTTGCCTGCTTCTGGATTTGCACCAGCACCCAAACCTTTTGCGGTTCGAGCGCCTAAACGAATTTTTGTTGGTGCTTTTGAATTTTCTAATGCTTGTGCATCAGTATTGACCACCAAATATTCAATCCCTTGATATCCTGATTCAATAATACTATTAACCGTATTGCCACCAGCTCCGCCAATGCCCAATACTTTTATTTTTGCCGAATTTTCTCGGGCAAGTTCTGCGCTATCAAATTCAATCATTTGCTTCTCCCTAAAAGTTTATATTAAAAGAAATCTATAACCCATGATTTCATACGCATAAAGATTCGTGTTAATGCAGGGCCCTCCAATGCGCCAAGAGCATTTTCCTGCTGTTTGATCACTTGCTTGAGCAACCCATAACCGGTTGCATAAATTGGACTTTCCAGCGATTCAGGTAAATCATGTGCCATTTTGCACCATACCCAGACGCACCGGCACGCCAAAAATTTCTTCAGCAAGCTCTTTCATTCCCGGCAATAATGCGCCGCCGCCGGTTAACACTAATCCTGAAGTCATCATCGATTGCTAATTTATGTTTCATAATTTCTTCATGAATAAGGCTCAACAATTCTTGCGATCGCGGTTGCAATATCGCAATAAGATCGGATTGATTTACCAGCTGAGTTTCATCACCATGCACGGTGTGCATTTCGATCACCTGATCATGCTCCATTAAATCAATGCATGCCAACCCATATTCTTTTTTAACACGTTCAGCATCTTTGAGGGTAGTGCGCAATCCAACTGCCACATCATTAGTAAAATGATTTCCTGCAACCGGCAATACATATGTATGGCGAATATTGCCATTTTGATACACCGCTAAATCAGAAGTCCCACCACCAATATCAAGCATTGCAACACCAAGCTCTCGCTCATCATCAGAAAGAACCGCATGCGCTGAAGCCAGTTGTTCTAAAATAATATCGGTCACTTTTACGCCAGCCATTTCACAACATTTAACCAAGTTTTGCACCGATGCAATGGCCCCCATGATTACATGCGCTTGCACTTCCAGACGAATACCATGCATTCCCACCGGATTTTGCACCTTTTCTCGCGTATCAATTACATAAAATTGCGGCATCACGTGTAAAATTTGCATGCCTTCAGGCAATGCAAATGCACGCGCGGCATTCATCACATTGGCCACATCCGCATCTTTTACTTCACCTTGTTTGATCGCAACCATTCCATGGGAATTGGTGGATTGAATATGCCCGCCAGAAATACCAACTGCGGCAGTATTGATCGTGACATCTGCCATCAATTCAGCCTCTTTGATGGCAGCCTTGATTGAAGCAATAGTTTTTTGAACATCAACCACCACTCCTTTACGCAATCCATCTGAAGGAGCTTTGCCCACTCCCAGAATCTCCACATGATCCTTATCAAGAGCGCGAGCAACCAACACGCAAATTTTGGTGGTGCCCACATCGATTGAGACAACAATGTTATCCGCAAAAACTTTAGCCATGATAAGCCCCCCCTTTGTGCGAGCATATGATTATTTGTTTTTCAAACCGTACATCAGCGGTATACACATATTTGCGTGCCGTCCCTTGCGCACAAATAATTTTTTCTTCAATAATCCGCTGGCATAATTCTCTTAATGATTTATCAGGCGCAGTAGAAATACTGCACAAAATTGTTTGCTGGGCATTTTCTTTATCATGAAGCTCAATAGAAAAATCATCATTCCATACAACATCATATAAGGCAAAGACGGATGGATCTAGCCGTAAAAGCCACTGCGTAAATTCATCCGTGATGGTTGCTTTGCCAAACAAATCTTTTTGAGTAATTACCGGCAATGATCCAAATGCATCATGGTTAAAACATAGATTATCTACAAGTACCCCACTGGTTGTGAGCACTTTAGTATTGATGCACACATAAGGATCCATGCCTTTTGCCGCAATATACATCTTATTATCTGCGCGCCGCTCAACGCTGACCTGCTCAAGTGCGGGGCACGCATGGCGCATACGCGCGCACAATGATGCAAGATCAGTAGCGTGTGATTCATAAACGGCAGCGGTTATAGCCTTGTGCATCGCCGGTGATAATTGTGGATCAAGAGAAAAATGGAATTGGTGCGCGCCAAAGATGTGCGTTCCTAAACGATAGCTGCCAAAACCTGAAGCCGCGACTATTATCGCAATCAATAAGACTTTTTTGCCGCCATTCTTCATCCCTAATTCCCCTTACCACCATACTTTCATTGCGCAGTGCGCAATCGTTCTTCTTTTTTCTAACGTTTTCTTGATAGAATAGTCAACAATTTTATTCTTTTAGCCATATTTACGGGTGTCCCTTGATAAAAAAAATAACATTCAGCATCATTCTTTTTTCTTCAATTTTCAGTGCGCACAATCTTCCTGAAAAGCAAATACAAGATTTGCAAGAAATACACCAGCAATCACAAAAACATAAAAAAGAAAAAGAGGAAGCTCTTGAAAATGTTAAAACAGCAGCACATTTCTTTCTAATCGGCATGGCCACATCTGCTTTAGGGAGTCTCATCGAAAATAAAGATGAGAGCATAGGAATTCAACTAATAGGGGCATGCTATACTATTTTGGCAATACCTAAATATTGTAGTAGCGTTCGTCATATGGTCTGGCCTGATTATCCTGACCCTGAAAAAAAGAAAAAAAACTAAATCCGCTTTTGTTGCGTACCGACTAAAAAGAGCAAAATGCCCGCAGCAACCGAAGCATTATATGAAATATCGGCCGTTTTTTGTGGCAAAGTAACTTGAATTCCGGCCTTCAAAACTGCCGGCAAAATTCCTTCCCCTTCACTGCCAATAACCATGCATAACGGCTGTTGAAATTCAACCTCCTGAGCATTTTTACCGCCAAATGCGGCACAGTAAATGGTATAGCCGGATGCTTTGAGATTTTGAACAATTGCCGGCGTTGTCTGCGCTACCATGATCTCTAAATGTTCGGCAAGCCCCGCAGAAGATTTTAATGCGGCGGCATTTAAAGGAGCGGCAAACCGTTCGATTAAAATTACCCCTTCAACTCCGGTGCAGTAGGCAGAACGCAAAATCGCTCCAACGTTGCGCGGATCTTGAATGCCATCAAGAAGCACTAAAAACTTGTGCTTTAAAGGATCAAATGCTTTGCTTCTCAATGGAAATGATTGCACCCACGCAACCACTCCTTGATGATCCTCGGTTTTGGCCATATTGCTCAATACATCGCGATTAACATATTGAATCGGAATTGGCCGTTCAGGCAATAATTTTTCAATCTTTGCCCAAGCTTTTGGCGTCGGACGGGTGGTATAAATTGAGATCACCTTGCGGCGCTTTGCCCTGAGCACCTCAATAAGAGGATGAATTCCGTAAATTAATTCGCCTTGTGGCTTATTTTTTTTATCCATGAAATCTTTAATTTATGCTGATTTACTGCATTTTTATTATGATATCACAGATACAAAAACATGCTAGGTGTCACACTGGCATTTTAATCTACAAGCTCCTTGCCAGTCTCTGGGTGCTTGAGATGATAATTTTGCTCTGCCCCAGTTATATTAGAACGGTAATAGGCTTTGAGCGGAAGTTCATAGTACTTTTCATATCCTTCACCTTTGAAATCACCATTACCCTGAGCAACCCAAATTAAATCATTTACTTTCACATTAAAACGAGGACGTACTCCTGAGCCTTTAATTTCCGGATGAGCAGAGAATAATCTATAGATGCGATTTAATAGTTCTTGGGTCGCCTCTTTGCCCCAATCAGAATAAATCACTACCTGTGGCATCACCTGGCCTTGAGACAATGGTAAGGGCTCTTGTGCAATTTTGAATGTTTGGCTTAACTTTTTAAGCTCCTCATCTTTTGCATAGGCATCAAGCAATATTTTTACAATTGTTGATGGATCAACCGATGGCTGAGGCATTAAGTGAATTTTATAGTGCTTTACCAGCTCAGAAGCTTTTTGATATGCCTGCTGTTGTAGATCTGGATAGGAAGAACTTATCCAATTTGAATAGTCCGTAAATAAATTGAGTGGCTCTTTATTTGTTGGAACATAGAGCGCATCAAAAAACACAAAACGAGGCGACAGGGATGTTCTGAAGTACCTTTGAGACGCTAATTTATTCCATTCAGCAGCAAGAGCAGCTTTTTCTTCGTTACTGAGTTGGCGGGGAACATATGCTTGTGGAGTTGATGATGGCGCTTGTCCGCCAGCAAACTTTCGTATTGCATCAGCACCAGCCATAATAGCATTTTCGAACCCGGTCTGCGCGCCATTCGGCAAATTCTGTATGTAAGCTTGAGTATTGCGCAGTAATTCATCATCACCCAATAACTTTTGTACAATTTCTGATTTCGATCCAATATTTGGGGCAAAAGATGCCCAAATTACAGCACTATATTCATTCTTGTCAGCCCAATTAGCAATCGCTTGCGCTATATTCGATGCAATTTTTTGGCGAGAATTCTCTTCAACACGAATTACCCAGCGGGTTCCGTCAATTTCTTCTTCATTGCTATCGGCTGATCTGCCAGAAAGTAATTTTTTCATATAAAAAATGTTCTTCAGATCATAACCAGCATCTTGCCCTTTATATGGCGCTCCTTCACGAGCAGCAAGATTGTTACGTGCATTGGGCAGGAATTGAAAGGCTGATTGTGCTGCCCAGACACTCTTAGGCTCTCCCTGATTATCAATAACAGCTGTCAAACGATTCCCTTGCGATAAGCGGGATAAGCTTACTGGAAGCGCAACGGCTGTAGGCGCAAAAGCACTGGCTGTCATCAAACGTGCGCGAGTAGTTTGATTTTCAGGTTGTTTAACCAAGCTTCCATATGAAAGGACTGCAATTCTGCGTTTATCTTGAACAGTGTTTTCATCTTTATACTTATACCCATTTGCATCAACACGCAATGATGGATCCATTACCATTGCAGGCAAACTCGTTACCGTAAGGGTTATAAATATTAATAGTTTCTTTATCATATTCATTGAAATCTCCTCTAATTTTAATTTGTACACATGAACACTATCGAGCTAAATATGTCCGATAAAAGGTGGCAATTGCCTCAGCAAGTTCTTTAGCAAACACAGCACGACCACTCCGACGTAATTCCCAACCATTTTCAAGTTGTATTGCATCAATACCATTATCATTATTACTTCCATAGTGGCCAACGGTATAACCACCACTATAGATCGATTTTTCGTCTATATCGTGCTCACTATTGCGGGGATAAATCCGATTATCTTTTTGTGCCAGTATCCCTAAAATGCTATTAGGTCCGGTAAAGGCCGCTTCACCGTCACGATTAATAAGCCGTTGAACCGTGGTTCGATCCCTCGTTCCGCGATAAACAGTCCATTCGTCAGTCCCCTGGCCATGAAGATCAAGCAGCAATGCTCGATTACCAAAACGATTTTTAATATCGGCAACATATTCTGCAATTTTGCCATGATAAAAATCATAGACTACTTTTGCTCCACGGCTTTCATAGGCATCCTTAGGCGCACGATTTGCATCGATTTGTTCTCGCGTAAAATTAGCAGCAACCAGATACGGGCGTTTCCTAAGAATACGATACAGTTCATCGCTCACCTCTTGCGCCAGTTCAAGGGTCCCATCATCAAGGACCGTGACAAACATACTTACATTGGGCCCGCCTTCTCGGTCAGGTACACCGGGAATCTCTGCTTCCCCTCCATGCGGCGCAGTCAGAATGATTGGCAAATCACCCGTTTGATAATAGGTAAAATTTTTATAATGGCGTTCGCGATCAGCTGGTCTACGAACCACCGGAGCAGGAGCTGGGGCCGGTGCAGACGATGGCGCGCCGATCGCTTTTGCAACGTCACGCAAAACCACCGGACCTGCCAAAATAACCTGTTCAAATGTTGTCTTTGGTCCTCCAGGCAAATTTTGTATATAGTCCTGCGTATTGCTCAACAGCTTAGGATCGGAAAGAAGTTTTTGCACAATTTCCGCTTGGGATCTTGTATTGGGGGGAAAGGAAGACCATATTACTGCATTATAGCCATTGGCATCAGCCCATTTTACAATCGCTTGCTTAGTGGCAGCTGATAATTTTTGGCGAGGACTTTCTTCAGCTTTTCGAATTACCCAAGCGCCGGCAATTTCTTCTTCATTGCTATCAGGCCTACGTCCTGCAAATAATTTTTTCATATAAAAAATGTTTGATAAATCATAACCATCAGCTTGTCCTTCATAGGGGGCCCCTTCGCGAGCGGCAAGATTATTACGAGCATTGGGCAAGTATTGATATGATGATTGTGCTGCATATACTGGTCTGAACTCTCCTTGACTATCGATAACCTCAGATACTCGGTTGGTCGTCTGAGATATACGCGATAAGCTAACCGGAACGGTCACATTAATTGGCGCAAAGGCTCCCGAGATCATTAGTTTGGCACCCGTTGACTGATTAAACAGATGTTTAAACAAACTATCATACGCGAGAATAGCGATTTTGCGTTTATCCTGAACAGAACCTTCATCTTCATATCGATACCCATTAGCGTCAACACGCAACGGGCCCATCGCCATTGCTGGTAAGCTCATCGCGATGATCATAAGAACTAACAGCTTTTTCATTATATTCATGGGGATTTCTGTCCTCTTTAAATATTATCTCTATTTGAATTATGAATCAAAAGAGAAGAGAAAAGCAATAGTCCTCGAAAATTACTAAAATAGCCGGTGCTTCAGCACATAAAAAAGCCCGTTTTATCAATAAAAAATGCCTATTTCAAGAGAATAACTTCAGCTCAATCATCAAGATCTTGTATAATTATAGTTGTAATAAATTTAATTTTTTAAATGAGGAGACTTTGCATGTTTAGCAAAAAAGCATTGGTACTTAGTATTGTTGCATTTTTTATGCCATGCTATGCGGATCAAAGCCGCGAAGATGCGACAGTTGCAAAAGAATTACTTTATAGAGCCAGACAAAACCCAAATACCCAAACGTTAGCACATCTCAGCGCAAAAACAGTTGAACCCAAACTCAAAGATTTAGAGGCACTGGCAACCAATAAAAAAATTATTGATGCAGCTCTTGAACGCGAAAGAGAGCTTAATCGAGAATATTATATTTTTTACACGGCAGTTCCCTACATGCTTCTCTTTCAAGACATTGTCAGAGAAATATATATCCGTAAGCTTGGAGAAACTGAGGCCTTAAAAAATAAGGCATTCCATTTCCTGCGCTTTAACTATAAGGATCCGCTCTATGATCAATATAAAAATGTTACTGATTTTTTAGTAACGGAACTATCGAAAAATGGGATCATTGATGATAACGAGTTACATATCAAAACTATATTGGTTTCCACCAATTTATCACTTTTTGGCAATATCGGATTCACCGGAGAATCAACATGGCTCTTCTTCTCGCATCCGCAGCCATGGACAAGCGTACGAAAAGATTTTTTGGAAAGCGCTTTAAAATCGTATGGTTTACCGACAACCTCTATCGATGAACTTATTGCTCTCAATGAGTATCTAAAAGATTCTCAAGGAAATTTAATCAGCACTCTCCTGCAGATATGTATTCCTAAACCAATGATTAATCAGATTGGGTATTCTTCATGGCGTTTAGGAATTCCTTTTGATCCCGAATATATCCAACACGTTTTTAAACTACCATCTATGACCTTCGGGGTAAAAGATAAACTTTCCTATGAAGAACTAAAAAAAGATGTAGCAGAATTTAAAGAAAGGTGGCAAAAAAATGATCCTGAGACAGTCAAAATGGTGCAACAATTAATTAAACATGTAAAACAAGGCATGTTCCACTTATACCCATTCCTGGATCAATTCATGCAAAATCCTGATGAAACCAAAGCAATTAATTATCGGCAAGCACGGATTTTGATTACTAATGATAAGCTTCTTAATCCAGCCAGTGGCATTCTCATTTATCGCTATTACAAACTCGATCCAAAAAAAATAGAAATTTATCGAAAAAAGCTAAATGCCATCTTGGACAAAATGATAGCCAAAGAAATTAACGCGCCGGCTATAAAAAAAGAAAGCGATCAACAAAGGATACTGCGTGAAAAAAGACTCAAAGAAATGGCAATTAGGGCACGAATGCAGGAAAATAGATGAACACAAAAAAAATTATTCTTCTCTTACTCAGTTTTATCATACTTCCTGAAAGTTATTGTCAAATAGGGGCCAACAGATCATTTGCGACTCAATTGACTAATGAGGCTAATGCCAGCAAGGGGCAACACATTCAATCACTTGCTCACCTATCAAGCAAATATGCGCAAAATGAGATATTGAAAGTATCAGACCTCGCCTCTTATCAAAACATAATCAAGCAAGCGCTCAAAAAAGAATATGAGCTCGAAAATAACTACTTCGTATTCTATACGGCCGTTCCCTACATGCGGCTTTTTCAAGATCTTACTCGTTTATTGTATGAAAGAAAAAATGGAGCAAAGGGGGCCTTGAAAGAAGGAGCTTTCCAATTCATTCGATACACGTATAATAACCCTGTTTTTGATAAGTATAAAACAGTAAATGATTTTATAATTCATGAATTGAGCTCTCATGGCATGATTAATGACAATGATACTGCTATCAAAACTATTCTTGTTGCAACCAACCTTGCATTGTTTGGAAATATGGGCTTGCCGGTAGAATCAACCTATACCTATTTTACCCATCCGCAACACTGGGCACGAGCAAAAAAAGAATGGCTGATTGCATGCCTGCAATCATTTGGGTACTCAACAAAATATGCGGACAAACTTCTTGATTTAAGTGATTTTACTAAAACTGATTCAGGTGACCTATTTCAGATTTTCATTCCCAAATACTTGGTAGATCAGATTGGCTACCTTTCATGGCGGCAGGGAATTCCATTTGATATCAATTTTATTCGTATACTTTTTAATAATCCTGACATAATTTTAGATAAACGAGGAAAAATTCTTTCTGCAGATATTAATGCCGCATTGGCTGCCTTTAAGAAAGGATGGCAGGAAAAAAATCCTACGGTAGCTACCCTTGTTAACGATTTAATTCATAATACCCGCCGCGGAAAATATAAATTATCTCCTTTATTAGAACAATATAAAAATAGCCCTCAAACCCTGTCTTATTTAGATCTCTATCAAGCGCGCATCTTAATAACTAATAATTATTTATTAAATCCTGAAAGTGGTATAAAAATATATCGCTATTCAACGCTTGATCCTAAACGTGAAGTGATCTATAAAACAAGACTTTTGCAAATTATCAATGAGATGGATAAAGAAAATGATAAAAAACCCCTCCAAAAACGGTAGAACCGGCAAAGGAAAAAACACATGAGAATGGCATTATGTCTTTTAATTCTCTGTTCATCGACTTTCTTATACTGCACGCAAAAGAAGGGAAAATGGGCAAGCATTCCTTCCGCAATTTATTTTTATAAAAAAAGTGACCCATATTATGAATTTACTAATTTTTACCCCCGCTCAGTAACGATCGATAAAAAAATCTGGCCAACAACAGAACATTATTTTCAAGCAAAAAAATTTCCTGGATCTCCCAAGCTGCAAGAAAAGATAAGAAAATTGCCTACTGCACGAGACGCTTTCAATGAAGGACGCAACTCTAAAAATCAAAAATTTAAAGATCCTAAATGGGGCACTAATAAATTTGCAGTGATGACAAAAGCAGTGCGCGCAAAATTCGCCCAGCACCAAGATTTAAAAAAGCTACTCCTAGAAACTGATGGGAAAATACTCGTAGAAGATGCAGGCGCAAACGATGCCATCTGGGGAGCTGGCGCCGATTATAATGGCGGCAACCATTTGGGCAGAATACTCATGCATATTCGCGATGAATTGTCCTGCATTATCCCCAAAGACACCCCTTACGACCCCCTCGCCTAATCTTTTCAATTAAACATTTTTATATATTTATAAAAAACTATTGCTTTTATAGGGCCAATCAGACTATGTTACAAATAGAAACATCCAGAGAGTCTGGTATGTTTAGGTAATGAAAAAAAGGAGAAAAATATGAAGAAAAGTAAAATATTTATCGCATTTGCTTTAATAGGCAGCGCTCATGCCCTAATGGCACTTTCTGATGAAGAAGTACGCCAATTGCATAGTAAATTCACCCGGGCTGTTGAAGCTGGTCAATTTGACCAAGCCCAACAATATATTAATCGATTAACTCCTGCAGAAGCCGACGGACGCGCAATCTGGCAAAGAATATTGCAAAATGCTAAGGCAACCTATGCCACGGCAATGCAACCTGCAGCAGCAACGCCGTCTCCTGAAGCAATGCCATTACCTCCAAGAATCCGTCCGATGGAAATAGAAGAAGCTCCTCGAGCTAGAATGGCGACTGACATCCAGAATGTCTTGCAGGGCAGCAAAAACATCAGCCCATCCTTTGAAGGCGAAAGCGCAAACAACATTGTTATGTCTTTCATGACGCACGATCTTCCCCGAATGCAGTATTACATAGCCCAGCTTGAAAGAAGAAACGCGATTTCCCAAGCACTATGGGCTTACTTTTTGGATATTGCTCTCAAAGAAGGCATGAATCAAAAGATAGTTGATTATCTGGTCAGCAAAATGACTCAGGCAAAATAATTTTTATAATTTTATAATAAGGAGAATCATATGAAGAAAAGTAAAATAATCATTGCACTCGCTTTAATGGGCAGTGCTCACTTGCTAGTAGCCCTCTCTGAATCAGAAATGCAACAACTGCATAGTAAATTTGAACGCGCCGTTCAATCAGCTCAATTTGATTATGCGCGGCAACTTATAAATCAATTGCCTGCAGAAGAAAGAGAAGGCCGGCAAGTATGGCAAGCACTATTGCAAAAAGCAGAAAAAAACTATGCGAGCATCATGCAACCCTCTTCATCGCAACCGTCAGGAGCAATGCCACTGCCACCTTCACGTGAATCATCGGTAGCAATGCCATTACCGCCCGCGCGTCAACCTTCAGTAGCAATGCCCTTGCCACCAAGTTATGGGTCTCAGCCGGCACAAGCAGAAACATCTGCTCAATTAAGTAAAACACAAGCTGAACTGGCCCAACTTAAAATTGAATTGCAAAAAAAGGCTATGGAGGCGCAAGCCACTGAAGCTTCACTCAGAAAGCAAATAGAAGAACTCAAAAAGAATATGCCATCAACTGCTCAGCAAGCACAACAAAGCAAAATAGTCCAAACCCAAATAGATAAAGCATTTCAAGAAAATGCGGAATTAAAAAATCAACTTAAAAAGTTGCAAGAGGATCTGGATAAAGAACGAGGCAAACTAAAAACGCAGAAAGAAGCAGCAGAGTGGGAAGAGTCACAAGCCAAAGAAGAGCAATCAACCATAAAAGCCCATGCAGCAGATGTACTCAAAAAGCTAGAAGATTTGGTCAACTATATTGATGGCATCGCTGGGTTGCCTGACAACCAAAAGCGAATTTTGGGCGGCAAGATCGGGGGTATTCATAGCGATCTTCAAAAAATCAGCCAATAAAAGCTTGCAACTAATTCAAGAACTTTTTGCACGGGCGAAATGAGCATAGCTTGTTTCGCCCGTGTATTTTTAAAACGCATTTTCAAATATATTTTGGACTATCTTTAACTAAAATACAGCAAAAGCTCCCTGCCAAAAGCCCTAAATTGAGCATTCCTGACGCTGCGGATAATAAAGGCCCATTATCTTGAAGCCACTTTTTGATTTGAGCAAATCTTGAGTTGTTCATTATTTTTGAGCTCGTTATAAATTTGGAATAAGCTTTTTCCAAATCTTGCTCAGTAATAATAGGATCATCAGCCCGCAAAATACCTTGATGATATGCAGAAATTATTAACGCTTCAAGCTGACGCGGCGAATAATCTTTAGCTTTTTCCGCCATGCTCCACAAATATTCCATAGAACACTCGTGTCTAAAATCTAAAATATAGTGCAGCAAGATCCTAAACCGATCTAATGTATTGGAAGGCTCAATTTGAACCACGCTACCCGCAAATCTGTCTTTTAATTGCGGAGCTAACTCTTGAGCGCTATTACAAGTCCCAATAATGATAATATTTGGATTATCAGCGCATTTATCCAACAAAAGCCATAAGTTCGCAGCATTGGACACATCATTGCCAACTACATATTTTTTTTCAGCATAGATATTTATCTCATCAAGAATGATCACTGCTGGAACATTTTGAGCGATAATAGCTGACATAAAACGAGTTAAATTTGCAGCTTCTGAATTTTGATATTCCGTGCCCAGCATCAGAGCTCTGATAAAATAGTGCTCACGCTTCAACTTGTGCGCAACAATATTTGCCAAGGTTGTTTTACCAACTCCCGGCGGCCCAACAAGCAACAATCTTCGAGGAATAATCCTTCTTGCGATGCCACGATTTTCATGTTTTATCGAAGAAATTCTTTGATGAATCTCAATAAAATCTCTAATTTCTTGGGGAGCGTCGGCATAAAGGAATTCGATAGTATCATTATCGGCCATAAATCTTCCAGAAGCAGCTCTTATAACCTCCAGATGCTGACGAGTCACTGAATCGATTTCCTTAAATTCATTTTTATTTTCGGAATTATTAGCCAAGCAATGGGCATGAAAAACAAAGAGCACAAAAAATAAAAGTGAATATCGCAAATTCAAATTCATAAATATTTCCTGTTGTATTCATCTAGTTTTTTGTCGTATTAATTTATGCCTCATTATACATAAATGGATAAATAATAATTGCAGCAATTGCACAGATTTGCCATTCACGCCAAGAATCGGCATAGCTTAATTCTTTGCCAAGATAATATCTAGCTATCTCCATCACAGCATAAAGCCCATATGCATCCAGCATGACTCTTGCGGCCTTTAAAGTTGACCGTTCAAATGTCTCACGGTTAAAATTTATCTTCGAATGCGAAGATTTGCACTTATTATCCTCATTCCGAACTTTGCAATTTTCATTCAAGGATTTTTTTAAATCAGTATCGTTTATGCCATCACAGTATTCGCTTGCATTAAGAGTTGCTCCAAGAAAAATTAAAAAAATAAGTGATATATATTGCATGTAATTCATGATGTTTTTTCAAACTCAATTTGAGACTAAACAGTATTTCGTTTTTCATATAACAAACTACATCCGCCTTCAGCTTTAGATGCTAAATCAAATAGCAGTCCATACATCAACATATTGCGCCATAGATCTTCATATTCATTAGCATTCAAAAGACCGTAACGCCATGTTTTATAACCTCCAATCAAAAGCCAGGGAATTCCTACTCGGATTGCCAAAAAAAGCGCTGCTCTTTTTGAGGCAGACACGAATTTTGAAAAACTAGCACACTCTCTATTACAACAACAATTGATCTTAGCGACTTGTTCTTGCCCTTCGTAGAATTCAGATTGCGGATCATCCGCCAAAAGCAAATGCCAAATCATAAAACAAGTTAAAAACAGTAATAAGTTTGTATTTTTCATTGTGTTCTCTTTAAAACTAGGCCAACTTAAACTGAAGGAGGGGGAACAGAGCATACTACACCAAATTTAGCACAAGCAACCCATTGGGCCCCGACCCAAGCTGCGGACGCTGCCGTGGTACCAGCAACTGACTTCCCAATAACATCTCCATATTCTACAGTCTTTCTTCTTGTCCATTGCCATGTTGATTCCTTTTCTTTGTCCATGGCAGCTTTATTGTTGAGTAAGTCTTCCAAGGAACTTTCTAAATCATTTTTTGTTATAAATAATGCTGCAGGTTTTCGCAGAAATGCTTTCGATATTGCGCTATCCACAAGATTTTCTATTTCTCTTGCCGATAATTCTTCACACCTTTTAACAAAAGATAACAAAAACGCATTATCACACTCAGTTGCAAATCCATCCAAATAAAATACTAGCATATCTTTCTTAACTTTTAAATCTGCATGAGGGATCTCAATAATGCTTAAGGAAAATCTATCACGCAAAGCCGGAGGCATGTCCTTGATATTATTGGTAGCGCCAAAAACAATAATATTCGGCCTCTTTTCTAAATCATCGAAAATTTGCCACATTTGCTGCGCAACATCTTTTTTAGGATCAGTATCGCTTCTTGACTCGCGCAATACCGCATCCACTTCTTCAACTGCGATTACACAAGGCTTATCAAGGCAAGATTCAATTTTTTTTAAAAATTGTTCTTTAACTGAATTTACAAATTCATTACCCAATAAAGAGGCATTAACTACCTCACAATGCATTCCCAATTGTTCCGCGGCAAGTTTTACTAAAGTTGTTTTTCCATTTCCAGGAGGGCCATACAATAATATTCTTTTTTTCTTGATTCGATCGGGACAATCTGGGTCTTTTGCTTTTTCTATCTCTTCTTTCAGTTGTTTCGGCGCTGCGGCAAGCAAAACTTTAGCGAACTCATGCCTAAACTTACCATTTTGATCGAATTTAATATCTTTCTTGTAGCGATTTTCTCTATGTTCACGTTTATATCGATTTCCAGATTCTTGATTTGTTTCAGCAAAAATAGAATTAACGTTTAGTAATATTGTGAGAATTAGTAGATGTTTAACCATAAATTATTTCCTTGGTGTAATTTTTGATGCCTTACTGTTGAAAACTATTTTTATTCTTTTAACTCCTCCGCGTATTTAAGTAGTTCTTGATAAAAATTTTCTAGTCTTTCTTTTGTCCCTGCGGACAACGTTGGAACTTCTGCTTGATATCGATCAATTGCCATTCGGACGAGTGATCCAAAAATTTCTACATCTTTTTTCATTTTTATAAAATCTGCTATATCGCAACCAATCCCATAACCACCCAAATCCAATTCTTCAATTAAATCCTGCAGGCCCTTAGACAAAGGCGACCCAGTTTCCTCAATACTCGTCAAAATATTTTGATATAATATCTCACAAGTAATATTTTTAACATGTAGAATCGTTCTGCCTTTGCAGTCAATATGCACACTCATTCTTGCGCCCTAAAGTGTTTAAATATTTATTAAATTCTCTCGTACGATTAGTATGGTAGGGATCTATTCCAATAATTTTTTTTAGATCCTCGTTTGTTAAACTGCACACAATTTTATCTGCCAACTCATACATTTCTAAATTAGGTAAATAAGCGATATTAATAATTATGTTCTCTTGGCTCATCAAACCTTTTTTGACCTTATCTACATATTTTTCTGCATCGAATATGTATTTCTTCCCATCCGGAGTATATGTTTGAAATGTTTTTACATCCCAAGCTATTTGCAGCCCATTTTCTAAAACTTCAATAAATTCTTCTCCGTCATGTTCAGATCGTTCCAACTTTCCTACAAGCTTTTCTTGCTCGCATGCTATACCTGCTATAGCTTCATCAATAACATTAAGACTAATTTTATTCCCCTTTGCAGGATCCTCAGTAAATTTTGACCATCGAGGATTTGATCTTATTTTTGCCAAATCCTTTATTAATTGCTCTAACCGTTCAAAATAATTTTTGTATTTTTTTAAATTGTATTCTTGCGCTGGAAATACACTCAGCGCCTCTTCAATAATTCTTTTGGCATATTCGTTACCATATTCTTTAGCAATCTGATTCGTAGCTTCTTTTATTTTTTCAAATTCTTTTTCTAAGGCGCCTTCTGCTTGGACCTCTTTTACTTTAACTTCCCGTGTATCTGTTTTTGGATTTTCTTTACTCGCTTCAACCGGTTCACCAAGCGAAGGCAATTGCTCTTGTTTTCCCCAATTGCATTGAGGAATCTTATCGAGATCTATAGTTTCTTCTTGTTCATTTGCTCCGCATCCAAAAACCTGTTGCTCAGTTTGCAGACTTGGTAATGATTCTTTGAATTTGGACTCAAAATCATTCCCAATTAATTCACCCGCATACGTTTCAGTTTTATGATCAGGAGTAATGCATTGCGGCAGCTGCTTTTCTTCAGATGCTATTGAGCATGGATTGAAGTTTGATTGATCTCGAGTATGAGAAATCAATTTGGGAAGATTTTTATCCGAAAAAACCCCATAAGCTACCCGCATATCCTCCTCAGGATGATCTGCCGTAAGCGGCGCAAGTATCTGCGCAATTTCTTGTGGGCTCTGGGCATCAATAAGGCGATAGGCAAAAGCACGAACCACTGGATTTTTGCCATCAGTTTTTAAATCATTAAACAAACTCTGAAGTTTAAGCTGTCGCAGCGATATTGTTTCTTGGACAGTAGCAAGTAACTCATCTTTTTGTGCGGTTGGACACGATTCAAGCAACTGTTTTGCAACAGCATAATATGGATCATCAGTATGTTCATAGCGAATGCCATATTTGTTAAATATTCGATTATAATAGTGATAATGAGTAAGGTACAAAGCTTGCATTTCATTGGCCATTAGCAGCGCAGTTTTGCCATCTTGCGCAGTTTTCATTCTTTCAAGATAGGAGTCAACCATAGCTCTTGATTTATCGAATTGCCCTGACTTGCATAATTGCTCTAAAGCAGAAAAATCTTTAAAAAATTGGCAATGTGCTATTTTTTCATCAATCGCTCGCGGTATTGACTGCCACGAAGAAAACCACCGATACGCTTTATCGCTAAAACTATTGGTTCGATGCAGTCGCTGCAATAAAATATCAGTTCCTGGAATATTGGCTGCTGAGCATTCATTTAAAAACGAAGAGTATATTTCAGGCTTATTAAGAGTCCTGCTTAAATATTTAAAATAGGGCGCAATAATATCCAGCAATTCTCCGCGTTGCGCAGACGTAAAAGCAGGATGCCCATATCCATTCCTATAAATATAATTTTGTAATTGAGGAACAATCTCATTATTTAAAATGTAACCCTCATCAAATAAATCAATGAGATTGAGATCATTAATTGAAAACTGTGCTTTTATCATCTCTGCCGGATCTGAAGCCAAAACCATAGACTTTAGTCGGGTAGCAATTTCATACGCTGCTTGTTGGTATTTGATATTGAGTTGAGGATCTTGAGCTATCAACTGCCTTGTTAAATCCTTAACTCGCTCCCTCATATCAACATAATCAATCAATGCGGATTCTCGAGAAACTGGAGCTACTGTGAAATACACCCTTCCTGCTCCGGCTATAGACTCAACATGGAATAAAGGAGCTTGACCTAAATTATGCGCACGTAGGCCAAATTCATTAATCATTGCCGCCAATTCAGATGATGCATTTCCAATTTTCGGCATTGAGAATTGCTGCACTTTGATTTGCTCATATGGGAAGACAATTGGATAATAGAATGATGCTATTTCACTATTTTTACTCACAGAATCTACTTTAGTTGCACTGCGAGCCAAATAATCGAGCTGAGATGTTAGCGTAATTCCCAAATCATTTTTACTAAGCTGAGAAAAAACTGCCCAATCTAACGCGCGATGCTTCTTTGAATATTGAATAAATTCTGCAAGAGATTTGGGATAATGCGGCAAAAATCCAACTTGCCTTGATACTGCAGTCCGCATAACATTCTGAAGTATTGCTTGCGAATATCCAGCAGAAAACGCATTCGAATATATGCTTAAAACCAATAGTAAAATAAATTTTCTACAAAACATTTGGTCCTTAAAAATTAATCAAATTGGTGCAATCATAGAATAACGCCCTGGGTTAGTCAACCAAATTGGTCCATCAATATTAAATAAATTAAAACATGACTAAACCAAAGGATTATTTTTATTTATTTTCTATTGTCAATATTGTCGCCTTTAATTTTGATAATTTGGTTCTATTAAGAAGAAAAAACTGGGAACAATAAAGCAGAACCATATCAAAATTTTATTAAAAGTTATTCTATTTGACATTTTTGCCTTGATTTTGTTAGGCTAGATTTAGAGTGTAAAGCTTAATGAAAAAGAGGAAAAAGTATGAAAAAATTGGCTATCATCATCGCGGTGCTAACCATGTCAACGCTTGGCCACGCAATGCAAGCGCCACGATTATTTAATTATACCCAACATAAATTCGCCATACCTGCCGATATTCTGAGCGGCATGAAAGAAGGGGAAAAATTCGTAATTACCGGTGTCCCCGCGACTACTATGTCAGAGTTGTATGTCAATGATGCTCAGGGTAACCCATTCGCTCAAAATACTTCTTCAGTATATCAAGGGGCAAAAGGGCCAGGCGCTTTAACCTATACCGTTTTAAGCGCAGTTGAACGGCAAAAACTACAAAAAAAGGCTCCTACAATAGCCCCTGCCAAAGCTCAGGTGATGCCAGCTGCAGCAGCAGTAGCTACTCAAAAAGGGCAATTGATGACCAAACCCGGTGCAATCCTTCAGCCTCAAGCTCCACCAGTTCTTGCAATTCCGGCCAAAGCTAAAAGCAAACCATCCTCAACACCTGCCTTGCAAGAAGCCAAAATTGCGCAAGTCCCTGCCGCAACTCTCGTGCAAACACAGATAACAAAAGCAGTGCAACCAAAACAAGTTATAACAGAGAACTCACCTACAATAGCCCCGGTAAAAGCTCAGCTGATGCCAGCGGCAAACACTCCGCAAAAAGAACTGCTGCCGACCATAACTGAAGCAATTACCCAGCCATCTTCTGCACAAGAAAATGCACAAGAAGAATATACCCCTTCATGGAATAGCAATCCGCTTTATTCACCGTTACAAAAACCGGACAATACCTCTCAAGAAAATGCAAACCTAAAAAACCAGGTGAAAAAATTACAGGAAGACCTAGAAAAAGAGCGGGCAAAGCTAAAAAATCAAAAAGAAGCTGCCGAATGGGAAGAATCTCAGCTCAAAGAAGAGCAATCAACCATGAAAGCCCACGCAGCAGATGTGCTCGAAAAACTCGAGGATCTGGTCGACTATATTGATGGTACCGCTATACCTGAAAACTATAAGCAATTTTTGGGTGGCAAAATTGGTTTAATTCATAGTGATGTTCAAAAAATAAGCCAATAAACATTTATAATTCTTTGGGAGAATAAACGTATGAAGCATCGTAATAAAAGTATTATTCTAGCAGGGTTTTTAGCCATTCAGGGTCTTGTTGCCGCTGAGCCAAATTTTGAATTGTGGAACAAGCATAATGATCCGGTATATTATGCTCTTGCTCATTCTGCCGATGATATTAATCAAACAAAGTTTAAAGAATTGCGACCGGGAAAATGGATTCAAGATTCTATTGATACCACAAGGCCCACAACTATTGCCCTCAAATTCGGCAAAGCACCAACCTCAGGCGATCGTATTGATACCTATACTATTAAACCAAATAAAAAAATTATCATCCGAGTTGGCCTTCCTGCCGAAAAAGAAAAATTTAAAGAAACACTCAAATCTCTTTTTGGAAAAAACTCAATCGCGGCCGATGGCTATATTTTTGGACCGCAAACGGGACCCTTGCTTGGATTTAAAGCCGCATCGGGAATATTACCGGTAGACTGGAGCGATACCATCAATGAGCGCGGATTGCATTTAAAAGACAATCTCACTAAAGATGATATCACCAAAGGCTCGATGATTTATTTACCTAAGTAGTCAACCTATCCTTCGATACGAAACCTACGGTTTCTACTCAGGATGTGTGAATCATTTATTTTCCTCCTACAGCATGGTAAGGTAATCAAAAAGTCCTGAGTATGAAAAATAATAATTCTCGCTTAAAAATCGGCATTATTGGCGCCGGAGCATCTGGCCTTGCAAGCGCTTGGCTTCTGGATGAAAATCACGATGTCACTCTTTTTGAAAAAGAAGATCGCCTTGGTGGCCATGTGTGCACTATCCCGGTAACAGTCAAAGGAAAAACAGTTCCAGTAGAAGCGGGCGTTGAATTTTTTTCCGATATGATGTTTCCGCAATTTAATGCATTATTGCGCGCCCTCAACGTTCCGATAAAAAAATATCCGCTTACCTATACATTTTATCATACTCATAGCCCTTATAAAATCATGCTACCGCCCATTCAAAATGGCATACTTTCCTGGAAATCTTTAAAGCCACACGCCATTTTTGATCTGACCCAATTGAACCATCTTATTAACGCAGGAAAAAACATTTTAGCCACGCAGGATATTGAAATCACTCTGGGAGATTTTGCAGACACACTTATGCTCACGCACGAATTTAAAGAACATTTTTTTTATCCCTTTTTTGCCGCATCGTGGGGAGTGAGCCCTGAAGCTATGAAAAATTTTGCCGCGTACGACATTATCAAATGGGCATTGTTGAATGAGCCTGCTCATATTGCCGCAGCCCAATGGAATGAAATTGATGGAGGAATGAGCACCTATATCAATGCACTCGTTTCACAATTAACGCAAACAACAATAATGAAATCTGCAGAAATTAAAGATATTGCGTATGAAAATGATGTGTATAGTATCAAAGCCAATGGGCACAAGTATTATTTTGATCATATTATTATTGCAACCAATGCAATGATCGCGCGCGAATTACTCAAAAATATTGCCCATGCTGATTCATTTAAAAAAGCGCTTTCTCATATAAAATATTTTTATACTACCGTTGCCATTCATGGAGATCGGCGATTTATGCCTGCCAATGAATCTGATTGGTCGATCGTTAATATTCGGTATGATGGGATTAACAGCGCACTCACCATTTGCAAACCATTGATGAAAGAATTAGGCGTTTTTCGAAGCTGGATCACCTTTGCTATTGGAGTTCCTCCAGAAAATCCCATGCCTGACCCCCTCTATGATCTCCAGCATTTTTATCATCCGAAAATCACGTACGGCTATTTTACCGCACAAAAAGAGTTGGCAGCATTACAAGGGAAAAATAACCTTTGGATTGCCGGTTTTTATACCCATGATGCGGATTCGCATAATAATGCCATTACCTCCGCGATTTCCATAGCAAAGAAATTGGCACCTGATTCGCAACGCTTAGCTCATTTAACATCTTGAAATTTTAAAAAAAATTTATTACCTAATAATAATAGAAAGCCACAGTATAAACCTTTAACTATAGGAGGCATTATATGAGTATTATTAACAAACACTTGTTGCTTTCTTTACTTATCGGCAGTTCATGCGCAGCGGCACCTCAATCGCTTTTTGAGGAGATGATTGAAGAAATTAATGAAATGCAGGCGCGCTTTGAGCGGCGCATGAACCGCATCCATGAAGAGATGAAAAGATCAGTTGCGGCTCCCTTAAATAACGGCCTTGATTCACCAATCTTGAGCATATCCGAAAATAAAACTAATAATTGCGTTGAAATTATATTGCATCCATTAATTATCAAAGAAAAAAGTTTCGATGCAACTTTGGATCAAGAGAATAATAGCATGACAATTGCTACCCCTGCAGGATCCCTGCATGTTCAAACTGATCATCATTTAATTTCGATTGGCTTTAATCATCAGATAAAGCAAGAACAAGATCAAAAAGGCAACAAATCTCATATTACCATGAATAGTTACAGCCAAAATACCAAGACAATAAGTGCGGAATTAGCTCTTGAAGAATCGCATATTGAATATGATCAAGCCGCGCAAAAACTAGTTGTTTCAATTCCGTTCCGTAAAAAGGTAGTAACAAAAATTCCGGTTACTATTAAAGAAGCAGCAAAATAGAAGAAAATAATTTTTCCTCTCGTTTGATTTAGCCTCGGATTTCTCCGAGGCTTATTTGTTTAAAAAACGTTTTTTACTAACAGACATTAGGGTATACTTATAGCAATTAAAAATATACTTTATATCCTTGGATATACTCAGGATGAATGGATAAATCATGATACAAACTCCTCACACGTGGATCGAAATTAGCAAAAGCGCATTAGAGCACAATATTAAATCATATAAAAAAGCGATCGGGGCAAGTGCCTTAGGAGTAGTAGTAAAAAGTAATGCCTATGGCCATGGAATCATTGAAGTTGCAAAAATCTGCCAGACAAGCCCGGATGCTGATTGGCTCATGGTGGCTACGCTTTGCGAAGCATTAACGTTGCGCAATGCCGGCATCACAAAACCGATTTTAGTAATCTATTTTATCGATGAAGATCCGCGCAAAGCAGTAGAAAAAAATATTGATGTCATGGTTTCAGATTGGCAAACCTTACACGAACTCAATGAGATTGGCATTGCTGCAAACAAAAAATGCAATGTACATCTTAAAGTTGATAGCGGCATGTCCCGCTTTGGATTTTTACCGCAGGAAATAGTACCGGTAATTAAAAACGCACAGCAGATGCAGGGCATTCATATTAATGGAATATACAGCCATTTGGCGCAAGCGGCCAACCCAGATCAAAGCTTTAATCGTGAACAAGAAGCAAATTTTTTAAAAGTGTTGGAAGCTATCAAGGCTGAAGGGATTACAATTCCCTATCAACACTTATCCAATACTGCTGGAACAACGGCACTTGATACCCCGCACACTAATATGGTGCGCATTGGTTTGGGCACGTATGGTTGGTGGCCCTCACAAGCAAATAAAGATATCACCCAAGCAAAATATCCCGATTTTGATCTGAAACCGGTGCTCGCGTTTAAATCACGCATTTTACAAATTCGGCATTTAGAAGCTGATCGGTTTGTTGGCTACGATCGCACCTATAAAACAATAAAACCGACGACTATCGCGGTGTTACCGGTAGGATATTTTGATGGCTACGATCGGCGATTAAGCAGCAAAGGTATTTTGTTGATTCGCAATCAATATGCTCCCGTGATTGGTATCATTGCTATGACAACCACCATTGTTGATATTACTCATATTCCTGAGGCGCAAGTAGGTGATGAAGTGGTGTTAATGGGCGATTATGAAAGAATTACCCCCACACAACTGGCAAATGTTGTTGGCTCTTTTAATCCCCGAGAAATTCTGACAAGATTAAATCCAATGATACCTCGAATTGTTACCCCTTAAACAAAAAAGGAAACGTATATGAAGCATTCGATATTTATTTTTACCATGCTCGCTTCACTGAGCATTCAGATGTCACTTGAAGCTATGGAACCAGTCAGCATACCAGTACTCCCGGATCAAGCGAAAACGGAGCGTGCAATCAAAAAAATAAAATTGATGAAAGAATTTGAAAAAAGACTCGAAACCACAGAATCACTTGCTCTCCCTCAAGCATGCCAAGAGAAAATAAAATTAATGAAAGAAGCAGTAGATACCGCTTTGAAAAAAAAGGGCTCAACAGATAAATTGAAAGCATACATTAATTATTGCACGCAGAAGAATCATCACACCTTTTTGAGAAGCGTAAATGCTGACAACAAAAAAGGACAATCCGCGCTGCATCGAGCCGCTGAGGCATGCAAAATCAGATGCCTCAAGCTTATTCTGAGCGTGGAACATGATGGCAGTCTCAATGAGACAGATTTTGCCGGATGGACCGCACTTCATTATGCTTCACGCGCAAAAAAGCGCGGGGCAAAAAAAAGAAATAAA
The DNA here is from genome assembly GCA_963788045.1 of uncultured bacterium. Taxonomy (GTDB): domain Bacteria; phylum Babelota; class Babeliae; order Babelales; family Vermiphilaceae; genus BTUB01. Next base: position 231,342 of record CAWBEW010000002.1, read on the forward strand.
GCAGTAAAAATGTTGTGCGAAGCGGGTATAAATAAAGAGATATTGGATCGAGACAACCTGAACGCATACGAGGTTGCAAAAAATCATAAGCATATTGAAACTGCGGCGCTTATTCTAACTACCACCAAGAAAATAAAATAAACACGCAGTGGCATAAAATTAAAAAAATATTATAATTAAAGTATCAAATAATCTTTATGCTACGAGGCGTTTTATGAAATATCCACAATATTCTTTAACAACTAAAACATTCTTAATTCTGGCGTTGCTTTCGGGGGGCGCGATTGCTTGGCAAACATTGCCCGCAATGCAAAAACAAACCGTCGAAGAACTTTGCATATTAACTAACGAAGGAAAACCCTCCACAAGCTTGAGCACGTTGCTCCAAAAATTTGGACTCGCCCAAGACACTCCCCAAATCATAGTTGATGGAACCCAAAAAGAATGGTTACGAACTGCCGGCAAAGAACGCTGGGAATCTGAAGATCCTCATGCCAATCTCAAATCTGAACTTATGCCGCTTTTTAAAGAAGCAGGAGTTGTTGATGAGGTTAAACCAAATGAAAAAGAGTATGATTACATATTAGTTATGGGCGCATTGCGCGCTCGAGCACAAATGCGCATCGATTATGCAGCGAAGCTTTGGAATGAAGGATATCGATTCAAAGAAATTGTTTTGCTTGGATCAGAAAGAAAATTAGATGCAACTCAAGAACCGGCAAGCGCATTTGGCGAAGGTCCAACTCCACAAACAGAATATGAAATGATGCGCTGGGTATATGATCATACCAATTTGCCTGCAGAAATGAAAAAAGTGAAAACCAGCATCATTAATACACCAAATACTATTGATGCAAACGGACAGGTAAAGCGCGCAACTACTGCTGATACCATTAAACAGTGGCTCAAGGATAATCCAAAACCAGGCTCATGTTTAATTGTTTCAAATCAACCGCACATTGGCTATCAAGCTGCCGTGGTAAAATCATATTTGCCAGAATCATTCAAAATTATTCCAGTTGGTGATGCGATGAGCTCAACTGCACGCACCTGCGAAATTCTTGATGCACTGGCCCGCTGGATCTATCAAGAAAATGAATTATTAAAAAAATCTAAAAAATAACTATGCAAAAACTGTCTGATTTTATTCTCACTTCAGATTTAAAGCCGACGCGAGCACTTCAACAAGTGCTCGCATTTTTTTCTATCAAAACCGAACTCTCGCTTGAGCAATTAATTCAAATTACTCAGAAATCTTGGTTAAGAAAAGATGGCAATGAGCGTTGGCAAAGCACGCGCCAGACACCCATTACGTCCGAACTGCATGGATTATTTTATGATATTGGCATGACGCATGCAATGTACCCATCACCGGCATCATACGATTATATTCTTCTTTTAGGCAGTGATCTTGAAGGAACTCGTGCACGTATTATTTTTTTGAATGAATTATTTCAAAACGATATTCACTCTCAAAAAATTATTGCGCTTGGTAGCGATCGGCCACTGGATGCTCATGAATTAATTTCTGCAAATACCGAAATTGCTATGATGCAAGCTCTTTGCAATCAAATGCTGCAACAGCATTTCAATAAAATTACTTTTATTGAAGCGAGAGGCCAAAACCTTACCGATCATTCTTTTAAACGTGCAACGACTGGCGATACTATTATAAAATGGTTAGCATCCAATCCAAATCCTGGTAGCTGTTTACTGATCTCCGATCAACCTTTTATTGGATATCAAGATGCCGTGGCGCGATCATTTCTGAAACAGCCTTGGCACATTGCATCGTGTGGGCCTGAACTATACAGACAGGCTTGTTTAGAAGATCTTCTTGATACGCTTGCCCGATGGATTTATCAGGAACACCAAAACGTTACAAAGAATTAGATCGCACAATCATCTGTTTTATAAATTCGATAGACCCAGTTTCTTGCGTGCGCGCAATTGAGCAGCTGTTTACATTTTTTTCTATTTTTTATATCACTTATAATCAATATCATATATTTTTTCTCAAAAAAGGATGTTTTATGAAAACGGCAAAGTTATATGCTTTTCTTATTCTTATATCAGCAATGCAATTATCTGCAATGCTGGAGGTGGCAAAAGAGACAGTATTAATAAAAGAAGAACATTCCCCTTTTAATTATTTTGATCATGAGCATTGCATTGTAGATGGTGGTATGTTTTTGTTTTTCCAAGTATTTGCACGCCATCTGCCTACTATGAGAATTTATTCTGCCTATCTCAACCAAAAGGGTGTAACAGGTTATTATCGAGAAAAAGGTGCTTCATGGAACGAAAGAGTTGCGCTCGATGATTCACAAGCAGAAGCAATTTTTTCAACATTACTAAAAGCCACGGACAAAGAATCATCGGCTTCACAAAAAAAACAATTGCTCGATCAACTGCATGCTACCATCACTGCACCTGGCAAATCGCAATTAGTAGAACTACATGTCTCGAAAGAAAAGGGCAATTAAGAAATCTATGAATACCAAAGCATTATCGGCTTTTTTCACTTGTGCATTAGCCATGCAATTATTTGCGATGGAAAAAAAATCGGAAGAAAAGTTAGAAGTGGTGAATGCAGCAGAAGAATATTCTCCATTCGATTATTTTGATCAAGAAACGTGTTCAGTAGATCAGACGCCAGGGCAGTTAACACTCAACGTAGCTGCTCGCCACCTTCCTACCCTGCGTACGTATTCTGCTTCCATTAGTCAAAGTGGTATTCAAGCTTATTATCAAAAAAAAGACACGGATAAAAAGATTTGGTTAGGTGAGTCAAAAACACGTTCATTATTTTCAACATTACTCAAAGTAACTGATTTATCCAAACCAGTTACCAGTTTGGATAAGAAAGAGCTGCTTGATCAATTGCATGCAACTTTGACGAAGGTAAATTAGGCTGCTTTTTTTCCTCCGTTCACCTCGATAGAACCCCTGAAAGGGGTGAGTGGAGAGGTCTTCGTTCGGCCCTATTTCTCCATTCGCTTCGCTCCATCGAACCGAACGGGCCGGAATTCATCCTGAGCCTGTCGAAGAGGCAATCACTCACCATTAACGGTTATTTAATCTTATAAATGCGATGTTTGCCCACTTTAATAATCATGCCAGAAGCAGGTTTTATCATTGCTTTAAAATCTTCAATCAGATTATTATCAACGTGCACCGATTTAGTTTCAATCAATCGTTTTGCTTCCGATGATGATCCAATCGCATTGAGCGCTTTCAATAAATCAACAATCCACATTTCTTGATAATCAACCGCAACTTCTACCGCCTGCGAATAATCTTTCTTTTGGAATAATGCTTCAAATTGCGCTTGAGCTGCATCAGCTTCTTGTGCTGACCAGAACCGAGCCACAATCCCATGCGCCATGCTCTTTTTTAAATCCATTGGATGCACCGCGCCATCTGCAATCTGCTTTTTAAATTTGGCAATATCCGCATCTGATGTATATAAAAGAATATGCATGTAATGCCACATAAGTTCATCTGAGATGGACATTAGCTTTCCAAATACTTGATCAGCCGGTTCAGTTAATCCGATCGCATTACCCAAAGATTTAGACATTTTAGGACCGCCATCCAGCCCTTCAAGCAATGGGGTGGTAACAATCACTTGCGGCTCTTGGCCATAGTGCTCTTGCAAATATCTGCCCATGAGTAAATTAAACGTTTGATCAGTGCCGCCAAGCTCAATATCAGCTTTGAGCGCTACCGAATCATAGCCCTGCATCAACGGATATAATAATTCATGAAAACTAATCGGCTGATTATTCTCAATCCGGGTGGCAAAATCTTCACGCTCAGTTAAGCGCGCAAGAGTAACTTTTGCGCACAGTTTTACCATATCAGTAAATGAAAGTTGTCCAAGCCACTCGGAATTATACGCAATTGTTAATTTTCGCGGATCGAGGATTTTAGTGACCTGCTCAAAATAGGTACGGGTATTTTTTTCAATCTCTTGCTCGGTTAATGGAGGCCTTGTTTTGGATTTACCCGTTGGATCACCAATGCGCGAAGTGCAATCACCAATGAGGAAAATAACATCGTGCCCCAAATCTTGCAGTTGCTTCATTTTGGAAAGCACTACTGCATGCCCTAAATGCAGATCGGGAGCCGTAGGATCCATGCCAAGTTTGATGCGTAGAGGAATTCCCCGCTCCAATTTTTTAATGAGATCAGCTTCAGGAATCACCGCGCTGGTGCTTGATTTTATAATCTCTAACTGTTTTTTTATATCCATAGTATTTATTTATTTTTAATTTTTTGATTTGCTATCTGATCTTCAATAAGATCACGTAATCTTTTATTTGGCAAGCTACCTTGGTTATTAAGAACTTCCCCAAGACGCGCAATTTGGATAAGTACCAGATCATCACTGGTTAATCGAGAAGCATCACGATCAAAGGCATTAGAAGCTGTTTCGAATAATTTTCTTTGCGGTTCGGTTGTGCCAACATGGACTAATGCATCAATTTCATCGACGATAGCTTCAACCATCTGGCTGGTACATGAGTACTTTATTTGATCATTTTCATAATCGGGAAAAGTAAAACGTTTTGCCTGTTCATCGTTATGGCCATTATCAGTGAGCAATGCATCCAGCAAAGAGGCCATCTTCCTATCATCAATAATTTTTTGTTCCATCGGCAAGCTATAAAAATTAACCAATAAAAGTATAGAAAAGAGTATTCGTTTCATTAAAAACCTTTGATTAAAATAAGTGCAACAAAGAAGCAATCAAGTAACCGGCCTTTTGGATCAAGCCGAGAATAAACATAAATAATATGCCCCCAAACAGGTAAAAAAGAATAACCTGAATCACGAGCATAATCAGACTGGTATAGGCTAAATACTGGGGATGTTTTTCTGCCCAGATCATCACTCCCAATCCGCACATATTTGCAATGCAGGTAATAACCGCCAAAATAACATTAATAAAGAGCAAAGACATTAGAATAAGACCAATCGCAAGAGTATATGATGATGCTTGAGGAAACGCTTGCGTTAATGGCAAGGCACTCGTAAGAATCTTTTCTCCAAACAAAACAATCAGGGCAATCAGCGCAAGAATTCCTAAAACGCAATGCGCGATCGTTTTGGATAAAAATGCAAACAACACTTTTACCACTCTGAATCTGCCATGGATATTAAAGGGATTCATGGGAATAAATCTTCCCCACCCAAATTTATACAGCATCAGAAAAAATGTACCCAGAAAATCGATGTGAGCCATCGGATTGAGCGTTAAAAAACCCTCTTGCTCGGGAGTCTCATCTCCCATTTGCAAGGCAGTCCACGCGGCAAACCAGCCGGCAATTGTTACTGAAAAGCCATAGGCAAGAAGCAAAGCAATAATGCCGTTTATTGTTTCGGCAATTTGAACATTGAGCATGAAAATTTCCCCTAAGACCCACCCACAGCGAGTCTTACTTTATCAATTGTATCGAACCAAGTGTAGAATAAAGTGAAAAAACGGTCAAATAAGACCCACGCAATAAATCCTAGCTGAAACCAATGCGAGTTTAATAATCAGTCGAATTGTGAAATTCAAAAGAACTTAAAAGAGAGGTAGGATAGCTCCTGGACAAAAAAAGGAGCCATCCATGAAAAAGATAGTAGAAATATATTACGTAGTTGATGAATTGGTCAAGAAAATTGAGCAAAAATCTGGCAAAAAATTTTCTCGAGGCAGAAAAAATAAGCTTCGAAAAAGCGAATTGATAACCATGGCTTTAATTGGGCACTTTGACAGCATAGAAACTGATAAAAAGCTTTATGAATACGTAACATTTCATTTGAAAGATTATTTCAAAAATGTGCCCTGCTATGAGCAATTTACTCGAGGAATTCGATCAATTTCCAAATATCTGGACCTTTTATTAGAAATTTTATGCCAAATGAATGAAAAGCTCGAAAAAGATTTTTACATAATTGACTCGACTGCATTGCCAGTGGCTAAACGCGAATGTCCAAAATGGGCATCTGATCAAGCAGAACTTGGTAAAAATATCTTTGGTTATTATTATGGATTTAAGCTTCATATTATTATCAATCGAAAAATGGAAATTGTTTCATTCATGATAACAACAGCAAATGTTCATGATGTAAAAATGCTTTCAATCAAATCATTCATAGGAAAAATTAAAGGATTATTAATCGGCGATAAAGGGTATGTCTGCCCTAAAAAATTGTTAAAAAAGCTGAAAAAGCAGGATTTAGAATTTATTTTTAAACAGAGAGAAAATATGGATCCATATCTTAATGAGGTTTATAAAGCAGAATTGAGTCAGCGACAAGTAATTGAGGGAGTTTTCAGTTATTTGAAAAATAGGTTAAAAGCTCTTCACGGTTTTGCTCGATCAGCAGAAAGTTTTCTAGCGCATGTAAAAGCCGCTCTCGCGGCTTTCATGCTTAGAAATCTAACAAAAATCACACATGGTTTAACTATTTAATTTCACAATTCGACTTAATAATCAGGTTTGCTTGACAATTAATTGAAAAATTGTTTTGCTTTCTGCCAGAAAAATCAACAGGCATGCATCAAGAGGTACAAATATGTCTTGCAACCACTTCTATTTCATCGTATTAGTCAGCTTTCTATGCACAAACATCAAAACTGCGACCATGAATAAATCACGTTCATGTGATAATATAAATAGCCAAATAAGCGCGGTTGTTACTGGTAATCGATATGATCAAGAAACATCAGAATCACGAAGAATAACATTGTTAGAGAATGAACTTCAGACAAATAATATTGCTATACAACAGCTATCTCAACAAGTTTATTGCTTAACCGACGTTTTAACAAAATTGCCTTTTCAAAATAACGGCGATCCCTCTTCTCTGGTAAGAAAGCCCCATTTTGAATTGTTGCCGTATGAATCTGTAATGAAAGATTTAGATGAATTTAAGCGAGCAGAAATTAAAAGAAATTGCCCTAGAGAAATTAATATAAAATTGCGAAGGTTATTAGATAGTAATGAAACGCCTTATCAACAAACCTGGTTGTTTCATGGCCCTCAAGGAAGTGGTAAATCATCATTAGGAAAATTGATTGCATATCTTCTTAAGCGCTCCTATATATTTGCAAAAGCAAGCGATCTGTCCGATGAAATGAAAAGTGCGCCGCGCACCTTTATAAATGCTCTTTTTGGTCCATTAATTAAAAATAAAACACCTGCCGTTGTCGTTCTTGACGAATTAACAGCATTTACTGATAAATTTCAAAATCATAATGATGGAGACACGGGAGCAGTTCAACATTTTTGGATGGCATTGGATGAGTGCAAAGCCAACCCTAATTTGCTCGTGATTGGAACGCTTAATGATCTTGAAAGGGTACCACTTATACTCAGAGATCGATGCCGAGCATATTTTATTGATCATCCTAATGCCGAAAGTCGATTGAGAATTTTGAAAAACTCTCTATCAACTCCGCAAGTTTCAGACAAGTTTTTAAAATCGCTTGCCTCAAAATCCGATGGTTTTTCTTTACGCAAATTAGAAGAAGTAATAGAAAATGCAAATGATAACAAATATGAAAGACTCGAAAATTCAAAAGAAATTACACCAGAGCTGCAATTCTTGAATGAAAATGACATTGAACAAGCGTTTAATGCTGTTTATAAAAAACAAACGTCAATCTCAAGAAATAAGTTCTATAAATACCTAAAGAATGAATTAATAGAATGGTCCCCGGTTATTTTTCCACTCTTACGCATGGCATGCGATTATGGCGTTCAACATGTGTATCACCTTCAACAAGTTTCCATTAATCAACGACAATATGAAGAAAACCAGCAGATACAGGAGCAGCGATATCAAGAAGAGATTGCGTGTCAAAATATAAGATATAAAGAACAAAAGCAGATTGCTGAACAACATCATAAAGAGACTTTTTCCCATCAAAACCAGATTGCTAAAGAACAGCAAAAAGAAAATACACAAATCGTCAAAGACCACAATCGACGGACTTTAAATCAACAATTAGCTTCTTCGTTAGCTCCATTTGCTCAGATAGGAGCCAAAGCTGCCCTTGAGTATGCAGGAGTGCCCGCGGGATTAAGTGATGCCATCGGTTTTGTTGCATCGATAGCAACTACGGCAGCTCCCACTTTAATGGATCAAGAGGCCCCAAATACAACATTGCAACATCCCCAAGAAACACCCACATCCACGATCGTTACTCCCATTTCATCGTCACAACCAGTATCATCTTTGATTTGGAGTATACCGTCTACAATAATTGTAAAGCCAACAGTTTTTCTTGCTAAAAAAGGTTACGCTGCGGTTACTTATTTCTTTTAAAGGTTTTTATGAAAAAGCTATTTATATTATTTACTGTTATTTCCTTTTCCCAATTAAATTGTTCTCAAAACACATTAGAAAAGGCAATTATTGAAAGCAATCCTCTCTTAGTAAAAAATTGCCTTCATGATAGGATTGCCCAATCAAATCCATTAACCAATCTCGAACGTGAGCAATACCTAGATTTGGCACAACACCAAATAGTAGTGCGCTACAATCAGATACAGTTGAATAAAATTAAACCTGAAAAAATTTCTTCATATGTGAAAGCTGCTGGAATATGCGCACTTTTTAACATGTTCGCTGCATTAGGTCTTCTTAGAACACCCTTTACTATTGAACACCGAGCAACAATAATTAAATTTTTTTGGGGCACCTTCATAGCAACAATTCTACTGGCCATTCCCGGAACAATAGAAATGAAAGCATATGAAAGAGAAATAAAGCAACTTTATGAAGATGCATTACATATTAAACAATTAATTTATACGGCAGGCCACTCCTCGCAATAAACAGCATAATCTCGATGATCAAAAGGGAATGAACACCTCTTTAAGTAAGCATCAATCAGTGTAAAAGAAATGTTATATCGGGGTCAAACGTGCTTTTTGACCCTTTTTGTTATTCAAGATAGAATTGAAGAATCACAAAGACAAAAGTTTTTGATCCGCTCGCCCTGAGCTTGTCGAAGGGTGCGAGCTGTTAGCAACGTTTCGCTCGTATGGTTCGACAAGCTCACCACGAGCGGGGGAATAACAAGTCAGATAATGGATAAGCAGTACAATCATCAGATTGCTGAGCAAGAAGCGCAGCATAAATGGCACAGAGAAAAAACCTATAGCATGGCTAATAATCCTGGGCCAGTCTTTTGCATCGATACGCCACCGCCAACCGTCTCTGGCAACTTGCATATTGGCCATATTTTTTCTTACACCCAAACTGATATCCTTGCCCGCTATGCGCGCATGAGCGGCAACAGCGTTTTTTATCCATTTGGTTTTGATGATAACGGTTTGCCCACCGAGCGCTATGTTGAGAAAAAATTAGATATTCGTGCACATGCAATGTCCCGCTCTGAATTCATTAAAATCTGCCTGCAAGAAACGCATGCAGTTGAAGAACAATTTCAACAATTATGGCAACGCATGGGACTCTCAGTTGATTGGAGCCATTGCTATTCGACCATTTCAGATTCAACGCGCAAAATTTCTCAAGAATCATTTTTGCGACTTCTTGAAAAAGGATTTGTTTACCGCAAAAATGAGCCGGCGCTTTATTGCACCACCTGCCGCACCTCAGTTGCTCAAGCAGAACTTGATGATGCTGAAAAGCCATCAGTTTTTAATGATATTATTTTCAGATTGGAAGGCAGCGGCTCAGCCATTACATCGCAACCACACGCCCTGAATTGCTGGCTCTTGCGTGGCCATCTTCTATCATCCTGATGATGTGCGTTACCAACACTTTCTGGTAAGTTTGCCACCGTTCCTTTATTTAATCATAAAGTTCCCATTCTTGCTGATGAAAAGTAAATCCTGAAAAAGGAACCGGGCTTGGTAATGTGCTGCACTTTTGGCGATAAAACCGACATTGAATGGTATAAAAAACATAATCTTGCCTACATTCAATCAATCGGCTTTGATGGCAAAATGAAACTTGAGAAAGATCCTGCTGGAATTAATGGGCTGCCGGTTGCTCAAGCGCGCACTAAAATTGTGGAAGAGCTTGAGAGCCCACGGATTGATCACTAACAAAAAACCGATCATGCATACGGTCAATGTTCATGAGCGTTGCAAAAAAGAGATTGAAATTTTGATGCTTGCCGCAATGGTTTTTGAATCTCAAGGATCACAAAAAGAAATTTATTGAACTGGCAGATCAGAATCAATTGGTATCCGGCTCATATGAAATCCCGTTACGTTAACTGGGTAGAAAATATTGGCTGGGATTGGTGCCTTTCTCGCCAGCGTTTTTATGGCATCCCATTTCCGGTTTGGCATTGCAAAAATTGCAATGAGATTATTCCTGCAGCCGTATAATCAACTGCCGATTGATCCCAAGAAACTCCGTACTCAGGAAAATGCCCACAATGTGGAAGCTCGGAAATTACTCCTGATACTGATGTGATGGATACCTGGAACACTTCATCATTGACTCCATATTTGTGCTTATCACTTTTCAATCCTAAAGCCGAATCGGTATTTACTGATAAGAAAATTGCAGACTTCATGCCCATGAGCATGCGTCCGCAAGCGCATGATATTATTCGCACCTGGGCATTTTACACCATCGTAAAAGCATGGATGCATGATCATGATCTTCCATGGAACACTATTGTAATTTCCGGGCACGTACTTGCTGATACCAAAGAAAAATTATCCAAATCAAAAGAAAATGCTTCTACTTCTCCACAAGGATTGCTTGAGCGATATCCGGCCGATGTGATTCGCTATTGGACTGCATCAGGCGGACTTGGCCAAGATATTGCATTTTCTGAAGGGCAATTAAAAATTGGCCAACGGTTTGTAACTAAAATTTGGAATGCATTTAGATTTATTCACGAGCATGTGAGCGTTGTGCAGAGCCATGAGCAGCCAACAACTCCGCTTGGCATCACCAATGAATGGCTCTTGCACACCGCAACTCAAACATTCATCCGCTATCAAAGGTATTTTGAGCAAAATGAATTTGGCCTTGCCCTTGATGCGATAGAAAAGTTTTTCTGGAATAATTTTTGCGATAATTATTTAGAACTAATTAAAGATCAATTATTTAAGCCGGAAAATTATACTGAGTTTGAGCTCAAGGCAACCCGCTGGACACTGTATCACACGGGCTTGCGTATTTTGCAAATGTATGCGCCATATTTGCCGCATATCACTGAAAAATTGTATGAGGTAATTTATCAAAAGCAATTCTCTTCTAATCATGCTGAGCAGTGTCGAAGCATACACCAAACGCGCTATAAAAACGTTCAGCAAGGATACATCTTTGAAGACAGCGCCAAGGTAATGGAAATCATTATTGAGCTCATCAGCCAGGTTCGCAGACTCAAAACCGAAAAGCAACTCTCGCTGAAAGTACCATTGGCAACTCTCACGATCAGCATGCCCGATGAACACGTATTGCATAAAGTTGAAGCGCATACGCAATTGATTCGCGGCATTACTCATGCACAAGAATTGCATTTTAAGGCAGGTGCATTTGAAAGTAGCTTAGAGCAAAAAGATGATCAATGGATTGCTACGGTTGGATTGAAGTGAAAAAAAGTTTACACATCCTGAGTAGAAACCGCAGGTTTCGTATCGAAGGACAGGCCAAGCTTGCCGATGGTTCGATACGCCTCGCTGACGCTCGGCACTCACCATGTGTGTATCCCGTTCGTTTCGATCCTTCGACCCGTCTTCGCCAAAAAGCTACGCCGGGCACAGCAAGCTTAGGGCCTTTAGTCCTGAGTTCAGCGAAGGCTGGATCGAGAAATAATGACAAGGCATAGTAAATGATCACCCAGCCGTCGCTCTTCGAGCTATGGCGGGCAGGCCATAAGCGAAGGAAAAGCCAAAAGTGATAGCTATTAAAAACAGCCAACGCAAAATCAAAATAGATGTTGCCCAATTAAAGCGCGACGCACAAACTATTCTTGATGCGCTTAATTATAGCGATTTCGATCTTGGTATCTGGATTACCACGAATAAAACTATCCACAAATTCAACAAAGAATATCGAGGCAAAGATAAAGCCACCGATGTTCTTTCATTCCCCTATCACACCGATTTAAAAGCGGGCGAGCGCATAACAGTAACTTCTGAGGATGACAAAAATTTGGGCGATCTTATTCTTGCGCCTGAATATATTATGCATGATCTTCCCAACTGGAATACCACCTTTGAAAAACATTTGCAGCGATTATTGGTGCACGGCATTTGCCACCTTCTTGGATACGATCATATTGAAGATGCTGATTTTAAAGTGATGCGACGCAAAGAGCTGATGCTCTTGAAAAAGCTTTGAATTACGCATAAATTATAAGTAGTAAACATTCAAATAACACAGCAGATAATACTTAGGTGGTTATGACTCTTAAAAATTTACATAAATATTTTTTAATTTTTTGTTTACTGCTCGTGAACAGTGCACTTGATGGTATGGAGATACGAAGAGATTCATTTCAAGAACGCCTTAATAATGAAAAGGCAGAGGCAACTCCAGAAAATCCTGATCGTTCGCGATATAACATTGCTCTGGAAATTGATAATCTCGCTCTCTTACAAAACCAAGTAGACTCATTTAATGAAAGAATGGAGAAAAGTCAAATTCATGTAAATTTTTCTCAAGACGATGATTATAATGTTCTTTTCAGGTTTTTTGGTCGCCTACCTGATTCTGATAAATATATGCAAATTCATCAGGTGCTTATGCCTTGCGAGCGTCGATTCCTTTCTCCACTCAATCATTCAGCCACAAGCACACAATTAAAAAGAAGATTTGAACAAGAGCTAGAAGATAAAGTTGAAAAAGAATACAATTCAATTTTAATTGAGGCTAAAAATAAATACAAAAAAAGCTATCGATTGAAATTTTATTCTACCATTATTCCTCGGGCACTACATAAATTTGCCGGTACCGTTGCCTCAGACATTACCACAAATATTATAAGCTCTCTTCCATTTTCAATTGAAAAAAAAATAAATCCATCGCCGGCCAGCATAGAAGAGGTCAAAACATTAATAAAAAAGATAAAAAAAGCGCAATCAAAACTTGCAGTAACCGAACAATTATATACAGAAATCCAAATAATAAATAAAGAGGTAGAAAGTATACCTCCAGGGCCCGAAAGAGATGAGCTGCAGACTAAAATTGATCAACAATTTTGTGAAAATTTTGAACAACAAGTTATAAACTAATGGAAACTACCATGAAAAAAATCATATTCTTTATATCTTTGTTTTCAGCCAATATCATATTTTCATCCCAACCGCCGCCATCTCTTCAACCCCTGGTCTCAGCGGGCCATCAGCGCAATGTTAATGCCACTGCAGATGCTTTGCACAATAGCATAACCAGCGGGATCTATGGCAGCTATTGGAGCCAGTGTTCGCAAGAAATTATTGTAGGAGTTTCTGTTGCGGTAGTTGCATTCATCCTTGAAGATATTTATAAAGGATCCAAAGGAGGCATCTATCGGCTCTTGTGTGGGCTCACACCAGCTGAAGAAAAAGATATAGAAACCGTAAAAAATCTTAAGCTTGAAAATGAAAGCTTAGAAGTTAAAAACGTCGAAGGCCATACTAAACTTTTTGCACAATATGAAATCAGCAAAAACAGATTGATTAACCAAGAAAAAGATGAGCGAAAAAAGCAACGCCTACTCGATGAATATAATTTCAGCACTCAAGCGCTCGTCAGAAGGCAAGAGCTCTCGCTTCATAAGTACCATCCTTCGCGAAATCGCTAAGTCCTCTTTGCCAAAAATGCCAACGCATGCCGCACCAGCTGATCAAAAGCAACGGAAGCCCCCGGATAAGTATCATTTAGATAATTCATTGCGGCAGAAATTTCTTGGCGCGAATAATTGAGCGATTTGAGCACTTGTGAAATCTCATGCCGTTTTTCCAGCGTTGCGGATGCTCCAATATGCGCGCCACTTTCAAGCAATTTGGCAACTTTATGCTTGAGCTGTACAATAATCTGCTCCGCTTTTTTTGCCCCAATGCCACTCACATCACTCAGCGCATCATCATTTCCTGATTGCACCGCTTCTAAAAAGTCTGCGGCACCCAATTGTGCCAATACCGCCATTGCCAATTTTGGCCCAAGCCCGGAACAACTGGTGATCATTAGAAATACACTTTTTTCTAATGAAGTGGAAAACCCGAATAATGAGGGACCATTTTCTTGGTTCCAGTGCATTTGTACCAATAAATCAACTTTTTGGCCAACCGCAAATAGCGATTGGGACACTTGAACCCCATATCCAATTCCATTCACGTCAATGGTTAACTGGTTCTCATTAACTTCTTTTACGGTGCCTGAAATACTCGTAATCATAATATTAACCCTGGTTTCATCTGAAACCGTTCGGGTCGATGGAGCACACAGTGCGAATGGACCTCTCCACTCGGTCCTGCGGCCCTCTATCGAGGCGAACGGACAAGAGATAGCTCTCTTATAAGATTTTATATTTCCTTGATCACCCTACAAGAAACAGAAGCAAAAAACTAGATTTCACCAAGAAAAAAAGGGCTAATCTTCTTGACAAATGCCCATCTCATGATACATTTGCACCGTTATATTGAAATAATGCGGGAATAGCTCAATTGGTAGAGCGTTGCCTTGCCAAGGCAAAGGTCGCGGGTTCGAGTCCCGTTTCCCGCTCCAACCTTCGCTCTAACGAGCTACGGTTGGCTGTCGCCAGCACCATAACGAAGCATTAAAATAAAGCTGAATAGCTCAAGCGAAGGTTGTCCGCCGTAGCTTGCCGAGCCGGTAGGCCCGGATAAGCGTAGGCTGGACTGCTAGCGCCAGCACTTTGAGGAACAACTTAAAATTATCTTTAAAATAAAGAGCGCAGGTTGGACCTAATGTATCACCCAGCCCCTTCTCTCACCCTTGAATTTGGCATCCATGAAAAAACATGATAAGGTCAAATGAAAAAACCCGTTTAAATCACTGCCCTTCGACCTGTTCTTCATAGCCACGGCAAAGAAGAAGGTTCTCTAGGAGCGTGGTAGGGGTGCAAAAAGTGATCATTTTACAAGCTCATAAATAGATTCTGGCAAATATAAATTACAAACCGAAGGTTTTTTAAAAATGAAATCAATAATGGAAGAAGCTTCAACGATAACCAAAGCCATTGAAAATGCCTGGAATCGTGCCGGTCAACCACAAGAGTTCACCGTAAAAATTCTCGAGCTTCCAAAAACAAGCTTTTTTGGACTCAAAACATCAAAATCAGCGAAAATCGCACTTGTTTTTAATGAGATGACGGTCAAAGCAAAAGAACAACCGCAAAAACAGGTACGGCCACTGGCTCCGCGGCAACCGCACGATCGCAGAGAACAAAAAGAGCCGTTCGAGCGCCAACAGCTACAACGCAGACCGTTGCAGCCGCGCGAACAACAACGAGACCAACAGCGGCCAGAGCGCTCGCATGAAAGCCGCCAAGCCAGACCTGATCAACGGCGCCCACAAGGGCCGCGCCAACCGTATCGCTCGGAAGGGCGCAGTTCAGATGAACAACGCAATCACGAGCCGCGCAACCATGAGCGAGAAAATTGGACTCCAGAAATGGTTCAAACTGCACAAGAATGGGTAAAGGAAACATTGGTATTGATGGGCAAACCGGATATTAAAGTTATCCCTCAAGTGTCTCATAATTATTTAAAATTATATTTGGATCAACCGTGTTAATGATGATGCTACGCAAGAAGAAACGCAACTCAAAAGTTGGGGCAGCTCTAGCGATGGAAGCGGTACGCGAAAAAGCAAATAAACCATTGCGCGGCTTGCGAATTATTTTGGAAAGTCCAAGCAGGCTACTAAACCTCATCTGTTCGTGCTGAACCGTCGAAGCAATTATAAAATAGGGCAATGTTTCACTCAGTCCGATGAACAAACTATTATTGCACAATGCACGCCCCGCGGAAGCGGGGCGATCGCCTTACTTGCGTATTTCGGGCATTAATGCGGTAGAGATTGTTAACCAGATGCGCCATATTACTCAGGCAAAAAATCTCTATCGGATCTGCCCACTCATACCATTCATTATGGCTCAATAGTTGAGCCCAAACACTGCAGTAGATCAAGTAATGTTTTCTTGCTCATGCGCGCACCGAAAACATTTACCGGGCAAGATACGGTTGAAATCACCTGCCATAACAATCAATTTATTATTGAAGAGATCATTGCTCTAGCAATATGCCAGGCGCACGGCTTAGCCCAAGAGGGCGAATTTACTAAACGCGCAGTGATCAATGGTAAAATTGATCTCGTGCAAGCAGAAGCGATCAATGAATTAATTCATGCTCAAACACAATTGGCGCTCAAGCAATCATTGGCACAATTAAAAGGCAGCTCTACACCAATGGCTTTCCACCATTGAAACAGACTCTCATAAAAGCGCTGGCACTTTCTGAGGCGAGCTTTGAGTTTCTTGATGAAGAGATGGAATTTGCGCCGCACATTAGCAGTATGATTACTGATATCAAAAGCACAATTCATGAAATTAAAAAAACATTTAATCAGCAGCAGCAAATTCGCCAAGGCATTCGCGTTGCCATTATTGGCTCAGTGAATGCGGGCAAATCTTCATTGTTTAATGCATTGCTTAATCAGGATCGTGCAATCGTAAATGCGCAATTGCCGGCACCACCCGCGATGCCATTGAAGCAGGATTGTATAAAAATGGCAACTATTGGACATCTCGTTGATACGGCCGGCTTGCGCCAAACGCAAGATATCATGGAACAAGAAGGAATTCGCCGTTCTTTTGAAGAAGCGCATAAGGCAGACATTATTATTTTAGCATATGATTCTTCATCATCGCTTACGAATGAAGAAGCGGAAGTATATAAGCAGATTGCCCAAAAGTATCCAAATAAGATTATTAATGTTTTAACTAAAGTGGATACTAACACGTCCTTCGATACGAAATCTTCGATTTCTACTCAGGATGTGTATGGCCAACAGATTATTCAGCAAAAAATTCAGCGCGAATTAGGCAAAAAAACTTCAGCACACATCCTGAGTAGCAGTCAAGGACTGCGTATCGAAGCACTGGCCGACTATGCCAATAAAATTGCTGAGCATTTTATACCACTCTCAAGCAAAACAAAAAATAATATTGAAACGCTCGAACAAAAAATCGAGCAAAAAATAGTAACATTATTTGCCGATATTGAATCCCCATTCTTATTAAATCAGCGGCAATTCAATTTATTATTAGCACTCGAAACGAAACTTAACACTATCAGCGATATGCTTGCGCAAAAGCATGTGGCTTATGAATTACTCTCAATCCATTTAAATGATGCCATTGCTCATCTTGCAGAGCTATCTGGAAAAGCGATCAGTGAAGCGGGCATGGATATGGTCTTCAGAGAATTTTGTGTGGGCAAATAATAAAGAATGATTTTATTGTTCATCTAAAGATGTTCCTGGGTGGTAAAAGTAACAAATTCCACCGCTAACAATTATACTATTAACAAAATGAAATTTATAAGGAATTTTTAGTATGATAAAAAAACATTATTTACTTATCTTAGTTACCATAACATCATCGATATCTTGCATGGATTTAGACATTTCTTGTTGCTCCACCGATCGCAAAGAAGTGTATAAGCAAGAAATAGCTCGGGCACAAAAAAAAGAATATGATAGTCTTTTTGCCCTTGTGCAAGAGCGAATTGCAAAAAAAGAAGATCTCAATCTGCCTATCATGTCAGATCTCTTTATTTATAAAACTCCTTTAATAAAAGCATGTGATCATGGCGATCAATATCTTCCAATCACTCAATTATTACTTGATCATGGCGCTGACCCAAACAAGGTGTATCACGAGGGATGGCCACCCTTACATCATGCTGTTGGAAATTTTGCAATCGAAACGGTAAAATTGTTATTGCAAGCAAAACCTGTCCCGGCCAATCCTGATACGGTCCACTGCTTATGGGGCGGCCTTTCGCACAATATCTGCATTCCTGCACGGGATCAGATTGATTCTGAAGAAAAAGCAATCAAACGCGTAAAAATCGCCAAAATATTATTGAAATCTGGCGTCAATCCCAATAATCCAGAAGATACATCAGGATATACCTACCTGCATCGTGTTATAACAAACTCATACAATATGCGCACAGGAGTCGATGCATTACATGGTACTACCAAAGAACAACAGGAACTTTTCTTTAAACAACGCAAAGCGTTAATTAGAATTTTACTCGAACATGGCGGGTCTTTAGCAATACGTGACCGATCAGGTAAAACTTCTATTCAACAGGCGTATGAATCTGATGACCATGAGGCTAATCAAAAAGTATATCGAGAGCTCGCTCAATATGCCTTCAATTATTCAACAAATCTGCGCAAGAAACTCTTATTTTTGCTCGGACATGCCGGCGCTCATCCAATGCACGAGACGCCGTTTAAAGCTTTTCCTAAAGACCTGGTGCGCCTTATTATTGATAAAACATACCCTTGTCCACCAAAATTGCCCGTTCAACAGTCAAAAGACGCAAAGTGATGCCCTAACAATTTTAAATGAGCCTGTTATACTAGAATTTATAGGGATAATTTCAACATAAAGGCCTTTTGATTGCCTATGAATTTATGAAAAAAACAATCATTATTTTCACCAGCTCGGGTGGCAATGGGCATATCAGTGCCACGAAAGCCTTGCAGTCCTATTTATCTGATGAATATGAGATAAAGCCGGTCTTTATTTTTGAAGAGGTCTTTAAGAATATTGATCCTATATCTATTATCTCATTCGGCAGGAGCTGCGGGGAAGATATGTATAATTTCTTCTTGCGGCGCCGTTGGTTTAAAATTCTGAATTTCATTTATGATTTTGGCAATTGGTATTTTAGCACCCGAATCAAATCGATGATCGCATTAACCAATAATTACCTTGCCACGCATAAGCCTGATTTGATCATTTCAGTGATCCCGGTGGTTAATGATGTGATCTTAGAAGCAGCACAAAGGAATAATATCCCATTTTTGCTAATCCCTACCGATTTTGATGTTACCAGTTTTGTGAGCGGCATTAAAGCTCCCAGTTATCCAAAATTTATTGCAAACCTTGCATCTGATGATCCTCTAGTAAAAGCGACAATCACATCGGCACACATTAATCCTGAGCAGACCACGGTGATGGGACTGCCCATGCGCAAAGATTTTTTTGAACCGAAAGACAAAGAAATTCTTAAAAAACAGTTTGGCGTTGAAACGGGCAAGCCAGTTATTGTTCTTATGATGGGTGGCCAGGGAAACAACGGCATTTTAGCATTTTCAGAGCAAATCGCAAAACTGCCAATTCCTGCACATGTTATTATTTGTATTGGCAGAAATAGTGAAATAAAAGAGACCATTAAAAAAATCAATTTTGCGCCGCACATTTCAATCACCGTTTTGGGCTTTACCGAACGCATTTCTGATTTGCTGGCGATGGCAGATCTACTTATCACCAAATCAGGGTCGGTTAGCTTTGCAGAAGGGATCACCATGAACATTCCCATGATTCTTGATGCAACGGCAACGCTCCTTTATTGGGAGAGCTTAAATCATATTCTTTTAACGGCACACGAATGGGGAATTAGCCTTAAACACACCCGAGATTTGAACGCTGCCATCCTTACCATCTTAGGAAATCCTGCCCAGTATCAAAAAATAAAGCATAATCTAGAAACTTTTGGCAAACACCGCTTGGATTTGGAGATCAAGCCGGTGATTGAAAAGTTATTGGCATAATTCTTTCCCTCCAAGAGGGAAGCTTTTTTAAAATCTTTCCTTGCGAGAGGGAAAGAATCATGATAATTTATCCTTTACAGAGGGAAAAAATACCATGAAAGAACTTTTTAAAGAATTAATTGCGGATTTTCACGCTTCCAAATTACCCAATTTGACCCGAAGAGAAATCTATCTGCCAAAACTACCCAAAGAGGTGCGCAAGGCATTTGCCTTCATTGGGATGCGACGCAGCGGAAAAACATGGGAGCTCTATCAAATCATGCAAGATTTAATGGAAGACGGGCTTGATTTCACCAAAATGCTTTATATTAATTTTGAAGATGAGCGATTAAGCGATATGAAAAAAGATAACTTTCAAGATATTCTAGCCGCATATTTTGAACTATATCCCCGTTATCTGGATCGCCCTGATATACATTTCTTCTTTGATGAAATTCATGAGGTAGAAGGGTGGGAAAAATTTATTAGGCGATTACTTGATCAAGAAAAAGTGAAAGTCTATGTAACCGGATCATCTTGTAAAATGCTCAGCAAAGAAATTGCCTCTTCTTTGCGCGGTAGAACATTTGTACAAGAAGTATTTCCATTTAGCTTTGAAGAATATCTGCAAAAATTAAAAATCCCAGCTCCAAAAATACTCGGAACAAAAGCAAAAATGGCGCTGACGCATCACCTAAAAAATTACTTGCAATGGGGCGGATTCCCCGAAACAATCGGCACATCTTCTGAAATTCATCGTGGACTTCTGCAAGGATACATTTCCACCGTAATTTATCGGGACATTATCGATCGTTATAGCATTGGTAATTCGCAAGCCCTCAAGCAACTTCTATTTCATTGCCTCAGAAATAGCGCCACTATTTTTAGTATTAATAAAATTCACCACTCTTTAAAATCAATGGGCTATGAAGTAAGTAAAAATTCACTCTACGAGTATATGGGATATTTTGAGGATGCATATTGCATTTTTTCTTTAAGCAAATTTGATTTATCTCAGCGCAAATCTGCAATAAGTGTGAAAAAAATATTCGCTGTCGATCAAGGGCTTATAACCGCCGTAACCATGGCAAGCAACTTTGATTTAGCTGCCCAATTAGAAACGGCAAGTTTTGCCTTCCTACGCCGCAAATCAAGTGAGCTTTTTTATTATCGCACCAATGATGGCAAAGAAGTTGATTTTTTATTGTTATTACCCGATCAAACCATGCATCTTTATCAAGTATGCTTATCATTAAAAGATGAAAAAACGAGACGCAGAGAAATTGATGCTTTGCTAACTGCCATGGCAGAAATTAAGCTTGATAAGGGAATCATAATAACTCTTGATGAAGAAGAGACAATTAGCACCAATGCAGGTACTATTTCTGTGATTCCAGCTCTTAAAATGTTTTTATAATTTTTTTCGAATTCACTTGCATCTTTTCAGGCAACTTTCCCTAAGAGCCATCAACTGCTCAGGGCTTGAATATTGCAAATCCGGACCTAATGCACTTGCGCATTTTGCCAAGCATTGATCAAGTTTTTTTTGCGCTTGTATTTGCTGTTGCGCCAATTCTTTAAGTGCCTTTTGCTCTTGTTGTTCATCCCATGACAATGGACGATCTTTATGCGAAAATATTCCCATTCCATGCATCTCAAAACTAGCAGCAACCAAGCAAAAAATAATCATTTTTTTCATTGTGTCCTTTTTTACTCAACAAACCATTGGTTAATGTCCTTAGATCTCACCATATCCCCCCGTTCGCTTCGATGGAGCGCGAAGCGCGAATGGAGAAGTCATTAAAGTCTTTTGAACTCCTATAAAAAAACCTCTCCACTCACCCCTTTACAGGGGTTCTGGATTCGATACGGCTTCGCCTACTCACCACAGGTCTTCGACTACTTTAGCCGACTGTCCTGAGCGAGCTGAAGGCGAGTCGAAGGAGGCGAACGGGGGGGAAGAAGTCTATTGTGCTTCTCTCTCAGCAAACCATTGGCTGATATCTTTGAGCGCATACACCCACAATGCATCCTTCTCAACATCCCATACCTCAATGAGCCATTGCTCATGCGACAGAAGCAAAAAGAGCCCAGTTTCCTGGGCTCTTAAATTCTAACAATTTGAGAACGTTACGCGGCAACCGCAGGAATTACCTGGATTTCATCGCGGCGGTTTGGCCACTGTTGGTCTTTATCACCGGTGCACGGCTTGCCATTCACCATTTCAGGAACGTCTGATCCGCGGCCAACGATTTTGATTTTATTGGCAGGAATTCCCGCTGCAACTGCGCAATCTTTGAGAGTTTTTGCGCGTCTTTCTGAAAGGCAGCGGTTATACACATCTGATCCGGCAGCATGGTCAGCATTACCATTGATTACAAATTGAACCAGTTTGCCATCTTTTTGCTCTTGCGCCATGAACTCTTGCATGCGGGCAACATCGTGCGCAACGGCTTCTTTTTCGCTTTTTCTGATACTAGACTCATCAAAGCCAAAATATACCTTCTTGAATCCATTATTTTTGCCTGATTCATCAATCCAAGCATACTGGGCATCATCATTTTCAAGAGCTACCGCATCTGCCAAGGCCATGTCGCCCAAATCTTCATCGAAGAAGTTTTTTACGCTTTCTTCAGCGACCGGGATATCAACATCCATTAAAACATCATTTTTATTCACGCCACGCTTGTCTGCTTTTTTTTGCCAGCATCCAGGTACCAGTGCCAAAACGGCTAAAATTAAGAAAAATTGTTTATTCATGAGTACTCCCTAGTTGAAAGGAAAAAGTGTTAATTTTATAACGGCATAGGGACTTTATCACAATTTTAGCCAAGTTTCTACTCATTATCTGCAAAAATATGCTATAGTTAAGGAGAAAAGAATTTCAAAAATGGCAAAAACAACATGAAAAAAATTTTAATTAATGAAAATCCTTGGCAAACCAGAATTGCCATAACCTCCGATGGACTGCTGCAAAACGTCTATTTTGCTGGTCATACAGAAAATCCGCTCGAACGGGCATTTTTTAAAGGGGTTGTGACCAAAGTGCTGCCCGGAATCCAAACCGCTTTTGTGGATATTGGCCAAGAAAAGGCTGGATTTCTGCATATTTCCGAAATTGATCGCGATCTGGCGATAGAGAAAATCAGCAAACATAGTCAGCTTGATGATGAGGAGGCCCCTGCTCCGCGCATCAGCCGCTCCCAAATTGATATCAGCAAGATATTCAAGGAGGGAGATCAGATCCTGGTCCAGGTGAGCAAAGAACCGGTCTATGAAAAGGGAGCCAAGCTCTCTACCTGTTTCACGCTGCCCGGAAGATTTATAGTTTTAATGCCCAATATTCCTCGGATCGGAATCTCAAAAAAGATTGAAGAGCGAGATGAGCGCGCGCGCTTAAAAAATATCATTAAACAAGCACTTCCTGAGGGAATGGGCGCAATTATTCGCACCACCAGCGAAGGCCGGCAAGATTCTGAAATCGCCAAAGATATCAATTTCTTGCTTGAAACCTGGAATCATATTCAAGAGAAGTTCAAAGCTGCCGATCCAAAAGAGAAAATCTTCCAAGACATTGAGCTTCCATTACAAATGGTTCGCGATCATCTTGATAATGATGTTGAAGAAGTTATCACCGACAGCAAAGAAGGCCTTAATAAGATCTATAAATTCGTCAAAGCAATCGCACCTGAATATAGCCAGCGCATAAAATTATATGAAGGTCCATCGCCACTCTTTGAGCATTATGGAATAGAAAAACAGATTGAAGCCGCTCTTGAGAAAAAAGTACCGTTAAAATCGGGTGGATCTCTCATTATTGAGACCACAGAAGCGATGACAGTCGTCGATGTAAATACGGGTAAATTTACCGGCAGAAAGAACCTAGAAGAAACCATTCTTGCCACAAATCTTGAAGCGGCACAAGAAGTTGTGCGGCAATTACGCTTGCGTAATATTGGCGGACTCATTGTTATCGATTTTATTGATATGGCCTCAGGCTCTAATAAACAAAAATTGTTTCGCTTTTTTGAAAAAACCTTGCGCGAAGGAGATAAATTCCAATCAGTGGTTTTAAAAATTTCTGAATTTGGCCTTGTGCAAATGACGCGTAAACGCTCGGGAATCACCTTATTGCAACAAATGATGCAGAAATGCGACTGTTGCAAGGGATTAGGTTACGTAAAATCCTTAGAAACCGAGAGCCAATTAATTTTGCGCCAACTTCAAGAAAAGCTTAAAGAGCAAAAATCGATTGATGAAATAGGCATACGATTAAATCCAGAAATCTTTGAGCACTTGACCAATGTTGAATACAATGCCATTTTATCCCTTGAAAAATTATTTAAATGCAAAATCACTTTGGTAAGCGATAAAAATTTGAGCATCAACCAATTCAAAATTGAAAAAAAATAACATGTCAAAAACCCCCTCAATCTTGGATCATTATCCAGATTATGAACTTACTATTGGTATTGAAGTCCACGTTCAACTGATCACGAACAGCAAAATATTTTGCCCGAGTGAAAACCATGTAAGCAAAAAACCTAACAGCAATATTTGCAACATTTGCACCGCGCAACCAGGATCATTGCCGGTAGTAAATAAAAAAGTAGTGGAATATGCAATAAAAGCAGGGCTTGCAACCAATTGCGCCATTGCAACACAATGTGCCTTTGCGCGCAAACATTATTTTTATCCCGATTTGCCTAAAGGTTATCAAATAAGCCAAAATGAAGATCCCATTTGCAGCAATGGATATGTGCCTATTCGGCTTGAGGATGGATCTATCAAAAAAATTCGCTTGATTCGTATTCATATGGAAGAAGATGCGGGTAAAAATATTCATGCCGAACATGAAAATGCAAGCTTTGTGGATTTAAACCGTGCCGGCACTCCGCTTTTGGAAATTGTAACTCATCCAGATATTTCCAGCACCTATGAAGCAAAAGCATATTTGCGCGCATTGCGCTTGATTGTGCAATACTTAGGCATTTGCACTGGCAACATGGAAGAAGGTGCATTTCGAGCAGATACGAATGTTTCTGTACGCAAAAAAGGGGCAGAAAAACTGGGCACGCGCGCAGAACTTAAAAATATTAACTCATTTAAATTTATCGGCGATGCGGTTGAACATGAGATTGAACGCCAAATTCAATTGCTAGAAAATGGCCAAAAAGTTCGCCAAGAAACGCGCCTTTGGGATACCAAAAACAAAAAAACAATCATGATGCGCTCAAAAGAAGAGGCGGCTGATTATCGCTACTTCCAAGATCCTGACTTGCCAATTCTTGAAGTAAGCGAACGCATGATCGCTGAAGTAAAAAAAACAATGCCGGAATTGCCGCATGACCGCTTTGAAAGATATATTACTCAAAATGGATTAACTCCCTATGAAGCAGAAATTTTGGTAGACGATCTGGAATTATCAAATTATTACGAGCAAGCTCATGCATTAAACCCAAGCAAACAGATTGTGAATTTGATCTTGCGCGATGTGATGGGTTATTTAAAAGAGCACAAAGTCTCTTTGGGGGATTTTAAAGTAACCCCAGAAAAATTAGCAAACCTGGTTCGTCTTTTAGAAAAGGGCATTATTAACAATCGTGCTGCACAAGAAGTATTTAAAGAAATGGCATCCTCTGGTCACGATCCTGAAAGAATTGTAATAGATAAAGGCCTAGAACAAATTGGATCCATTGAAGAACTTGAAGCAATGGTTAAAGAATTACTTGCCGCCAACGCCGCTCAAGTGGCTGATTATAAAGCAGGAAATGTAAAACTCTTAGGCTTCTTTGTGGGGCAAATGATGCAGAAAACAAAAGGCAAAGGGGATCCGAAGGTGATTCAGGAGTTATTAAAGAAGCATTTAACTTAAAGGAAAAGTGCATGAAGGCTTTATATATATTAATCGTGATATCCATGATAACTGTTGCCTCTGAACCTCCAAAGCCAGAAACACCAAGGATTGGAGAATCGAACACCATTGATCCTATTTATGCTGAAGAATTGGAAGATTACGCGCTCGCGTGCGCCTATGCAAAAGCAACGGGCGGCAATCCAGGCCCTGCGCCAGAAGAAAAACAGGTATGGAGAAGATCAAAGCCAAAAACCCCAAAAGTAATTCGAAAATGATTCAAGGGGTGTAAAAACAACGCCGCTTACTATGATTCCCCAAAAAAAGCTTTTGAAATGGGAATCTCCCCACTTGAAAATGCGAAATGAGCCCTATTGCTTGTTATGATTGGCGTCCTCTCCGGCAAATGCGTTTGCCCTGGCTAATTTGGCCTAACTATTTACTTTTTAGCCGTTTATCCATATAATAGTATATTGTATATACAATGTTTAAATGGAAAGGAGTAAAAATCATGAAAAAAAGACTCTCAAAACACGGCAATAGCTTTGCAGTTATCATAGATAAGCCAATCTTGGATTTGCTTTCCATAACTGAGAAAACAGTACTTTCTATCAGCACTGACGGATCTCGTATTATTATTGAGCCCAAACGCGTTAAGCAGATGACGGTTAGTGATGACAAGAAAATGCAAAAGATTTATGAAAAACTAGTCGAGCGCTATGCGCCAGCTCTTAAAAAATTGGCTGATAATTAATGCAAGAAATTAGATTTTTAACTCCTGATGAGATTGTAAGGATTCACGCGAATCAAATAACACAATTTGGTGGTCTCCATGGCATTCGTGATTATGGCCTTCTTGAATCAGCGGCATATGAACCCCAAGCTTCATTTGGCGGAGAATACCTTTATCAAGATATTTTTAAGATGAGTGCAGCATATGCCTATAGCATCATAAAAAATCATCCATTTATCGATGGCAACAAAAGAACTGGCACACTGTCTGCACTCATGTTTCTTGATTATAATGGTTATGAAGTAATTCTCAGTCAAGATCAATTATATGAGCTCGCTATTTCAATTGCGATATCAAAGATTGCAATCGATAACATTGCTTCTTTTTTAAAAGATCATATCCTGTCGCATTAAAGCAGAATAGGCCGATTTCGACCTTGCGTGCGCCTATGCAAAAGCAACTGGCGGAGATCCAGGCCCTGCGCCGGAAGAAAAAAGCACAATAAAGAATGTATGGAAAAGATCAAAGGCAAAGCCAGTCAAAAAGTAATTCAAAATCATCGGGCTTTAGTTGCGATCCCACCCGCAGGCGCAAATGCACTAGAAAGATTAACGGTATCAGCATCCATGCTGGAAAACGATGGCCCACTATAGCCTTCGGGAATGGTTTGATAGCTAATATACCCAAGCTCGCCTGCTGGCAATTTTTCAACCTTAATAACACCCTTTAAATCTCTCAAATCTGCAGCATCTATTAAATGGGTGGTCCCAGGGGCATACAATTGGCCTTTAACCCGTGCATTCACGCCAAGGTCATTAACCAGAATTAGCGTATCCAAAATTCTAACCAATTTGCCCGACAACACTATTTGTCTGGCATCAAGACTGGCAATCGCGATAAACGCAGAGAATAGTAGCGTAAATTTAAATACAGTATTCATAGAGGGTCCCCTATCCCTGAGCAATTAGTTATCCTAATCACTCTATTTTTTTCTAGTTTTATACTACCTCTTTAGGCTCAAAATACGCAATAGTTTACCTAAAAAACATCAACGCCAGACCCGGAAAAGCGTCCTTTTTTTAACCATTTATTGCCTTACTTTGCCATTGACTTCTAATAGAAATTTGCCATAATAATAATTAATTAAACTATTTCAAACTATTAATTAAAGAAAAGAGGTTATTTCCATGAACCGTAAACAAATACTCGCGATATCTCTATTGCTCAGCTCAAGTTTTGCTTTGGGTATGAAGCGAGAATTTGATGGATCTGAGGCGCAAGAGATAAAAAAGAAGCCCAAAGTTATGCTCAGCACAGAGCAACAGCAACAATTAAACACCCAATTAATATCGGAATTTAAAAAAAGAGTAACAACAATACCAACATCCGGAACTACATCCAAAGTAAGGCCGATTCGCCTTTATGGATGGGATGCCAACCTTGAAAAGATTAACGGACTTCTAAAGGCAGGCGCTGAAATGAATTCAGAGCTGCATAATGTACCCAATACCACTCCTTTTTTGGAAGCATGTGCTGCCGGCGACCATATCATCACAAAGTTCTTGATTGATAATGGCGCAAATTTGAGCGGAATCAAAGGGGAGGTGGCTCTCCTAAGGGCTGCTACCACCCAGTCCAATGAAAGCGTGATACAGGTGCTTCTTGCGCATCAAGCAAAAGGATCTACGCTAGCCAAGCACACACAAGAACTCAGAAAGAGTGGTGAAACATTTTTTAGCTTGTTTTCGCCGGATCTCAATAAGCATTTTAGCGAGGAATACAGCTTGGAATATGTGATTCCCACAGAAGTTGCTAAAAATTTAGTGGAAAACAAAAAAGTACCTGGAACAAATCATGATCTTTTGAGCGATAAGACAAAGAGCTTTATCTTAAAAGAACTTGAAAAAAGAATATAAAAATGAGGTTATTTCTATGAATAGTAAACAAATACTGGCGGTATCACTGTTGCTCGGCTCAGGTTTTTCTTTTGGCATGCAGCAGGAAGTAACGGCTAACCAAGAACAGAAAAAAATTTTAAACGCCGCATTAAAAGAAGCGGTCAAAAGCGGCAACGCCGAATCAGCTAAAAAATCTTTAAAAAATGGCGCTGATGCAGATACAAAAAATGAATTATTGCAAGTGCCCCTTCTCTCGAGCGCAGTTGAGCAGAGCAACCAGGAGATTGTTCAGCTCTTGCTCGATTATAATGCTGATGCACATGCAGCAAATATATTTGGAGAAACGGCTTTTGAGGCTGCTCTTTCTTGGGCTGCCATTCGAAATGATGAAAAGAGTAAAAAAATTGTACACGCCTTTCTTAAGCAAAAGCACAAAATGCGAACATTTCCTGATTTGCGGAATATTAAAAAAGAAGAGACCTATTTAGCACTCTTTTCTCCGGATCTTTTTAAGTGCTTCAATGAAGACTATTGCTGGAATAGTGCCATTTCTCCTGAACAGGCTCAAGAAGCATTAAAAAAGAAAAACATCAGCGATCAAACCTTGCTACGAATATAAGCAAGTTCAGATAGAATTGAATGGCGCAAGAGCGCCAAAAAAGGCATTTGACAAAATTTTCTATCTGTATTAGCCTGGTTAAGAATACTATTAGGGCAGTGATAGCGGTGCCCTAGCGCTTAACAGCACCAGTATCGATGGTAAACGCTATCACAAGCGGTTCTACTTTTCTCCTACGCTAAAGCTTCGGCGAACAGGCGCTCCAAATTTAGAGCGGAGTTTATCCTGAGCAAGTTTACGAGTCGAAGGAAAGAACCATAACCCTAATAATAAAGAGTCTATTTATGATTACTTCCTTTAAGGAACTCCCTTTACATCCACAAATTTTAACCACCCTTGATGGCCTGGGTTTTACCCAGCCTACTGATATTCAAGGTAAAGCTATCCCTATGCTTCTAGGCTCTAAAAGAGTCGATTTCTGGGGCCAAGCTCAAACTGGTACGGGCAAAACCCTTGCCTTTGGTATCCCTTTAATTCAAGGCATTAACCCGCAAGATAAGCGCTTGCAAGCCCTTATCGTTGCTCCCACCCGAGAATTGGTGGTTCAAATTATGCAAAGTTTACGCCCAATTGCTCAACCAATGGGAATCACCGTTGATGCAATCTATGGCGGCGCTTCGATGCGCGATCAAATTAGCTCGCTCAAAAGAGGCCTACACATCGTTGTTGGTACTCCGGGCAGAATTAATGACCACTTAAACCGTAAAACCCTCTCTCTTTCACAGCTAAAAACACTCGTACTTGATGAAGCTGACATCATGCTTGATATGGGCTTTAAAGAAGAAATGGATGAGATTTTAGCAGCCGCTCCTGATGAGCGCCAAATTTGGCTTTTTTCTGCAACCGTTAAACCCGGCATTAATCAAATTATGCATGAACACATGCAAAACACGGTGAGTGTGAGCGCAAGCAAACAGCAAGTGGGTGCTGCAAACACGAAGCAGTATTTCTCAATGGTTCCTCATAGAAATCGCTTTGAAGCATTATGCCGATTTATCGATAGCAATCCAAGCTTCTATGGATTTATCTTCTGCCAAACAAAAATTTTAACAGCTGAACTGGCAGAAAAATTAGCAGCAGCAGGCTATCCGGCTAATGCACTTCATGGTGACATGAGCCAAGGATTGCGTAATGCTGTAATTAAGAAGTTCAAAAATAAAGATTTTAATATTCTGGTGGCAACTGATGTTGCGGCACGCGGAATTGACGTTTCAGATTTAACCCACGTTATTAACTATTCATTGCCCAATGATCATGAAGGCTATGTTCACCGTATTGGTAGAACCGGCCGTGCAGGAAAAGAAGGCATTGCAATCAGCTTTATTGGTGGCAAAAATGAAGTGCGCCACATCAAGATGCTCGAGCGCAAATTTAAATTCGTCATCAATCCACTTGATGTGCCAACTGCCCAAGACATTAAAAAAGTATATCTGCAAAAAGCATGCGATTATCTTGAAACACTTGCGCAAAAAAATAGCGCCGTTGCTCCGGAAATCGAAACTGCAGTTCGCTGCTTTGATTTAGCAGAACTCACTAACATAGTTATTGCTACCGTAGCAGAAAAGTTCTTCCCATCAACCCGAAAAGATGATTTTCATTTCACCAGTGTAAGCAATCAATCATTTGATGAAGGCCAAATTTCTGATGATGGATTACAAGAATTAATGATTCATTTAGGAACTGATGATGGAATCTCTCGTGAAGACGTCGCAGATTTCCTTGCCCAAGAAGGCGGCATTGATAGCGATAGCCTTGAAAAGCTTAAAGTCATCAAACGCCGTACCTTTATCAAACTCCCTGCTCAAATGGCAGAAGCGTTAATGCAAAAGCTTAAAGGCAAAAGCATTAATGGTAAAAAGACGCGTATTACCTTAGCGCCAGTATCGGAAGATGATTGGGGCTCAAATGGTCCACGTCGTGGCGGCAGAAGAGGCGGCGATCGTGATCGCGGTGGACGCCGTGGTGGAGACCGTCGTGGCGGTAGACGCGAACGCTACTAATTTTATTTAGATTTATAAACGGGTTGAAGAATATTCAGCCCGTTTTTTTATTTATAAAGAATCCAAATAGCGCTTGAGCAATCCCTTCGCTTCACTTTTTGCATCCGTTTTATACGAATATTCCGTTTGCGAATAAGCAGATTTGCCCCCGATAGTTAACACTTCATTAACGCTAAACTGTTGGCACGGATTGGCTCCGGCCTTTACTAAAATCTTTGCAAGTTCGGCTGCATCATTTCCAGTAGCCGCTTGCGAAAGCTTAAAAAGAACTGTGTTCAAAATATTTTGCAACGTCTCATTAAGTGACTCTTTAACTAAGCAAGCACCCAAACACTTGCTTGCTTCTAAAATATCATGTTCATCAATTACTTTTTGTGAGTCAGCAAGGCGCTCGAGTATCTCTTTTTGTTTGTTGGGGGCCACCCGCTCCATTCCATAAAGCCCGTTAATTGCTAAAAGAATGAGACCAGTTAATTGCGTACTCTTAATTTTCACACGAATATCCTTTTCTTATAGAAATTATGCATTCATAGCCCAAAAGTTTGCAATCTTTTTCTTCTCTTTGACAAGTCAAACTTATTTCCGATAGATTTTGAGGAATTTGTGGTCTTTTTTTAACGAATTCTGAAAAAAAGGGAAAAGAATGAAGAACACGCTTCATTATAATGCTATGGTTAAAACCTTGCGATATTTCTTTCAAGAAAAAGGATTTATAGAAGTCCCTGCGCAATCGCGTCTTTCAATTTTGGCTGCCTGCGAAGACCCGCGAACTATTACCGATTATTGTCTTGGCAACATTCTTTATCCCCTTCCTCAAACCGGGCAAATGTGGCTCGAGCATGAACTGCTTACCAATCCAGAGTGGAAAGGAGCTTACTGCATCACAACTAGTTACCGCGATGAACCCAATCCAATAGAAGGCCGCCATCTTCGCATTTTTCCTATGTTTGAATTTGAATCTCATGGCGGCTTTGAAGAATTAAAAAAACTTGAAGAAGAGTTGCTCCTGCATTTAGGGTTTGAGCAACCTATTCCAATTCTTTATGAAGAAGCATGCAAGAAATATGAAACGGAAATTATCGAAGCTCATCATGAAACGGTTCTTTCCCAAGAGATCAGCAGTGTAATAAGCCTTGAGAAATTTCCTTCTCGCACTCACCCTTTTTGGAATATGAAATATAATGGCAACGGCATTTATAATAAAATTGATGTTTTACTCCACGGCATGGAAACTATTGGATCTGCTGAACGCGAAACCGATAAAGAAAAAATGAGAGAAGGATTTTATGCGATGACCGGAGGCAAATATTCAGAACTGCTTTTTAATAGGTTCGGCAAAGAGCGCGTTTTAAAAGAATTAGATGAATATTTATCGCTGCCGATGTTTAAACGTTTTGGCGGAGGCATTGGTTTAACCCGATTAGAAAGAGCAATGGATCGCGCAGGCATGTTTGAACAACCTGCCACATATCCTGCAAAACATTTTATTACACAACCGCAGTTGCAGATCTAAAGAAAAGAACTGCGGTAATCATTTTTCATGTTACCGCAGTTAAGTCCAAATAAATACAATAGATTTCTTCCAAAACCCGTTCACTTCGATACAGCCGGCAGGGCGAGTGGAGAAGTTAATTTTGAAAGCCTTCCGAACGGGGGCGGAAAATATAGTTCCAGAAGAGAATTTGTGCTATTTTTTTTGAATTTCAGATTCAATTTGCTCCAATGCAAGGCTAAATCCGTGACTGCAAACTGGCTGGCAGCAAATTGTATTTGGGTCTGGCTCTTTGCCAGTGAGTATCCAATCAAGACGAGATGGATCACATGGAGTATAGGATAAGGCATCAAAGAGCTCTTCTCCTATTGTGTTAAGTGGCATATCTTTTTTTCTTGTATTCATAGCCGAAGTTGCAACTTCATCGATATACCGCTGCAATATTTTTGCTTCATTCGCTTGAGGATTTTTTTCCATAAATGTTTTAGTTGCTGGCTTAAACCGAGCAACAACATGCTGCGCATACTTTTCTCGCAATAGCTTTTTTGCAGCCTCTTGATCATCAGATTGTTGCACCCCCAGTGATGTTGACATCACTAACACAACACACATTGAAAGCACCATTCTTTTCATGGAATTTCCTTTTATTATTTGTGAACTCTTAACTACCAGTCCCATCATTAGATAAGCTAACAAAGTAAGAAATGAAAGCAAAGCAATAGGCCAATTTATCCAAGGCGAACGCACTTGCAGATTTTTAAATACAAAAAAATCTCTACCCGTTCGCCTCGATGGAGGTTTCAAAGAAACCGAATGGAGAGGTGTTTATATATGATTAAATCAGATTAAACAAACTTCTCCACTCGCCCCTGCGGGCTCTATCGAACCGAACGGAGTTAAGAATAAATCCAAGCTTTTAAGCCCGTTTGCCCTGACAATTTATCAATCGACCCCACATCAGGCGCTCATTTTCCTAACTTGCCGTTGGCAATAACCTATGGCATGATCAAATTATGAAGAGTTTTAAAAAAGCATTATTTATTTTTCGTCGCGATTTGCGAATCCATGATAACCATGGACTCATGGAAGCATTAAAGCAAAGCGAACAGGTAATTCCCTGCTTTATTTTTGATCCCGTTCAAATTAGTGCAAAAAATCCCTATCGAAGCATGAATGCCATCCAATTTATGGTCCAGAGCCTCAGAGAATTGAATGAACAATTAAAAGAAAAAAATAGCCGGTTATATTTTTTTTATGGCAACGCAATTGAGATTGTTAGCAATTTAATTTCGTCGCAAAAAATAGACGCCGTATTTGTTAATCGCGATTATACTCCATTCAGCCTTAAAAGAGACCAAGCACTTGAAAAGATATGCATTCAGCGTGGCTGCGCATTTTCTTCCTATAATGATTTATTATTGCATGAACCTGACCAAGTGTTAACCGCAAATGGCACCCCCTATTCAATATTCACCGCATTTTATAAAAAGGCATCGCTTTTGCCCGTACAAAAACCCCAAAAAAAAGTAGTGGGCACCTTCTTTCACCAAAGAATTGCAGGCAGTTATGGAACAGAAATTTTTAAAAAAATACTTTCAAAATCCAATAAAAATATATGGGTAAAAGGCGGCAGATCTGAGGCGCTTAAAATCCTTACATCAATTGCAAAACTGAACGATTATGCAAAAACGCGCGATTACCCTGACCTGCCAACATCATACCTTTCTGCCCATTTAAAATTTGGCACCATATCAATACGAGAAGCGTACTGGCATATATTACAAACGTTAGGCACATCCCATCCTTTGTTGCGCCAACTGTATTGGCGGGACTTTTTTACCTACGTTGCCTACCACTCACCATTTGTATTTGGCCAATCTTTTCATGAAAAATATACTAAATTACCGTGGCAAAATAATAAAAAAGATTTTAAAGCATGGTGCCAAGGCAGAACCGGGTTTCCTATTGTAGACGCGGGCATGCGCCAATTAAATCAAACGGGATGGATGCACAACCGAGTGCGCATGATTGTTGCTTCATTTTTGGTAAAAGACCTGCACGTTGATTGGCAATGGGGCGAAAAATATTTTGCTCAACAATTAGTGGATTATGATCCTGCGGTAAATAATGGCAATTGGCAATGGAATGCATCCACCGGATGCGATGCGCAACCGTATTTTAGAATCTTTAATCCCTGGCTGCAGCAAAAAAAATTTGATAGAGAATGCAACTATATTAAAAGATGGGTCCCTGAATTAAAAAATGTTGATCCCAAAATCATTCACGCATGGTATAACTTAAAGAATTATGGAATTATGGGCTATCCTCGTCCTCTTGTTGATCATGCAAAAGAAAGCTCAAAAACAAAATTAGTATATAAAAATATATGAAACACACCGCAGTAGTCATATTCCCCCATCAACTTTTTGAGCACCACCCCGCTCTTAATAGCAGAAGTACTGTTTTTCTTCTTGAGCATCCCCGGTTTTTTACCCATTTTGCATTTCACAAACAAAAAATCCTTCTGCACC
Organism: uncultured bacterium; assembly: GCA_963788045.1. Classification (GTDB taxonomy): domain Bacteria; phylum Babelota; class Babeliae; order Babelales; family Vermiphilaceae; genus BTUB01. The sequence goes on from CAWBEW010000002.1 coordinate 266,245, forward strand.
GGGCAAGCATGCAAGCATATCAGGAAATGCTGCAGACAAAAGGGCATCGTGTTTTTTATATCAATTATCATCAGGATCACGACTTTGAAGCCTTGATAAAAAAAAATGAAATCAGCGATCTTATATGCACCACACTCGATGATCATTATCTTGAAAAGAAATTAAAAGAATTTTGCCATATCCATGCAATTTCGCTTCAAATTCTTGAAAGTCCTGCCTTTCTCAGCGATCGCAAATGGCTTGCACAGGCTCTCCCTGATCAGAGCCATTACTTAATGAACAGCTTTTATATCGCGCAACGCAAACATTTTGATATTTTAATTTCTCACAAAAAACCAACGGGTGGCAAATGGAGCTACGATTTTGAAAACAGAAAAAAAACCCCAAAAAATATGAGTATCCCTCCCATCTGGCAACCGCGTGAAGATAATTTTATAAAAGAAGCAAAAACGTATGTAAATCAAAATTTTTCTAAGAATTACGGCAGCATAGAAGAGTTTATATGGCCCATTACTCATACCCAGGCAAAAAAATCATTCGAAAACTTTTTGGAACATCGTCTTTCTCGTTTTGGCCCATACCAGGATGCAATTGATCCTCATAATAATTTTATATTTCATTCGCTTCTTTCCTCATCACTCAATAATGGACTATTAACACCGGACCAAGTAATTAACGCAACATTGGAATATGCCCAAGAGCACCGAATTCCTCTTAATTCTTTAGAGGGCTTTATTCGTCAAATTATTGGATGGCGCGAGTTCGTTCGAGGCATTTATTTGGTTAAAGGTGAATACCAAAGAAGTAGTAATTTTTTTGAACATACCCGTGCATTACCCGGTTCATTGTGGACCGGAACAACAGACATCGATCCGGTTGATAGCACTATTAAAAAAATTATGCAATTTTCATATGCTCACCATATAGAACGTTTGATGATTTTAGGAAACTTTATGCTTTTATGCCAAACAGATCCTAATCAGGTATATAAATGGTTTATGGAACTTTTTATTGATGCGTATGATTGGGTCATGGTGCCGAATGTGTATGGCATGAGTCAATATGCAGATGCCGGGCTTATGACAACCAAACCATATTTTTCAGGATCACACTATATAAGAAGTATGAGCACGTATCAAAAAGGCACATGGTGCGAAATTTGGGACGCACTATTTTGGAATTTTGTGTATCACCATCGAGAATATATTAAAGATAATCCCCGGCTTGCTATGACGAGCATGTATCTGCAGAAAATGAGTGCTTCAAAACTTAAAGCCCATTTAAATAGTGCTACCAATTTTTTGAATTCATGGTAGATAATCGTAAAGAGAACCGATGTTAAAATCATAGTAAGAGGAAATCCCATGGTAATCAGCAAAAGCACATTTATATTTTGGCTATTAGCTATTTTGGCAATCGGTATTGCATGTGGCTATTTATTCTCTTCTAAATTCTGCTCGGTAACCATCGGTAAACGGGTGGAAAAAATTAGCACCCTTAATCAATCACTGCGTAAACTTTTTGCACTACGCGCCTTTTACCGCTTTGGTTACGATCACGCCCAATCAGCTGACCAAGAAAATATTTCTGCACGGGTGGCCACGATTAATGATGAAATTAGCACCTTGATTGCTGCATACTATGATAAACAGGCAGGCGCCACGATAAATGAATGGCTCAATGGTAAAATCAGTTTAGAAAAATTTACATCAGTGCTTAGTCAGCTTAACCCTGCATGGGCTACATCAATTAGCACAATCAAAGACACTCTCGCCAAATCGCAAGAAATGAGAACCAAAACTCAAGAAGCGTTATCCCATAATGACTGGCAAAGAGCATTTGATCTTTTTGAGCAAAACTTGAACCGAGAACTAGAATTTGCAGATGAGCTTGATAAAGGAATTATGCAACAATTTCCGCATAAATTCTAATTCTTTAATTTGACAACTGGGTAAGAAATCCTTAATTTACTAAGGAATTCCAATCTTTTTTTTCAAGGACAGCTTATGAATCTTACTCATACATTTTTTTTATTTGTTTTATTTAGCGTGAACCCGCTACTCTTTGCCGGCCAACCGCCAGCACAAAAAAGTAAGCCCGTTGACATTCAAACTATCCACTTCTCTGATTCTGAATCTAACAGTTATGATAACCGGCCTCTTAGCAGCGACTGTTCAAGCGAAGAAACAAGCCCAAAATCTGGCTCACCAACGCGAAGAAGTTTAAAATCAGGATCTCGTGCTGAGATTGAAGAAGAATTGAAGCATGAATTAAAAGGCGTAACCAAAAAGTCTTTGTCAAAATTCATGGATCCAAAAAGAGCAACTCTTATCGGCCAGATTTTAGAAAAAAGACTTGCAGAGCTTATACAAACGGCTGAACAAGAAGAAAATGTCATAAGAGAAAGCCAGTATAAATATCCAGGCGATTGCATAAAAATACTCGCCGTTGAAGAAGTTGGGACATCTGGAAAAATTATGGACAAATATCTAGCCGATTGTCCGTAATCGAGACAAGTTTATCTTTTATCATCTGATCAATAATTTTTGAAACTCTCGCAGAATCTTTCTTGGTTAAAGTGATAAGAATTTCATATGAGATTGGGGCATGGGATTGGGTTAAAATTCTCAAGATCATGCCCCTAATTTGTCTATCAGATCCCTCAAATTTTGATTGCTTATGGTGATGCCTACTTTTTCTGCTTGGATTCACCAAAGTCTTTTTTAACATTACTCCATAATCCATGAGTGCATAATACCAATCACGTGAATTATCTTGATCAAGTGTTGCTTTTACTAATGGAAAAATATCCCTATCATCAATGGCGTTCTTGCCATTGAAATAAAAATGTATAAATACCGCGCGAATATTAGTCTCGATAAATACCGTTGGATTATTATAGGCAAAAGCACAGATTGATGCTGCGGTTGCTTTGCCAATCCCGGGCAATGCAACTAATATTTCTGGGTCATTTGGCAACATTCCACCATGTTGCTCTAGAATAATTTGCGCAGCCTGATGCAGGTACATGCCTCGGCGATTATAGCCAAGCCCCTGCCATTGCAAAAGAACGTCTTTTAATGATGCTTGTGCAAGCGATTTAAAATCGGGGAATTTTGCAATAAATGGTGGAAACTTTTGAGCCACTCTGGCTGTTTGGGTTTGCTGGAGCATTACTTCTGAAATAAAAACTTTGTACGGATCATCAGTATGCCGCCATTCAAAAAGGCGGCCGTTACTCGCATAGTAGTTCCAAATTATTTTCTTGAAATCGTTGATTAACATGGGCTGCATAAGTGTATTATGGTAAAAAATATCTCTCTCATTATACACCAAAGGAGCCATCAATGCATGCAACAAAAATTGCAATCATAGGAGCTGGATCAGTTGGCACCACCTTAGCATATACGCTTGCGCAACGAAATCTGCCAGTAGAAATCATAATAGTTGATATAAATGAACAAAGATGCAGGGGAGAAATCCTTGATCTTTCTGACGCACTAACATTTTGCAAAACATCTTCAGTGAAATTAGGAACGCCTTCGGATGTAAAACAGGCAGATATTGTGGTAATCGCCGCAGGAGCGCGCCAGGAAGTTGGCCAATCACGGCTTGAACTAGTACAAACAAATAAAAAAATTATTACCGATATTATGGCTCAAATTGCTCCACTCAAAAATGATACCATTCTTATCATGGTAACCAATCCGGTTGATATTCTTACCTTTCATGCGCTTAAACTAAGCGGCCTTGATGAAAAACAAGTATTTGGCTCAGGGACCATTTTGGATAGCATGCGATTGCGAGAATTTATTGCAGAATATTTAAAAATTTCGCCACGCTCAATACATGCATACATTTTAGGAGAGCATGGGGATAGCCAATTTCCTGCATGGTCAATCTCTTCCATTGGTGGAACGCCGATTCTTGAATATCCCAATCTGAACAAAAAAATACTGAATGATTGTGCCCAGAAAGCAAAAAATTTAGTCTATGAGATTATAAAATGCAAAGGCTCAACCTTTTTTGGTGTGGCATCATCCGTCGCATCCATTTGTGAAACTATCATTTTTAATCAAAAAGCGATCATTCCACTTTCTTGCTTGGTAAATGAATTGAATGTCTGCCTGAGTGTGCCGTGCGTGTTGGCAAAAGATGGCATTGCGCAACAGCTGCCGCTCAATCTTACGCAAGATGAGCAACAGCTGTTAAAAAAATCTGCAGATATACTCAAAAGAGAGTTGTGATTATTTTGTTTGCTCTAGTCTTCCAACCTTAAGGGTAAACATAACTTCATTGCGAAGCACTCTTTTGACCGCCTCTTTCATCTGATCAATGGTGATCGCATTAATCTTATCAGCACGCGTATCATAATAATCGCTTGGAAAGCCATACCGATCAAGACTCAAGAAAATACTTGCCATACCTGCATTAGTCGCAAATCCATTAACGATTGAATTTATAATCGCATTTTTTGCTTCCAAGAATTCCTGATCAGATATCTCATTTACCACTTTATCAATTACATCCTTTATCGCTTTTTCTGCTTCAGCAAGGCGATCAAGAGAAACTAAGGTTTTTACAATTACCATTCCTGGTTGCTCGCTTGCGCCAGAAATTAATGAGCCGCTAATATTATAAAACAATCCCGATTGCTCTCGCAGTTGATACAGCTTGGAATGCAATGATCCTAATACTCCGCCGCCAAAAATTTGATCAAAGAGAAGCAGTTTATCATAATCAGGATTTTTACGATCAACCGATAAACCCGCAAAACATAATACCGCCTGATCTCTGTTGATTGGATGAATCTTCTGGCATGGCTTAACTGCTTGCAGTTCAGGGAATGTTATTGCTTGAACTTTCGAGCCTTTCAGTTGGCCAATTGTTTTTTCTAAAACTGATTTTAGATCATAAGAACCAATATCTCCAACGATCGCCAATCGTGCTCCATCGGGGCTAAAAAATTTCTTATGAAATTCAACCAGATCTTTTTTGGTTATAGCCTTGATAGATTCTTCAGTTCCCAGAATATTTTTAGCAAATGGGTGGCCCTTATATACATATTCTTCTACTAGTTGCTTTGAAAAGCTGCGCGGATCATCCCAGAAATGTTTAATTGCTGCAAGAAGCTGCTCGCGCACTTTTTCTATCTCATCATCATCAAATCGAGGACGCGCGATAATTTCTTCTAAGAGCTCAAGCCCCTTTGGCAAATCACTTGCAAGCATATTCATTACAACTATGCCCGGAGTGATGCTCACATTCATGCCTCGCATTTCAAGCTCATCAGTCAACTGCTTTGCAGTATAATTTTTTGTTCCTTCAAGTAGAAGCGATGATACAAAATTGTAAATGCCCGGAAACTCAGCGCTATCGTAATAACTTCGGGCCTTGAGCTCAAAAATCAGATCAATTTTTGGGGTATTATCATTATCATAATAAAGCACCTTGATGCCATTGCTGAGCATCATCGTTTGATATTTTGGGAAATCAAAATGGGTCGCCTCATTTACCTTAATTTTTTTGGCGAATGATGGAGGCTCAATCTCTGATGTTCTTGGGCGTGCCGCCAAAAATTTAACATCATACTCATCTGATTTTTTTTGCATCGTTGCCCATTCTTTTTTATCTTGCTCAGAAAGTGGCAACAATAAACCAGTGTTCATCAATGATGGTTTAAAATAGATCTGCAATAATTCTTTAATTTCTTTTTCAACTTCTTTTTTAGGCTTATCTAAAAAGTGGAATGCAAAGTTTTCATCCCCGGTTGCAAGATATGATTTACCGATTTCTCGCGCTTGCGCTTCTATACTTTCAAGAAGACTATAATAACTGCGCAATGACTGCTTGAGTGCACGAGTATACTCTTGATCAGTAAGTCCATTTTTAATAATATCATCAATCTCTTTTTGTATAATCTCTTGGATGCGAGGAATATCTTCAATATTTTTGGGTTCAAACATAATGAAGAAAATACCATGCTCAAAAAAGAGCCAAGGATTTGCTCCCAAATCAGTTACTAACTGTTCTTCATCAACGAGCTTGCGATACAGCCGGGAGCCTTTTCCATTTCCCAAAATCATATTCACAACATCAAGCAAGTGCTCATTCTTAGATTGCGCCCCGGGAATCACATACGCTGCAATCGCAAATGGCTGCTTTACATCGCGATACAAAGTTACTGCATGAGAAATGATATCTTTGTTAAAGTAAAATTCTTCTTTTTTATAATTTTTATTTGCCGGTATTTTTTCAAAATACTTTTTTGCCTGCGCAAATGCGTCCTCTGGATCAACGTCTCCAACAATTACCAGCGTGGCATTATTAGGCCAGTAATGTTTTTTATAGAATGCGCGCAAACGATCAGCATGCACATCAAATAAGTCTTGCTTATAACCAATTACTGGATAATGGTATGGATGATCCGGGAACAATGCTGCCATAATTTCCATAATCAAACTGCGTGGATAATTATCGCGATACATTTTTAATTCTTGAATCACTGCTTTCATTTCAGAATTTAAATGATCATCCTTAAAGCTCACATTTTGCATGCAATCGGCCAATATTGCCAATGTTTGATGCCAATTTTGCACCGGCATATTAAATAAATATCCGGTGTAATCATAAGAAGTAAATGCATTGGTAGAACCGGAAAGTAGATGGGTAATAACATTAATATCAGATTCAGAAAGCAGCTTGGTTCCCTTAAAAATCATATGCTCAATCAGATGAGCAATCCCTTTTTCATTTGTTTTTTCATCCTTGGAGCCAACGTTATACCAAATTTGAATGGATACTTTTGGCAATGTATGCACAACGCGCACGAGTACCGTCATTCCATTGGCCAGCACTCTTTTAAAAACATGTGGTTGATGATCGCTATCCGGTTTAATATTCATAAATTCCTGATCAGTTACTAAATTTTGTGGCGGTTCAATTTTTGCATCGGTTAAATCCGATAATGCAACTGATGAAAAAGTCGCCACACTCAATAAAAACAGATTTTTTACCATTCTTAGTATACAATTTTTCATTAAAAGCCTCTTGATAAAATACTCAACATTTTTTATGTCTCTAATAGTCTAGCGTATCTTAATAATATTTTGAGAGGATTTAGCGATGATTGTCTATGTAATGACCTATTTTTTATTATTTTTTTCATCATCGTTCTGCATGGAAAAAGTAAATGAGCCCACAGAATCGAGCGAATCTCATGAGACAGTGCAAAGCAAATTGGAGAAACTGCGAGGATATTTAAAAGATTTAAAGATAGGAAGCCCGGTCGATTTTTCAAGTGATATAGTTCGTCTCAATAAGGCGCACATCGCTGCATATGAATGCGATTTGGCTCAGTTGCGAAAATTGGTTAATGAACACAATGTAAATGAGGCAGACTCAAGAGGAAGACCTATCATCTTTGCAACGATCGATAGGGCCCACCAAGACCCAAAAGCACCTGCAAAAGAAATTAGTGAAGTTTTTGATTTTTTGTTTGAACAAGGCGCCTATCTTGATACGGTCACCAAGAAACATCCAACATCGGCGTTTGAATATGCTACATGGTGTTCCATTAAAAATAAAAAAATTGATTTTACCGTATTGGACGATTTTATAGATCGTGATGCGAGCCCTTTTCACGCCCCGCCTCTTAAAAAAACAGCATTTGAAATTGCATGCTCATGCACCATAGCAAAAGACAAAGAAAGTTTATATCCCCAAGCAGATGAGATGATAAAATTTTTTCAAAGCAAGGCCAAGACGCTTCACTATGCAATTGTCAGTTTTAATGTTAGCAAGGTTAAAGAACTAGCAAATGAAAAAAATGTCAACGAATTTGAATCGGGAGAAAAACCCCTTTATACCGCAATAACCTATTATAACCAGCTCAATAGCAAACCTATGCTGGAAATCATAAAAATTCTCTTGCAAAAAAAAGTAGAAATTAATGAAAAAATAGAAACTGAAGCTACGTTCAATAAAAAAATCGACGCCTTCAGATGTAAAACTACCAAAAAGACTTTTTTTAATACGTACCTTATGGTTGCCACGATTCGATCAATATTTCAAGGCAACACCCAGATGATTCCTCTTTTGCTGGAAGCAGGCGCTGATCCAAAGAAATCATTTGGAGAAAAACTACCATGTGCATTTTCACTTGCACAAAAAGCTGCTAATTTAACCCTTGCAGAAATTCAGGATCAGGCTGGGCTGGGATTCACCAAAGAAATATTCGAAATTCAGCATAATAAAGAAACTGCTTCTGCTATCGTAGCTTTATTTGAAAAACACTGCACTAAAAAATAATGGATATAAATTATGAAAAAGTTTTTTCTCGTTAATTATTGTATCATCGCGTGTGTTGTCAACTTAAATGCAATGCAGCTTGATCAAAAAGCAGCAACTTCTTTGCCTTCTTTAGTGTTAACTGAGCCTAAGGTTCTTACACTGGTATTACACCATATTCATAAAGATAAAGAGGATTGGCTTTCTACCCTAAACACCTTCAAAAGGCTTAATCTGGTTAATAAGCATTGCCATAATCTTGCCAGTGCGCCATCGGTTCTCCATCAAGTAGTAACTCAAATTGGCCGAGTAGCGTATGGCTATGATGCAATTGATATTGCAGCCAGAATGAAAAATATGTACGCATATCCCCATCCCGCCTTCCAGCTCTGGCTCCGGTCGCGAAAACAACAAACAGTTCTTGAAAAATTATTATTTGAAGCGGCTAAAAATAATGATCCCGGAAAAATTAAGGAGCTGATTGAAATAAAGAAAGTGAATGTTAATGCATGCGACAGCCACGGCAAAACTGCTCTTTCTCTTGCTGCCTCATTCGGTGCAAATAAGGCGATCATCCAGCTGTTGCACCATAACCCTGATGTAAACCTACCCAATAAATGCGGCTGGACACCGCTTAAAAAAGCAGCGGATAAAAACCATCTTGAAACAGTTGCCCTTTTACTTGATGCCAAAGCCGCAGTTAATCAGGAAGATGATGATGGCTATACGCCGCTTTTGAATGCATATAATAAACCGAGTATTGCAAAGTTATTAATAGCGCACGGCGCCAACGTTAACCATCAAGCCCATAGGGATAATATGACGGCTCTTCTTTGGGCAACACAGGAAAATCAGCTGGAAGTACTACAACTTTTAATTGCCGCTGGTGCACACGATAAATCGCGCAATAAGCGTACTAACCGAAATGCACGAGATGTGGCTAGCATTCGAGCGGGAGAAAAAAATTTAGCACCTTATGCACAATCATGCTTGGAGCTGCTTGAAGAAAAATTTGGTAAAAATAAGTAGCTCAAGACTTGAAATAATTTAAACAAAGGCGACTTGAATGCTCTTAAAATCAATTATTTTACTCACCATTACACTATCACTTCATGCAATGAAACCCGATCAATCAGTCACAGATAAAGCCGCAGAACAACAAAAAAAAGAAAAGTCTTTGAAATTTGCATGGGCAGAGCTTGCAATAGCTGAACATCAATTATGGGCTGTCAGAACCAATAGCCCAGAAAGCTATTCGTCATCGATGCTATCCATGGCTTCTAGTAGTCGGGAACTTGCCGAATCAAAATTTGAAACTCTAAAGAAAGAATTACCCTGTGATCGCACTGATGAAATTGTAAAAGCTTTAGAGCAAGGAGAAGGAAAAGCGATTATTGAAGAAATAAAGCAGGCAAGGTCTCGGCGAACAAAGTAGAAGTAAATATTTTTTTCCTATACTCAAATAGACGAACTTTCTTTTTCTGCTTGTTCAATAAAATCAGTTAATACTAAAACTGCACCGATATTGCGTTTATCACAGGCTAATTCTTTAAGGCCTTTAAAAAATGTAATTTTTTTCTTCCCGGCATATCTATTCACGGATTGAACAAGATTAAAAAAATCGTTCTCTTTTGTAAGTGTAATTTTTTCCATTGCTTCTGCTACATGATTAGGCTTACCTGGTTTATTTTCACTTTCATACATTTGCGCTTTGGTTGGTTCCGGCAAATTTTGAATTTCAGTTTTCTTTTTCCCAAAATACCATCCAGCAGCAAAAAAACCTGCGCCCAGCACCCCAAGTAATAATGCTTTAGTATAATCCTGCGAATGAGCCATGAACATTCCGCCTCCTGCAGAGCATATACTTGCAAAATTACAAAGATACTGCCCAAGACGATACTTATTCCGCTGATTTTTTCGCTGCTCATGAATTTGTATTATTTTTAAGCCCATGAGCGCCTTTTGAGTTTGACTCCGCATAGAAATTATTTCATTCATATGTTGCTTAGAAATTGTGGAAGTTAATTCGTGCGGCGAAGAGGCTTGTTGCGCACAAGAATAACGAAATAGAGCGGTAAGCGTATCTGACTGATTCGTGGTTAGTTCAATCAAACTATCCACGCTCCAATCTTTAAGCCACTCATTGAAAATAAATTTATGATTAGTTTTCGCGGTTGCAAGCAGCTCTATATAAGTAGGCAGATCATTTTTTTCTTGCGCTAAACTTGGAAAATAAATTATCGACAGTAAGATAAGAAATTTATATACGTTCATACTCATTAAATTTAATAGATATATTGGATTTAACAAACATATATGATACTTTTTTCATAAAACAATGGATACAAAAAGTTATTCAATAGATTTTATGCTGGCATTGATCGCGCCCATTTCTGACAAATTGTGAATCGCATTACCAATCCGTCAGAAATTCTATTCATTCTTCAGGTATAATATAACAATCGAACAATTATCATTTTCCCTCTAATACTTTTGAGATTCCCAGCAAAAAGCATTCCTAGGGTTATCTACAGGCTTCTCAATAGCCACCATTATATTTGGAGGCTGATATGAAAGAGCAAGAAGGGTTTAATATCTCAAAAAAAGGTACCTCCTCGAGTTTTTTACCCTGTCCTAGCCCATCAGAAATCAGTCCTTAACCCATTTGTTGATTTTTCTATTTGAAATTTGATATGCTAATAGTGGATACATTTTATTTTATATTGTTAATTTAATATTGGAGATTTATATGAAGAAGTTATTATTAACGCTTTCGTTGCTTGCCCTAATCGCACCGATATTGTCTATACAATCTGTTCAGGGAATGACAAAAGAGGAAGCTGCTAGGAAAGAAAAGATTAATGCAGAATTCTTGGAAGCTGCAAAGGATAACAATGTAGCACGGGTTAAAGATCTTATTGCTCAAGGTGTTGATATAAATGCAAAGGATAAGAATGGCCGATCTGCACTCATCTGGGCTTCATCGTTGGGCAATGCAGATGTTGTAAAGCTATTGCTTGATCATAAACAACCCCTGGAAACAATGCTATCAATGCGAAAAGGCCACGAGAGCTATCTTAGCCTACTTCCGAATGAATTGATTGAAGAAGTAAGCAAGTACGGCACTGATGTGAACGCCAAAGACAACGATGGTCTTACTGCGCTCATGCTGGCTTCAGAGTTAGGCTATACAGTTGAGATTGTAAAACTATTAATTAAAGCGCCAGGCATTGACGTGAACGCAAAAAGCAATTCGAACGAACGTAGCGCCCTCAGCATGGCCTCAATGAATGGAAATACTGAGGCCGTAAAGCTATTGCTTACCATACCAGGCATTGATGTGAATACAAGGGGCAAGGATGGCCATACTCCCCTTAGCTTTGCTTCAATGAATGCCAACTCTGAGATCGTAAAGCTATTGCTTGCTATACCAGGCATTGACGTGAATGCAAGGGGCAAGGATGGCAATACTGCGCTCAGATTTGCTTCAATGAATGGCCATGCCGGGGTTGTAAAGCTCTTGCTTGCTCATAAATCTCAGAAATCACCAGCCGATGGCCTTGAATATAGCATTAACAATGAAGATGCGCTGGAAGTTGCCAAAACCGAAGGCATTCCGATGTATGTAAAGCTGACAATTGAAAAAGCATTGGCGGAACGAGCGAAACAATAATGCATTTGCTAAATTCAAATAAAACTACTGCAAAACTGTAACGGTATCGGTCGGAGGGATGACAGTTGTCTCATTTTCTACTCAGCCTTTAACTCGGATAATCTTTTAGAGTTTTTCAAGAAATCCGGCCAATTCGAATACGAATAAGCTTGGCAGGATCAAGAATCTCTTTTACTGCATCTGCAATTTCTTTTTTGCTAATTGCCTTCAATGTTTTGAGCCGGTCATCAAAATAATGCGCTGGAAGATTAAAGCGATCTAGAAACAAGAATGCTTCTGCAATGCTATAATTGGATTCAAAATGGTCAACTAATGAATTCGCCAAAGCATTGCGCGCATGCTCAATATCCGTTTCATTAAGCCGCTTTTGGCATTCAAGCATCGCTTTTTCAATCAAATTCTCTGCTTCTTGCAATCGATCATTAGAAACAATCGTGCGCAAAAATACCATTCCCGGTTGCTCATCAGCGCCGGCAACCAATGATCCACCGATCGTATAAAATAGTCCCGTCTGCTCACGCAGTTGAAAAAGATAGGAGCTCATAGACCCGAGAACCCCACCGGTAAAAATTTGATCAAAAAGCAACAAGGCATCAAAACGCGTATCAAATCGAGACACTGAATGCCCTGCAAAAGCGAGCACTGTTTGATCACGATTAAATGCAGTAGTTAAATCTTTTTTGGTTACTGCTGCAAGTGCGGGGAAGTCAACATCCGGCACTTCAGGGCCATGCCAATTCCCCAGCATTTTTTGCACCGCTTGCGCAACATCAATTCCTTCAAGATCTCCTACAGTGGCCAAGCGTGCGCCTCGGGGAGTACTATATTGTTTATAGGTTTCTAGTAAATCTGCGCGTGATATATTTTTTACCGAATGCTCGTTGCCAAGAATATTTTTATGATACGGATGATCCTTATACAATTCAGATCTGGCCGCTTGCGCAACAAATTCAGTAGGGCTATCCCATAATTGGGCAATGTCAGCATCAATCTGCCCTCTAATTTTCCCGATATTTTTTTCAGGGAATGTTGCTTTGGTAACTAATTGATCAAGCAGATGCAGTGCAAACTCAAAATCTTCTTTGAGGGTGCTAATACTGATCATACCCGCGCGAACATCAATGCCCATTCCTCGAGATTCGGCTGCATCAGCGAGTGCAACATCATCATATTTCTGGGTTCCTTCAAGCAACATCGTGCTCATAAAATTGATCAATCCCTCTTTATCTTCCGGATCATAAAAATGCCGAACCTTGAGATCCAACATCAAATCAATTTTAGGGGTCTGTTTATTTGAGTGCATTAATAGTTTTAATCCATTCGGAAGCTCAGCGGTTGTTGCATGCGGATATGCAAATGATGCTGCTTCTTGCGCGATCACCTGCTCAACAAATACTCCACATTCAACCGTAGATTCACGAACCTTGCGGGATAGAATACGCTCATCTTCTTTATCTGATTGCTCTTGCAATGCAAGCCATTCATTCATTTGCGATTCATTGAGCGGCAAAACCATTCCCTTGCTCATAATCGAACCACGCAAATACGTTTTAATAAACTGATCAACCGCTCGCTTATCAACTTTTTTTTGCAATTCAGGATATTCTTGGACCGCATTTTCATTTTTTGTTGCTAAAAATGACGCGCCAATTTCATAGGCAAGCTTCATATTATTTTCAAAAAGACTCAAATGCTCCATTAATGATTGCTTGCGCGCCCGCTGCAATTCATGTTCGTCAACTCCATTGGTATGCAACAGCTCCAATTCATCTTTAATTATTTGGGAAATCGTATCAATTACTGTTTCATCTACTGGATCAACTTGAACAAAGAAAACGCTTTGATCAAACATTTCATAAAGATCAATCTGTAAATCAGTTGCCAGCTCTTTTTCATCTACAATCTTTTTATAAAGACGCGACCCTTTTCCTTCTCCAAAGATCCAGCGCACTGCATCAATGATATGGGTTTGCTGCTCCTTAAGCCCTGGAACCACCCATGCATACATTACAATCGGCTGCTGCACATCGCGCTTTATTACTACTGAATGAGCAAGTACATCTTGCGTATAGTTATAAACATCGCGTTTATAATTTTTATCTGCGGTGATCTGCCCAAAGGATTTATCAGCAAGCGCAATCACCTCATTTTCATCAACGTCCCCAACAACCACCAATGTTGCATTATTGGGAATATAATGTTTTGCATAAAACGCAAGCAATCCTTGTTGCGTAATACTCCACAAATCTTGTTTATAACCAATGATGGGATAATGATACGGATGTTCTTTAAAAAGCGTGCTCAGCATCTGCTCGCACAAACTTGTTTGATAGTCATCCTTATACATCTTTAATTCTTGAATTACTGCCTTTAATTCAGCATTTAAAAGATCTTCTTTGAAGGTGCATTTGCGCATACAATTAGCAAGCAATGGAAGTGCAATTTTCCAGTTTTGTTTGGGGAAATCAAAAATATAGCCGGTGTAATCATGGCCGGTGAACGCGTTGCAATTGCCCGATAATTTATGAGCAATCAAATTAATATCCGATTCTGAAAGGATATCAGTTCCCTTGAAAATCATATGTTCAAGCAAATGGGCCAAGCCCCGCTCCCCATCTTTTTCATCTTTTGAGCCAACCTCATACCATAATTGAATGGCAACTTTGGGGATTGTGTTAAGCGGATAGACTAAAATGGTAAGACCGTTGGCGAGAATATGCTTTTTTACTTGATTCACAAGAAAAACCTTTAACGCTATACTAGTTTTTATTTACATAATTAGCAGCTATGAATTTCATAATAACAAATTTTGTATTTCCTCGCCTTCATTATTTATTCTATGCAACGCTTTCCTTGATAGCCGGCATTAGCTTTCAATTTTTAGGCGTCTGGTTTCTTGCTCACATCACCCTTGTGTTAGTGATTATCATTGCGGGTATTTTGTATGACTGGCGCAAAGGGTACTTCAACCCTATTTTTTTTATCATTTCAGTTTGCCTGCTTGCAGGATTTTTGCTGAGCCATCGGCAACAACACGCACAAAAAAACTTTCAAAAAGCGGTACTCGGTAAAATTTGTGCGTTGCGGGGATCAATTACGAGCATTGAAAAAATTCAAAATCCTCGCTTTTCCTTTCGCTTAATCCTCGAAACAAGCCACATAAAAACAGATGATCGCTGGCAAAATTGCCAAGAAACTGTTGCGTTTTACTTAAAAGATAAGCCCGATCTTTTGGTTGCAGATTCCATTGAAATCAGCAATGTCGCATTTAAACCGATCAGCAATGGTTCATTTAACACGTATTTGGCCAAAGAAAAAATTTCTGCAACGCTTTTCCTTGAAACTTTGGAATATACTCTTTTGCAACGGCCTCATTTTAGCATAAATCGTTGGTTGTTTTATTTTAAAGAATCTATTTTTGCAACATTACGATCAAAAATAAACCGCGAAACCTTTCAGCTTTTTTCTTCTATTTTTCTTGGCAATCGCACTGCCGTAAAAAAACAGATGGATTCCACGAAAGAGCCCTTTAAAATTTGGGGCACGAGCCACTATCTTGCGCGCTCAGGACTGCATTTGGTGATTTTTGTAATTGTTTGGCATTTCATGCTCAGTTTATTACCCCTTTCCTATATATTTAAGCAACTTTTTCTGATCATGCTCATTCTTACGTATGCACTTCTTTCATGGTCGAGCGTCTCTTTTGAGCGTGCACTGTTGATGGTCCTTATTTATAAGTGGTGCTTGCTAGCACGCGCTCCCTCTCATTATGTGCATTTAGTGGTGCTGGTAACCGCTTTAGTATTAGTAGTAAACCCGTTGCAATTATTTTTTTTAGACTTTCAATTAAGCTTTGGCCTCACCTTCGCGCTTGCTTGGTTTAACCATATAGAAGCCCGTAAAAACCATGCTTCTGCATAAAAATATTGTGCAGCCCTCCCTCATTTGAATACCCTTTAATATATAAAGCAATATGCCATTAAAGGGGAGTAGGGATATGGTACGCTTGCTACAAAATTGCATTTTTTTGCGCATCTTTTTCATAGTCTTTTTTGTTGTAAATATCATACATACAAAAGAAAAAAAGCCGTGGACCTTCATTGTCTATGCAGCAGCAGATAATAATCTTCGAGATTATTCTTCGCGAAATATAAAGCAAATGTCAGTCATCGGGTCAAATCAGAATGTAAATATTTGCGTACATTTGGATATACGTCTGCATGGCAGTAAAAAAATGACCCGCCGTTATTTCGTTGAAAAAAATAATCCGGTCCAAATAGATATATCCAATGAGAAAACTCCTATGGATAGTGGAGACCCGCAAACCCTTGTATCGGCATGCCAGTGGGCAATAACTAATTATCCTGCCGATCGGTATATTTTAGTGCTCTGGAATCATGGTACGGGTATTATTGATCCTTACGGAAGACGCCAATTTGACACCAAAATGTTATATACGTATAACCCCGCTACCAATGTCTATGAATTAGACCGCACTATTGGATTTCTTGATCTGCTAGAAGCACTTAATGATCCAAAAGGAATATGTTGGGATGATAGCACCGGCAATTATTTAACCAACCAAAAACTTGAAGCCGCCCTTCTTGAAATAAAAAATAATTTATTAGATGGCAGGAAGTTTGATATTATCGCGTTTGATGCATGCCTTA
Source organism: uncultured bacterium (assembly GCA_963788045.1). Classification (GTDB taxonomy): domain Bacteria; phylum Babelota; class Babeliae; order Babelales; family Vermiphilaceae; genus BTUB01. The sequence goes on from CAWBEW010000002.1 coordinate 282,877, forward strand.
TGGCAATGCTGGAAGTTGGAGAAATTACCAAAAGATATGCAAATATCCAAATCTCATCGCAAGAAGTTGAACCCGGACCCGGCTGGAAATATGATGAAGTTCTGGCTCCATTCACCAAAGGTGCGCCCGATGCGCATACCCTCGCGGCTCACATTGTAGATGCATTTGCGGTTGCATATCGGCCACACGGGGGCAATCCAGGATTTGTTGATTATACGCAATCTGCACTGGATTTAACTACTATTGAGCAGCTTGAGGCCAATGTTGATCGTTTGGGCAATGCGCTCACGGCAGCACTTTCATCTGATCAGGCATCCAATTATAAAAATTTGATCGCGCAATCCAAAAGAAAAGGCCATTGCACTCACTTTAATGAGCCTACTTACATTGACCTTATGCATTTTTATAAAAATCTTCTCAAGGCAGTGCGCGATGCATTTTCGCACCCAAATCAAATGGCTTCAGAAATAATTGCAACAATCCAAGAAGGAATTGGCATTATTAAACGCGTGGTAATTAGCAATGTATGCGGTTCAAATCTTCCCCTGGCATCAGGCATTTCTATCTTTTTCCCCGATAGAAAAATTCATCCTTCCTATAAGAAATCAAATTTTGCGAAAAATAATTGGACAAAGTTCTTGACTGCCTATTTATTAAACGCATAAGAATCGTTAACCTAGTACTGTAAAAAATATGCTCCCGGTTTTTGCCGGGAGCTCACCATTCAATCAGATTAAGGCATGGATATTAAAGCGTATAAACAAGAATTATTAAATAAACTGTATGCACCGTATAGCAAATGCATACAATGCCCGCTGGGAAAACTTGGAAGAACCAATGTTGTATTTGGATCGGGAAATCCCGATGCCAAACTTATGTTTGTTGGTGAAGGCCCAGGGCAAGATGAAGACAGACTCGGCAAACCATTTGTTGGCAGATCAGGAAAACTGCTTGATAAAATTTTTGAATGCGCAGGAATGAACCGCGCAGAAGTCTTTATCAGCAATGTGGTAAAATGCAGACCCCCCAATAATCGCAAACCACTAGAAAACGAAGTACTTACCTGCACCAATCTGCTTCTTTTCAATCAAATAAAAATTATACGCCCCAAAATTATTTGCACCCTGGGAGCCACCGCGCTTCAAGGCTTACTTAATGATTACCAAATAAAAATTTCAGCGGTTCGCGGCAAACCGATCGTTGCTCGCAACCTACCCGACTACATTATTCTGCCCACCTATCATCCGGCATACATCTTAAGAAATCCAAAAGAGCTCAACACGCTCTTTGAGGATATTACCCAGGCGAACCAACTCGCTCAAAAATAGCGCAACAAGGCACTTTTTTCCCAAGCCCTACATCGACTTTCTCGACTAGATCGAAAATATCATATATTCCGCAACAATTTTTTTGTTCACCCAGATTTTTTTTGCAACGCCCTCGCGGGATGTTGCTATTTTTTTCTATACAAAAAAAATTGTTTTTAATTTTTTATTAAATTGCTCAGAAAGAATTGCAACATCGAGCAAAATTGTAAATATTTTCTTTCTGAAACGTATCTCGCGCTTGTTTTTTGCGATCAACAAAGGAATTAATCGCTTTTTTTCTTCAGATTGCAATCAAAAAAAAGCAACAAAGCTGGTAGAGAGCGCCAAACGATGCATATTTCGGGTTTTGCTTTTATTAAAAATAATACAACTATACAGTCCCTAAAAAAGCACAGGAGTCCCGCTGATTGCCGATTGCTATTTACTAAACCCAGGGCCGAAGCTATCAAGAACCAAACCTATAATTATTCGGACTGCCAGGAAAAGTGCCATTATTTTATTTCTGCAATTCTTGGTGGCTGGTGGATAACTTGGTGGATAAGTGGTGGATAAGTGGTGGATAAATAATTCTGCAACATCGAATTGCATCTACTATACGGGCCAGCGGCCAACACCCGCCATACGATTGCCGATTCATAGCGCTAACCCGCGTGCAACAAAAAGTTATCCACAAGTTATCCACAAGTTATCCACCAAGTTATCCACCACCGGTCAATCCTTCAAAGAGAGCCATGAATCGGCTTAAAGCCCTATGCCCAAACGAGTTATCCACCAAAAATCCCCTCACCTATTATTATTATAAATATTAATATATATATAAATATAATAAGGGGCGCCACGCAGACAACCGATCAAGCCCCCAAGAAAACGATAAATTAAATACCCCAAAGGGCATGCTCTTGCAAATTGAGCCTTGCGCTTAAGGGGGGTTTGTAATAGACTAGGATATGCACGATTGTCATAGTTAAATCTTTATTATTCATCGGCAACACAATTTCATCAACCAAGCAACTCCAATTTAGAAGGCATATACAGTGAGACTCACTGAAGTTATTGACGAACTCGTTGAAGAGCGCGGCCTAGACAAAGACATTTTGAGCGGCATAGTCTGCGAGGGAATGTTGGCTGCTTATGCAAAAAAATACCCCGATCTAACCCTTAAGGTAGATTTTGATAAAAAAACCAATGAAATGGTTATTTTGATCGAAAAAGAGGTGGTTAATGCGGTTGAAGACGAGGATCGCCAAATAAGCCTTCGTAAAGCAAAGGCTATAGATGCCAAAGCAGAGCTTGGTTCAAATGTTATGGTTCCCTTTGATGGGAAGATTGGCCGAATTGAGATTTTACGCGCAAAGCAAGTGATTGCAAGTAGCATCAGAGGAATTGAAGCCTCTGCTGTTTATGAAGAATTTAAAGAAAAAGAGGGCACCATTGTTCATGGTACCATTCACAAATGCGAGCGGGGCGGGGCTGCGGTAAAGATTGGCGATACGCTAGCGTTCTTGCCAAAATCCTTAATGATCCCGGGTGAGAAGTGTGCGGCGGGTTATACCATTAGAGCATTGCTCAAAGAGGTCTTGCCAGAACCAAGAAATGATAATCAGCTCATTCTTGATCGTTCCTCAGAGGCTTTCTTGCACCGTCTTTTTGAATTAGAAATTCCTGAAGTATTTGAAAAATTAGTAGAAATTAAAAAGATTGTGAGAACTCCGGGCTATAAATCGAAGGTTGCGGTTGTTTCTCATGATAAAAATATTGATCCAGTTGGTACCTGTGTTGGTATTGGTGGTGCTCGAATCAAGCCTATTTTGAAAGAATTGGGCGGCGAAAAGATCGATGTAATTGTGTGGAGTGATTCTCCTGAGATTCTTATCAGGGACTCGTTGAAGCCTGCGCAAATTAATAGGGTTGAAATTCTTGATGATCGCAATTGCAATGTGTGGCTCAATGAAGATCAGCGCTCTCTTGCGATCGGAAAGATGGGACAAAACATCTCGCTTGCTTCGCGTTTGTCTGGATATGGTATTCATCTAGCGACGAGCGAAGATTCAGGGCAGCAACAAGAAGAAGAAATTGCCATGAATATGGAAGAATTTGATTGATTTTTTATAATAGAAAGAGCTGTTATTGCCGATGCGTGTATATGAATTTGCTAAAGAACATGGATTATCATCAAAGGATATTATCGCTCTTCTGGTAAAGAATGGATTCGAGATTTCGAGCCACATGTCGGTACTTACTGATGAAGCGATACAATTTCTGAAAAAAGAAGCGGTAAAAAAATCTGAAAAGGCTCCCGCTGCGCAAGCAAAAAAGCCAGACATTGAATCTCAAAAAATTGCGCCTATTCTAGAGCAATCAAAGCCGGTGGTGGCAGAGGAAGAAAAGAAAGTGACTAAAGCTCCTATGATGCAACAAACTCCCAAAGCCAATGCTCCCATGCCAAGGGCTGTTGAGCCTAAAAAAGAAATTGAAGAGAAAAAAATTGCTTCCGCTCAGCTTGTTTTGATGCCGTATACTCTTTCTGATCTTGCATTAAAGCTCAATAAAACAAGTAGCGATCTCATTCTCACGCTTTTAAAGTGGGGAATATTATCGAACAAGAATCAGTTGATTCCTGAAGAGCTCGTTCTAAAAATTGCTCAACATTATGAAATTCCAACGATAAAACCGGTAGTTGAAAAGCCACTCGAACAAAAAGTATCTGCAAAGGCTTCTGAAAAAGATCAACTCAAGGAAAGGCTTCCGGTTGTTGTGATCATGGGACATGTTGACCATGGAAAAACAACATTGCTTGATTTCATTAGAAAAACACGCGTTGCAGCAAAAGAAAAGGGTGGCATAACCCAACACTTGGGTGCCTATGAAGCAAAGACGCCGCAGGGAAATTTGGTCTTCATAGACACGCCTGGGCATGAAGCATTTTCAAAAATTCGCGTTCGTGGAACCAAGGTTGCGGATATTGTTGTGCTCGTAGTTGCTGCCGACGATGGCATTATGCCTCAAACTATCGAGGCCCTTAAGCATGCGCAATCAATGAATGTCCCTATAATTGCTGCAATAAATAAAATTGATAAAGTCGAAAAAGCGCGGATTGATATTGTAAAGCGCGATCTGGCAACGCAACATAATTTATTGCCTGAAGAATGGGGCGGACAAACAATTTATGTGCCAATTTCTGCAAAGACTGGATTGGGCGTTGATAAACTTCTTGAAATGATTGTGTTGCAATCCCAAATGATGGAGTTGCAGGCGCAGCCAACCGGAAGTGCATTGGGCTTTGTGCTCGAATCAAAACTAGAAAAAGGACGTGGGCCGGTTGCAACTATTTTAACGCAACAGGGATTGCTTAAAATCGGTGATCACTTTATTGCCGGCAAGACTACCGGAAAAGTGAGCTCTATGGTTGATTCTTATGGCCAGCGAGTTATTGAAGTTGGGCCATCACATCCAGTTCAAGTTGCAGGATTTAGCGAATTGCCAGAGGCTGGAGATTACTTTGAGGTTGTAGATAAAGATTCATATTTAAAAACCAAGCAGCTATTTTCAGGACAAAAACAACCAGGTGCGCAGCGCGCCTTTCAATCACAGAATGATGTTCCGCTTATTATTAAAACAGATACAAATTCTTCAAAAGAAGCATTATTAGAATCGATTGCTAAAGTATCAAAAAAGAGCGAAAAGGGCTTTTTGGTGTTGCAATCGGGCATTGGCAATGTGAGCGAAAGCGATGTAATGCTGGCGCATGATACTGGTGCTCGTATTATTACCCTTCATGTAAAATCTGAGCCAAATGCAGCCTTATTGGCCCAAAGAACTGATGTTTCTATCACTTCTTTTGATATTATTTACAAATTATTGGAATATCTCCAAGATCTTTCTACGAGTATGGCACCAGTAAAAATGGTCCGCACCAAAATCGGTGAAGCCTTTATTCGCAAAGTATTTGATATTAAAAATTTGGGCATTATTGCCGGCGCCTATGTAAAGCAGGGAATTTTCTCTCGCGATGGCTCGGTAACAATCTGGCGTGGCAATAAAAAGGTCGGCGAGGGCAAAATTTCGAGTCTTCAACGTGATAAGAATACCGTAAAAGAGGTGCATGCAGGATATGAATGCGCCTTTATGGTTGAAGATTTCAAGGATTGGCAGATTGACGATCGGGTTGAATGCTTTGTTGAGCGTCCGGATGCTTCTGTAAAAAAATAAATGGCGCTCTGTGCGCATGAGTTTGAAACCCCCTATTCAATAGGGGGTTTTTCTTTTATTACATTTTTCTTGTTGCATACGCTTTTTGGTTACGAGATAAAATGTTGCGATTTTGTTGTTTTTTTAAAAAATAATCATAAAATTAGAGAAATGGCTATAAATAAAGCATTTTTGTGTTGTTGCAATTTCGGCCACAAAAATTCTTTTTATTTTTTGTTGTTTTTTGAAGAAAATGGTTAGCGTCTTTGATCGAGAAAGTTACTCCTCCTTAAAAAACAAAGTATCGATCAAGGAAGTATGGTTAGATGCACTGCTTGTTGAGAAAGTAATAGATAGGAAGTTTTAAAGATTACTACTACAATTCCTTCCTAGCTCAAAAAACCTTTAAGGTTCTTATCTATTACTTCGCTCACCTTCTTTGGCAGTTCGCATATAAAAAGTCGCAAACTACTCCTCAATTCCCAGTATTTTTTTTGTCGAATTTGAAAGTAGCCCCCGAATAGTTTTCATATTCATTTTGTCTTCGGTAAAAGGTTCTTCAGTAGCCTTGGGTGTTTCTAGAATCTTAGGGATATCAAAAAATCGCTTGTCATTAAATAAGAGCCGGAATGCCTCAAGTCCGAGCTCCCCTTTGCCAATGTGTTCATGGCGGTCCACGCGAGAGTTAAGGCCTTTTTTTGAGTCATTAACGTGAATTACATTAAGCTTATCTAGCCCAATAACATCATCAAAGTGTTTCCAGGTTTGTTCATAGGTTTTGGCGGTTCTTAAATCATAGCCAGCTGCAAAAACATGGCAGGTGTCAAAACAAACCCCGATTCTTTTTTTATGGTGAATGCCTTTAATGATCTGCGATATTTGTTCGAAGGTGGAGCAAAGGGCCGACCCTTGACCGGCCATCGTTTCTAATGAGATAACGGTATTCCCGGGAGCTTTATCAAGTATGGTGTTTAAATTTGTGATGATGCGCTCGATTCCCTCTTCTGGGGTTCCTTTAACAGAGGAGCCTGGATGCAAAACGAGATAATGAATACCCAGTTCTTGGCAGCGATCAAGTTCAGTGGTGAGTGCCTGAATAGAGGCATGCTCAATTTTTTTTTCAGGAGAGGCGATATTTATAAGATAGGTTGCATGTGCGATAATCGGATAGATACCCGATTCTTTTGCGGTATTGCCAAATAATTCAATAGCGTCTTGAGAGAGCGGTTTGGCGTGCCATTGGCGATTGCTTTTGGTGAAGAGCTGAATAGTGCTACATCCAATCGATTGGCCTCTTTCAATTGCTTTTTCTAGCCGCCGCCGATTGGCATATGAGCTCCGAGTAACAACTTATGATTTTTTGATGCCATAAAAGCCCTTTTTACCTGTATTTTAATTGACAAAATTAATGATTTGATTACCCTATTTAATACGAAACTCAGTTGTTATCATATAATCCAATGTATCACAACCGTTAGTTTTTTCCCGTAAACAGATTTTTTAGTAAAAGTTATGGCTCCAGAAGGGGCTTTGCTTTTTTTGCTGCGTCAGCATTGGCAGGAGTTATAATGATCCCCCTTAAAAAGATACCATTAATAGGCATAGTTATTTTCGGGTTGCTTAGTTCTTCTCTCAATGCAAAAACATGTTTATTAACAAAAAAAGATTGTGATATTGAAATTGATTTCTGGGGGTTTTTTAAGCCTGAAGTTATTCGCGGGTAAAAATTTTACCTTCTTAAATAATAATATTCCCGAAGATGTAATCTTTTATTTCCGTCACACCAATGATTATTTCTTAGATTTAGTTTACGGAAAAGAAACATTTGGGTATCCGGTTGCTGAATTTAAAACTTCGGTTCGTAATCGCGCCGTGTGGGGAAGTCCCGTTGTCGCACAAACATTGCCTGCTGAGGCCCAATTTCTTAATGCAGAAATGAAGGATCATCATCATGCATTGCCACGTTTATTCTTCTGGATGCGAGAAGTTTGGTTGCAAGTTGGCTTGTGTGAATTTTTGGGACTCAGTTTTGATAATAAGCATTATTTAACCGTTGGTGCCTTTCCGTTTGAACTTGGGCGCGGTATCTCATTGGGTGCAGCATATGCGATCGGGCCCGGCCCACTCGGCTTCTATTCTGATGGCATGATTGATCAGTTTGCGTTTGGACTAAAACTTTCAGGAGATATTATTCCTGAAGTGCTCAAGTATGATTTATATGGCGCATTGTTGCAGAGCAGAAGCAACTCCTTGGAGCAGACAGCAAAGCCAGTATTGAGACAAGAAATCGGGCGCAGAGATCGTCCAGCGCGCGGATTTGGCAAAGATAACTATTTAGTTGCAGCACGCTTATTGTGGACAGCCTTTGATAATGATTGTGGAACCGCAACGGTTGAGCCGTACATTATGTATAATGATGATCCTGAGCAACGAGTAGAGTTTGTTGCGGATTCAAATAGCAAATTAATGACTGCTGGCTTGGCATGCGAATATCTTGCGGGCGCATTTGAATGCGGATTTGATACTGCATTTAATAAGGGCCGCCAGTATGTTAAACCGTGGGATAGAAATCAAATCGTTGTTGACAACTTCAATGGCCAAGCAGTATTGGTTAATAGCCAGGTGCTTGTTGATAGCGCAAATCCAATTTAATGGACAAAAAGCGCCGGATGTTCCAAAAAGCACTGCGCAAAAAGCAATTAATACATCTTCATTGACCGGAACTTCTGCTCAAAATGGTCAAATTATAGAAGGCGCCCAAAACTTACCAAGCCTTGGATATGTTGATGGCCCGCTTAATTTGAAAAATTCTCCGATTCGCTTCCGCACTGATCCGAATGGGGATGGATATGCGAATAAGTATAAGGGGTGGATGTTTGTTGCCGATGCTTCTTATTGGGTTTATAAACGCGAGTTTCAAGTTGCGGTAACTGGTGGATATGCATCGGGAGATCAAGATCCAAACTTTGTAGTCAAAGATGGAGATTTTAAAGGATTTATCGGCTTGCAAGAAGTTTATGCAGGCAAGCGTGTCAAGAGTGTATTCTTGTTGGGTACTGTTGGCAAAGTTAAGCGCCCGGGAACGCAACCTGAAAATCCGCTTTCAAATAAAGATTTTGCATCAACCGCTTCTGGATTTACTAATTTAGCATTCTTGGGTGCGGGATTTACCTGGAAACCAGCTGCATGCGCTGAATCTCGATTTGTTTGGAACCCGAACGTGTTTGCCTATTGGGAGCCAAGCCCAGGCAAAAAATTTGATGCTAAAACAGGCAAAGATTTGCCTGAGATGGCAAGCAAATTCTTGGGCATAGAGGTTAATACGTTCTTAAGTTATTATCCATTTGCAAGTCTTAAATGTTTTGCTATAGGATCGGTTTTCTTGCCCGGAACTCACTTTAAAGATATTAAGGGCAAACCATTGACTCCTGGCCAAAAGAGAGCATTGGAAAGCTATATAAAGAACCCGGATCAAAATCCTAATCTAATTCCAAATATTGGTAATGATACCGCATATACAATCAATATTGGTATGGAGTTTGCCTTCTAATTAAGAATAAAAAGAATCCCATAGAGGCCCCACACCTAAAAATGTGGGGTTTTCTATTTGAAACAAAAGCTTGAGAAAAGTGGTTTTTGCTTAATTAAAATATTGACAAATTGGCCAAAAGCGATACGATATAAAAATATAAATTATTCAATGTTTTGGGGGATATTATGTATCATATCAAAAAAGTTACAACGATTTTTTTTCTAATTGCCATGATAGCTATTCATGCTGGTTCATTAGCGCAGCAACTGAATCCAAAGATTCTTGAGCTTCGGGCACAATCGGTAGCAAATATTTGCTCGATGATTGCCGGTACAGATCAAAACGTTTCTTCTCCTTTGAAAGAGATTCCAAGTCCCATAAAAAAAGCTGAAGATCCGGCAAAATTTTATGACTACGTTTTGCAACACAAAAAAAATGAAGCATTTGAGAATTTTAAAAAATATGGATTAGAGATAGGATCGGCGGGTAATACGCAAGCAATGGTTGAGATAAACAACAACCATGAAAGTAGTTCACAAGAAAAGGCCTGTTCCCCTTCCCCCACAAAAAAAAGAAAAGCGGCATCACTTACTAAGATGCCTTCATCAGCATTGCGACGAAGAGCAAAGAATGTTTTTCGCCTTTTTACCGACCAGCCTATTCCATTAATACACGAAGAGGATGAAGAATCCCCCGCTGCAGCTGATGATTGGGGAGTATCTGTTGATGAGAATCATATAAATAAGAAATACAAAAGTGCAGATATAAAAAATTATCTTTTTGGGCATGAAGTAACGCATGTTCTTGAAAAACATGCTACCGAAGAAGCGGCAATAAAAGAAGCGCTCGAAAGTATTCATGGCACATTAACGAGCCCGATGAAAGCTGACCTCAACAAATTAAGCCGTACCAATGAAACGATATCAGATATTAAAGGTGTTGTAACGGGAGGCGCTTCTTTTGCCAAAGGGTATGAGGGTTATATAAAGAAAAATCTCGATGAGCTTGAAGAGGAATTTGATGGTGAAAATGATGAAGAAATTAGTATAACGGATGCAACCGATGAGGATCATCCTGCTTGGAAGCACCGTCACACGCAAGCACTCCTGTTGCATGAAGAACTTGTATTGCTCAAAAATAAAAAAAAATAACTGCTTAAATACGGTTATTAATCAATCCTTGCCGCGCATTCGCCAGGGCAAATGCACTTGCAAATCTATAGAAATAATATCTTTATTCATCCTGAGCTCGTCGAAGGATCATCCAATTTTCTCTGCCAAATAAGTTTTACAAAGCCAAATATCTTGCGAATGTTAATGCATGGTTCGACAGGCTCACCATGAATATTTGGCTTATTTAAGCAATTTCAAGTGTGCTTGCCCAACGCATCCACAGTTAACAATTCAAAATAAGCATGATAAGCTTAAAACCAGACTTTTAATAACTTCTTTCTTATCAATTGCTTAAGGTGTTGCAATGCACTATGCACGAACCGCTGATTGCGGGAAAATTACTGCTGAAAATCTTGAAAAAATCGTTGATGTATGCGGCTGGGTAGCCCGTCGCCGCGATCATGGTGGCCTTATTTTTATTGATCTTCGAGATCGATCTGGCATAGTGCAGTTGGTGTTCAACTCCGATTTTAATAAACAAGCCCATGAATTGGCCCATAGTCTTCGTTCAGAATTTGTAATTTCAGCCAAAGGCAAAGTGGTTAAAAGAACTCCTGAAACGATCAATAAAGAATTGCCCACTGGGGAATTTGAGATCCATGTGACTGAGCTTGTCATTTTAAATAAAGCAAAAGCTCTGCCATTTATGCTCGATGAAGCTGATCAGGTTGATGAAGAACTGCGTTTAAAGTATCGCTATTTAGACTTGCGTCGGCCGGCAATGAGAAGCCATCTAGAACTGCGCAATTCTATTGTTTTTGCAATGAGAGAGTTCCTTCATGGCCGAGGATTTTTCGAGATAGAAACTCCCATTTTGACTAAAAATACTCCCGAAGGTGCCCGCGAATTTGTGGTTCCCTCACGAATTCATCTGGGCTCTTTTTATGCGCTCCCACAATCGCCGCAGTTGTATAAACAGCTTTTGATGGCAGGTGGAATGGAAAAATATTATCAAATAGCTCGTTGCTTTAGAGACGAGGATTTGCGCGCTGATCGTCAGCCAGAATTCACGCAGCTTGATTTAGAAATGTCTTTTATTCAAGAAAAAGATATTCAAGAACTCATTGAGCAGCTTTTAAAATATGTATGGAAAAAAGGTTTAGGTATTGATATACAAACGCCTTTCCCGCGCATGACCTTTCAGGAAGCATTTTCATCCTACGGTTCAGATAAGCCTGACCTCCGATTTTCGCTAAAAATCAATGATTGCACGAGCCTTTTTGAAGGAACTGAACTTAAATTCATAAAAGCAGTACTTGAAAAAAACGGAAAAATTGGCGCATTGCATGTCGCTGATTATGAGTTTGCGCGTTCTGAATTAGATGCAATGGTTGACCGTGCGCAACAAATTGGTGCAAAGGGATTGCTCTGGATACGATTTAAAGATGGCCAAGTAGATTCTCCTGTTGCCAAATTTTTACCGTCAGATTTCTTTGAAAAAGCAAAAGCAGTTTTTCCGGGACTCAACCCAAAAAGCACCCTATTTTTAATTGCCGGATCATATGAAGAGGCCTGGACGCTTTTGGGCCGATTGCGCTTAGAATTAGGTAATAAGCTAAATCTTATTCCGCATGATCAAAATCATTTTTCTTGGGTTACCGATTTTCCAATGTTTGAATTTGATGCAGAATCAAAGCGCTGGAATGCGGTGCACCATCCATTTACCTCGCCACAACAAGGCTGGGAGCAGAGCCCAATTGGCGATGTAAAGGCGCGTGCATATGATGTGGTACTCAATGGCATTGAATTGGGCGGTGGCTCTATCCGAATTCATGATGCAACCGTGCAAGATAAAGTATTTGATATTTTGGGATTAACTAAAGAGCAAGCACAAGCAAAATTTGGATTTTTACTCGAAGCACAAGAACTGGGCTTTCCTCCGCATGGCGGGGTGGCGCTTGGCCTTGACCGTTTAATTATGCTTATGACCAAAGCATCTTCTATTCGGGAAGTAATTGCATTCCCTAAGACGGCACGCGGTATTGATCCAATGATGGAAGCACCCAGCCCTATCGAACCAGAAAAATTACGCGAATATGGCCTTATGATGATGCCGGGAAAAAAGCCAAAAGACACACATCCTGAGTAACGCCGTAGGCGTGTATCGAAGGATCGTAATGGTTCGAGCCTACTCCGCCGTAGTTCTAGGCAAAGCATTTTGACTTTGACGTAGAGGCTACGAAGGCCGGATACGATTGCTAAAGCAATCACTCACCATGTGTGGATCATAACTTCATTGCCTGAGCGTGATTTATAATTCGTTTGCGTTCACGCTCGCTCACGCCATTCAGATCATACAGATAAATGGTGTAAGGAATATGGGTTTCAGCCAGTGCCCTCTGCGCTTCAGCAAGATCTTTTTCGCCTACATTTCGGCCTATATCAATGGCAATATCAACCTCAGGCTGTTTCCCATCTTGGGTAGATTCTTTTATATTGTCTCGAATGTAATAAATTAATGTCCCGGGAAATATATCGGTTAGAATATGAACAATTTCTTTATAATGGTGCGGTTCAATATTCATAATGGCTCCTTTAAAACTATTTTTCTTAATTGTAATGCGGCAAGGATGTGAAAAGGAATATAATCGTATTTAATTATTGGCGATCAGTGTATAGTGGAAATTAATTGAATAAAAAAAGGTGGTAGCATATGAAGATTGCAAAAGTTGTCGGTAGAGAAATTTATGATGCGCGTGGCTGGCCAACACTCGAATGTGAAATTAGCTTGCAAGATGGCTCTTATGTTACTGCATCCGTGCCGAGTGGAATATCTCGTGGTAAACATGAAGCGTTTGAATTGCGTGATGGTGGCCAGAGAATGAGCGGTAGAGGTGTTTCGAAGGCAGTAGATACCATTGAATCAATTATTGCTCCTACTTTAATTGGCCATGAGCCAAATTTAGTAAGTATGGATCTTGGCATGATTGAGCTTGATGGCACCAGTAACAAATCAAAACTTGGCGCTAATGCGATGCTGGCAACCAGCATGGCAATACTTAGAGCGCATGCTTCTGTTGAAGGAATGGAAGTCTATGAATTGGTTGGTTATTTATGCGAATATAATTCCGTAACATTGCCATTTGCCATGTTCAATTGCATCGGTGGTGGTGCGCATTCTCCGGGAAATGTTCGCATTCAAGAAATGATGGTTATTCCTATCGGTTCGCAAAGTTTTAGATCATGCATGGAAGCTGCCGTGCTTTTACATCATCATTTATATGCGGCATTAAAGAAAAAATTCGACTCGGTTTGTATCACCTCTGAAGGAGCATTAAGCGCAGATTTTAAAAATGATGCACAAGCGCTTGATATGCTCATGGAAAGTATTGAAGCGGTACAAAAAACAACGAGTCATCGCTTTTTAATTTCTCTTGATGTTGCTGCATCGCAATTTTACGATAAAAAAACGCACATATATAATTGGGATGGCAAAAAATCACTCGAAAGTGCTGATCTTATTAATTTATATGAAAGATTAATAAAAAAATATCCGATCTTCTCAATTGAGGATGGCTTATCAGAATTTGATGAAAAGGGCTGGATTGCAATGATGAACCAGCTTGATAATGTGCAGCTTATTGGCGATGATTTATTTTGCAGTAATCCGAATTTGATTGCCAATGGCATTGAGCAAGGCATGGCAACGGGAGCAATTATCAAGCCCAATCAAATTGGGACGATCACCGAGACTTTGCAGGCAATCAAACTTTGCCGCGAATATGAAATGAGCTGTATACTTTCGCATCGCTCATGTGAAACAAACGATACCATGATTGTTGATCTTGCGGTCGGTACAAGTGCGGGGTATATCAAAGCCGGTGGCACTGCCCGGGGAGAACATCTTGCAAAATATAATGAGTTGTTGCGGATTGAAGATGCGCTTATGCTTTCTATTTTGAACTCGTAGCGTTAATCACAGCAGCAATTCTTTGAGCATTCTAATCAATGAAGTAGGATTTACAAAATGAATAGTATGCTCTTTGTATTTATGTTTAGTGGCAGCTGAAATGTTGCTTGCTACCACAAAATTATCCCCTTCAGGGTAATGCTTGCGGAACGCTTCAAAATTTTTGCCAATATCGGCTTTAACCAGATCATCGTGCTTAAAGTTAAATTTGCATTCAATGGCGATGCGAGAATCATCAGCTCTATTTCGTAATACAAAATCGATTTCATTGCCCAATTTATCTCGCCAATAGTTAATGGCGCGGGTTTGCAAGTGCCCATGAATCTCATTGAGTACGCAATGTTCCCACATGAGCCCGATATCTTGGGCGCGCAATTCACGAATTCCTTTTGCATAGCAAACAAAACCGGTGTCAAAACCATACACTTTTGGGGCCATCACAATCTCAGTGGCTCGATGAGTGGAGTAAGGTCTAATTACATGTACCACAAAAGTTTCTTCTAACACATCAAGATAATTGGCAATGGTTGGGCGGCTCACTTCGCATGGAGCGGTGTATTTAGTGGCCTCAAACATACCACCACTATTGGTCAGTAAAAGTTCTGCAAATTTTAAAAAGGATTGGCGTTTGCCAATGTTAAAAAGTTCATGAATATCTTTTGCCCAAAAGGCATCAATCCATTCTTGAAAATCGGTCTCAGGTAAATCTTTTCTTTCAAAATAAGAGGGAAATCCGCCAAATAAAAAGCGGTGATGCAGATTTTCAGGCCCAAAAAGTTCAAGCTCTTGGAATAAAAGTGGAGTAAGCCAAATCGATCTTTTTCTTCCAGCGAGAGTATCTTTAAATTTAGCGCTTGCGCCCAATGTGGATGATCCGGTAGCAATAATTTTAATGGAAGGATAGTGGTCAGCGGCTATTTTTAATAGCTCTGAAGGATTATCCAGACGATGAATCTCATCAAGAGCGATATGCTTACCTTTATGACTGTCTAAAAACCCCTCAGGGTCAACCAAAAGTTCTCGTACGCGCGGCCGTTCGCAGTCATAATATTCTATATTCCCCAAGGAATGGCAAAGACTTGTTTTCCCGATTCGCCGCACTCCCATGAGCCAAATAATGCTTTTTTCTTTCCAGGCATCTTTTATCATGGTTTGCCAGAAAGGTCGTTGAATAATCACACTTATTCCAGGTTTAGGTTAAACTATGTGTAAAGTCAATTTAACATTTAGCGCCACTAAATGCAATATGCGCTTGACACATAGTTTGGTTATTTTTTAAAAATCATTGCCCCCATTCCTCCTTTTTTGTTAACTTCAAATAGAAAATTATGAGAGGGTCTATGAATAGTGATAACGTGCTTTTACTTTTGCTTATTTCTTTTGTTTTTGCGGCAGAGTCTATGCAGAAGCCGCCAGATGCCAAACCAGCTGTTTATACCATTGCTATTCATAATAGGTCAGGGCAAGACTTGCTCTTGTGGTTAAGTGGTGATATTTCTGATGCATATATCAATATTCTCAAGAGAATTCCATTAAAATCTGGGGCAACTCAGACTGTTGTCCAAAAAAATTTGAACGGCATTTCCCTTTTTGTGAAAAATATTCAAGGGGATCAACAAATTCAGATTTATAATAAGATGGAAGGGAAGATAAGTAAGAGCCTCACGATAACGGGGCCCGAACAACTTCAAGAATGGGCTACTTCTTTAAAAAATCTTCCCGAGCATGAAAAAACTATAGATATTTTTTTGCATAAGCGGAAAAATGGCTCAATGCTCAATGCTTTAAATGCAGTACAAGAAAAGCGCTTGCAATTAAAATCTGCTCCGCCAACTCCTGCTCCTAACTTGGAACAGGTTTTAAAAATTCAGCCACATTCAATAGAAAAGAATATTTTGGATTTGGCACAAGCAAAAAATTGGGACGGGCTAGAAAAATTAATAAAGGGCATTTCAGATTTTGATGTGCTTAAAAAATTAGTTTTATTTCAGATGGATATCGCGTTACTCGTGGCGAACCAGCTCCTTTTTGAAATTAAAGATACGCGGGCCTTCGATGAATATTCCCCAGTAATAAGCAATATGAGTGATTACGATGCATATACCCAAATTAAAATTCAATGGATTGGCTTGCTCTTGCTCTGGCAAACCTCATTCAGAAGTCATAATCAAGACTTGGAATCAGCACTGAGGATTCTACATTATTTTCTGGATGATTTGGGGCATCTTATGCCAGAGATTCCCGTTACCATTAAAAAAACTGAGCTCCAAAATATGCTTGCGAGCAATTTTAAAAAATTATTTGAGTTACTCAACGTGGCAGTTGGTGTTAATCCAAAAATTGGCCCATGGGTTGATTTGATGAAAAAAGCTTTGAAGATTGCTTAGAAATTATGCTCCAGCTTTCTTTTCAAACGGATTATCAATCGATGCAACCATTGTTTTTAAATCACCAGTTGGGCCAGGTTTAGAAATCGGCGCAGCGGCAACAACGGTTGTTTTTTGCAGTGCCTGAGGTTCATCATTTTTCTTATGAGTCTCATTGCTTGCTCGGGCTGTTTTTTCTTTGCGTACATCAAAAATGGTCGGTGCAATGAATTCATCTTGTGCAATAAAATCATCCAGATCCGTTGCGGCATCATCAGTTTTTGTTCTAAAGAACCAGCGAGTAATAGGATCGCGCAAGTTATCAAAGAGCATCCCTTCGCGCGAGTATGATTTAGCTAATTGAACATGGTGTTGGGTATAGGTGCTCACGCCACCGCGCACACGCGGTTCTATGATCGTTGGTGAAATAAATACCGTGAGATTATTTTTATTGGTAGTATTCGTGCGATCCTTAAAGAACCACCCAATAATCGGAATTTTTCCTAATAAGGGGGTTTCAAGTTGTTCAATGCTCGTATCAACTCGTGTGAGGCCGCCTAATGCCAAAATATGTCCGCTTTGCACATTTGCGCGGGTGGTCACATTACGCGTGATTTGATTGGCAGTATTAGGATCGGCATTGGTAAAATTGCTGGTGTCAAACTGATTAATATCAATAACCACATCAAGAGTGATTGTTTCTGCAGAGCTAATGCGCGGGGTAATGGTAACGCTGAGTGCCGCCGGAATCCATTTACGCGTTTGGGTAGTGGTACCACCAGTGCTTCCTGAACCCTGATCCAATGCCAAACGCTCTTCCATGATCTTAATTTCAGCTTTATGGTTGTTGGTGCAAAGCAAGTGAGGATATGATTGCACTTTTTTACCATCTAAGAATTTGCGAACCTGGGCTAATCCCCATGTTTTGCCGGTAGCTGCATCGCTAAATGAAATAAGTGCCGTTCCTTGGTTAAAGAAATTTGCTGCGCTAAAGCAATTAGCATCAGATGCGGGATTATCGCAGTCTGCGGTGAGGTTTCCAGTGTTGGTATAGGCGCGGCGCAATAAATCAGCTTGAATCGTAGTTGGATTTCTTACTGTATTGGTTAGAAAATCAGAAGTTTGCGCTGACTGGAAGTTAACATTACTTGGCAAGCCTGAATTTAATGGATTGCGCACATTGGCGCCTAATGATGCTATATCTTGGATAGTTAAATCAGCGATTAAGACTTCAATAATCACCTGCGGTTGAGGGATATCAAGCTGCTCGATGAGTTTTTTGATGCGTTCATAGTCATCATTGCGTGCGGCAATAATCAAATTATTACTGCCTTGGAATGCGCCGCTTGGCATTTCGCCGCTAATGGTTTGCGGTTGATCAGCAATGACAATAACTCCATCGAAGAAACGTTCGGTTCCAATATTGGTCGCAGCTCCTTTTGATTGTTCGGTGCCACCAGTTTTGCCTGACTGCAGAATATTTTTTAAGATTGGTGCGAATTTTTGTGCATCTAAATATTGAAGTTGATATACATGCAAAATTGATTTACCTGACTCTAGTTCCACATCAATATATTTGTGAATAAAGTCTCGCACCCGTTCAACTGCTTGTGGCCTGCCAAAAACAATCAACCGATTGGTTCTCATATCAGGCACTAAACGAACTTTTTTAAAGTAAGTGCTATTGTTGGGGGTGCGGATGCCAAGCCGTTGTTGATTGGCGTCTCCGGCGGTTCTTAATAAATCGTTGCTAAAAAGATTGGCAATTACATCTGCATTTTGATAGCGCAATTGTATAATTTCTGGTTTTTCCTGCGCTTCAACTTGATCAAGTGCGGTTACAATATTCATTACTGCACGGATATTATTTGCCTTATCACTGATTAAAATGCTGTTTGCTTGCGCATCAAGCTTATACCATGCTCCTGGCACGTTCGGGCCCGTGCTTGGTTCTGATGGCAGCACGTCTTTAAGAATGGTAACAATATCCCCCTGATTTTCGTCAGCAATTTTTATATTTGTTAAATAATACAGATAACGGATTCGTTTATCAGTATTGGGAATTTCTTCAGGTTTCACGATGTAAAGCGGCAAAGCATCACGATGAATATCTTTTGAAGTTTTTACTATATTATAGGTGTCTTCTTTGGCAACCATTGAATAGCCGGCAATATCAAGTAATGTGTATAAAATATCCCACGCTTCTTCGACGCTAATTTTATCTTCAAGATGAAGCGTAATTTTTGCATTTATCGCATTTGCTCCCATTGGTAATACCACATTAACTTCTCGTTCAGATGCTAAAAAGTTTATGATATCTACTAGATCTTCATTATCAAAGAAGAAGCTCACCATTCTATTGGGATGCCGGCGGCGGGTTGGCCTTTTTTTGCAGGGGAGATCGTTGATCTTTTCTTGTAATACGGTGTGGTTTTGCAAATTCTGGTCTTCGCCCAGAATGTCCTGGCAAAGCAAGGCTAAGAAAAATAAGATTATCCATTTCCGTTCGCCTCGATAGAGGGCCGCAGGCCCGAGTGGAGAGGTCTCCATTCGCGCTTTGCGCTCCATCGACCCGAACGGGTACTGGAAAAGCATCATTATTTTGTTCGTGTTCATATTTTTCTCCAACCGCTATCAAATTTCTTTAGGCATCATAGTAGCGATGGTTATTCCTACATCAATAGTGCGGGGAACTTTTTTAGATTTACTAATATCAAGTTCCTTAATAAAAATTCGTTTGTTACTTTCTAATTCATCTAAAAATTCGGTGAGTTGTTTCATAGTAATACCAAGTAGTTGATACGTAGCCACATCTATTTGATAGTTTTCATCACTAGTTGAGGGAGCTACGTTTTCTGCGCTCACATTTCCTGCGATCCCAATTTTTTCTAATAGTTCTTGCACGTATGCTTTAATTTTAAAATTTGGATCTTCTTCTAATAACGCGGTAACCTCTGCACGCTCTTTTTGTACCCGTTCGGCCCTATTAAGCAATCGTTTTACTTCACTGCGCGTTTCATTAATGGCAGCGATTCTTTGTTCCCATTTTGAAGTGACGCTAAAATAATAAAAAAGAATTGCGCCGATCAATGCAAAAAGAATGCCGCCCGTTATTGCAAGATAGGTGTACCAACTTTTTTTATCTAATTGCGCAATGCGCGCCTCAAGGTTTTCAAAAAATGTCATGAACTTCCCCGCCGCCCTGGTTTTTTTGCAATTTTGATAATCATCGTAAACTTAGGATCATGGACTCGTTCAACATAGCTAAAGAGTTTTGATTCTTTAAGATCGCGTTCGAGCACTATCAGCTCATCAAATCCTTTTACTTGCGCTTTGAGCGTAATGGTATCTTGAGTGATTGTTAAGCGTTCCAGATCAAAGCCAAGACTCGCCTTATCGATTCGATTCGTTAATTCCAGCAAGTATTCTAGAAAGTGAGGATGCGCTGCTGAAGAAAATGCTGACCACATTTTTTCTTCGCGAGTTACTTCGGCTTTTGCTGCTTCGAGTGTATCATCAAGACCATTTACATCATCAGGGATTTTTTTAATTTTTTCTTTAAGCGCAGTTATTACTTCTTGCTCAGATTGATACGCCTCGCGTTTTAATTTTCTGGTTTGCCAGACTGCCATTGCCAAGAGCGAACCAATAATGAAGCTCGCAAGAGCCAGCGCAATAATAAACTGGCGCATAAATTGCTGGGCTTGCGAAAGTGCAAATTCTCGTTTGCGCAGATTAAATGAACTGGTAGAAGTATTGGGGAGCGCTGTTGCAAGGCTGACAATATTCGCTTGAGGAATTGCGCTTTTAGCACTAATGCCAAAGCCATTATGGATCAATCCGTTAACATGAAAAATTTCACATTTAATGTGCGAAAGATCGGTAATGAGTTCTGGCAATCCTTTAATGGAAGCGCTGGTGCCAAAAATAATTATTTTATTAATCGATTGAATTGGTTTTGCCTGTGATACAAACGATTGCAAAGTAAACATGACATCATTAAATGAAGCGGTGAACGCCTGCTTGATTGCTCCAATATAGCCCTCATTGTGCGCTGATTCTAAGCCGTATCGAATAATATGCTCAAAAGCCTCTTGTTCTGAAATGTGCAGTGCGCCGCTCACCGATCGCGCTTGATCCAAAAGCCCTTTTGCGAGCGTTCTAATAAAGCGTAACTGACCATCGTAAATATAGGCCATGCGCGTTGATTGGCCTTCAATTTCCAGCAAGACAACGCCACCCTTTTGTTGCGCATAGGCAGGAATCATTTTATAAAGGCCATAGAGTGCAAAAAGATCAATGGTTACTTGCTCGGGTTGAATTCCAGCAGCTTCAAAGAGCGCCAAGTGTTGTGCCATGTATTGATTTTGCACCGCACCCACTAAAACTTCAGAACTATTTTCTGCTACATTTTCTTTGGTAATAATACAATCGATAACCGCATCATTGAGCGAAAATGGCAAGAGTGGTTCAACTTCAAAGCCAATAACTTTCTTGATCGTATCAATACCAACAAACGGTAATTTTAGTTCCTTAAAAATTGCTTGGGAGCTGGCCAATGATGAAACAATAATATCATAGTGCGCTTGCTCGAGAATGATTTTAATAGCAGCTGAAGCTCGTTCTTGGTATTCATTAGGGGCATTGCCGGCCTGAATTGGCGCCTCAAAGCATTTTTCAATAATAATTTCTCTGCCCTTGCAATAAATTTGCGTTGCTTTAACGGCAGTTTTGCCAATATCAAATCCAATAATTCTGGTACCAAATAAATAGTAGCCTTTCACGCGATCAGGGAGAAATAAATTTCTTATCATGCGGTTACTCCCTTCTCATTTTCTAATGCATTCATGAGCGGTGAACGTTTGGGTTTATTGGATGCTACCACGGTCTGTTTTTGCGCTTGCTTTGGAGCCTGAGCAATCGGAGTTACGATATCTTTATGTAAATTTGTTTCGGTTAACGCATCCTTTTGGCGGCGGAAAATAAATTCATCAGTCTCCCGTTCATTAAGATCTTTTTGGCGGAAGAACCAACGATTTACTGGGTCCCGTTTCTCATTTGGATAATACATTTCGTTAATCGTATCAGTATAATCGGTGATATGATCTTGGGTAAATGCGGTGATCGCCTCATTTCCTTGCGGCTCGATAATGCGAGAGGAGATCAGTATTAGAAGATTGGATTTGCTGGCAATTTTGGTCTTATTTTTAAAGAGCCATCCTACCACAGGAATATCACCAAGCACCGGAACTTTGGTAACCATGTTTTCAATGTTGGTTTGAATAAGTCCGCCTAGCGCAATCACTTCTTTATTGGTCACGATTGTTTTGGTTTTAATTTCTCTGGTAGTACGAACGGCATTATCTGGATTTGCCTGGCCAACGAATTGCGAAAGTTTTACCACAATATCCAATACGATCATGCCATCTGAGTTAATTTGCGGTGTGAATTTCAACCTTCAACTCCGCTGGCGCATCACCATACGTGTTCGTTTGTGTATTGCTACCGCCAATAATGGTGCCGGTAGTCACACGGCGTACTTCACCAAGTGAAACCACCGCTTTTGCTTTATTTGTTGCGATCAAGAAAGGATTTGCTAGTACTTGCACGTTACTTGCCGTTTGCAAGGCTTGAATAATTGCCCACACATTCAGCGAATCCCCGAGTGAAATAATAGTATTGCCAGCGGCGATACCATTTGAAACAAGATTAAGCAGGTTGCCCAGTAAACGATTAACACCATTTCCATTTGGATTGGTAACGATTTGGCCCGTGCCAAAAAGGCCGGATGTTTGGTATTTAACATTAGTGCCTGCCAGTCCTTCAGACCCGGGTTCTCGGCTGCGCATTTGTGCTCCCAATTGTTTCTTATCATTAAGTGAAACAGAAAGTAGGAGTACTTCAATAGCTACTTGTGGCTGCGGCGCATCAAGTTCACTAATAATTTCTTTTGCGCGCAGAAAGTCTTCATAATCACCTTTGATAATTAATCGATTCGTTTCAAATTCAGGAGTAAAGGTGATCGGTTTCATATATTTATCCCCACTTCGAACTCCCCCGGTTTTGCCTGCTTCAGATTTGCCCCAAATCTTGTCACATCGTTCATAATATCTGCAATTGTTTTGGCATCAGCGTAGCGCAATGATAATACGTGCAATGGCGAATACGGCTGCGTTAAATCAATATCAACCGATTGAGTTATAAAATCTTCAATGCGTTTAATCTGATCTGCTGGGCCCAGAAGAATTAAAGAGTTGGTTCGCGGTTCAGCAAACATAGCCACGTTTTCAGAAAAATAAGAGGACGGCGGCGTTTTTCTGCCGGGGAAAAATCGTTGTTGTGCCAATGACTTTTCGTCAACTTGAGCCAAAGAATCATACAGCGCTTTTACCTCTTTGGCATCCGCTTTTCCAGATTTAAAACAGACATTGATTGTGGCATCACTACTTTATCAAGCTCTTTAATAATATTCATAAGGCTTTTAATATTATATGCCTTATCAGTAAGCACGAATGCTTTCATCTCTTGTAAGATTGCGGCTGAGGAATTAGGGCTTCTTAAAGATTCAAGAATTGGGCGAATTGTTTTTAATGAGATGTTTTCTAAAAAGTAAACATAGCGCACCATCTCATCACTATTAGGAAGCTCTGAAGGGGGTACGCCAATAAATGCTTTTAACGGTGATTTACGCGCAAGATCTATCGTTACGATACGTTTTAATTTTGGGTTCGCTTCAGAAATGACGGCAAATCCTGCAATGTCCAAGAATGTAATAAAGAGATCCCAGGCCTCTTTTCTGGTTAATGGGCGTTGCGTTTTAAATGAAATCTTATTGCCCTTTACCGTTTTTGCCCCCTGAAGCATTGGAGTAATTGAATCATCAGCAACAAAAGTGACATCAAATAATTCTGAGATTTGATTAATGAGCATTTCAAGATCGGCATTCTCAAAATGAAACTCTATGCTCGGTTCTTCCTCGGGGCAGGGAGGCAGCTCCTGCTCATTAGGAATGTTTTCTTCTGTTGTTGCCTGAGGAGAAGCTTCTTCTTGGTTTTCTTTTTCTTGCGCTATCGATTGCCCAAGTTCACTAGAAATGCCGATTTTTGAAAGTTTTTCAGTAGCAATCTCAGCAGGAATATCCAGAGAGGTTTGCAGTTTATTGTCTAAAGGAATGCGAACTCTTTGCTTGTTTTGCCCCGCCACAGCCGGGGATCATAGCGATGGCCAAAATGAGACACAGAAATGAAAATGAGCGTCCTATTTTCATAATTTTATTACCCATTCATATTTGATAGAACATTTTGGGTTGGCCGTTTGCCTTTTTCTAGCATGTTCGCTCTTTCTCTATCCCTAATTTCTTGCAGTGTTGGTGCAAAAGTGCCTTTTTGTTCAAGATTGTTTACGCTGTTCTACGGCGGCCTGTTCCGGCGAAGGCTTTTTTTGGCCAACCTCTTGCTTGCGCGCGGTTCGAACTTCCTGAAGCACATAATTCAGCGTTATTTCTTGGTTATTTCTTAATAAGGTAACCGTAATTGTATCATTTGTCTTTAGTTCGGTGATTTCTTTGAATATTGCAAGTCTGTTGTTCGTTTCTGCCACAGAAATATCATTTATTTTAATAATCAGATCATCTTTAGTTAAGCCCAGAGCTTGGGCAAGAGATCCGGGTCCTGCTTGTTACGCGACAGCCAACGCTTTCGCCTTGGCGATATGCAGTAATAACTTCAAGCGTGTCAATAAATTGGCCTAAGCTTTGAATTCGATTAATAAATTCAGGAGTATTAATCGTATAATGATAGGGGCGAGTCCGCGTAATAACTCCTTCCCATCCATCAATGTTTGCATACGTTGGATCAAATTTAGCATCTTTTTCTCTCAGATAAAGAACTTCTTGTTGGCCATTGGCCCGCATTAGAATAACTTTATTACTAAAAATACGAATAAATTGCGCATCTTCAACGATGTCTCCCATTTTAAAGGAGCTCTCTTTATTAGTCCGATTATCCATGATGATTGCTCTATTTTTGGTATCATCGGAGAGCACAATAATAATGCCCTTAGGCTAATGGGTAGCGGTTCAATAAATTGCGGACTTGGCTCTTCTGGAACATGAATGGCCATGGGGGATGGCGGTTCGGGAAAAGCGGCCAATTTGATCGGGGGATTCGTTGGAATTAATTCCCTTTGATAGGTATCAAATAGATCGTGTTCATAAATTTTATTAATATTTAATTTAGTGCTCTCTGTTTGAGTGGGCATGCGATAAGGGGCCGGCTCAATATCTTTGCGTTCCGGGATTTATGGACGTGAAAAATAAATAAAACCTGCCGCATGCAGGCGAGCAAAAGTAGTGCGCTATTTACTATCCAGAATGACTGTCTCATTCAGATCCTTACCGATAAGAGTTACTTTCCACAATACCCCTCATATTTAAATTTTGTCAAGCCGCCCAACTCTAAATCCGTTCGTCTCGACCCTTCGATATGCACCTACGGTGCTACTCAGGATGAGCGGGAAGTTCCGTTCGCCTCGATGGAGCGCGTAGCGCGAGTAGAGAGGTGCGAACGGTAAAAAATCATGGGCACGGCACGTTACTAATGATTTTTTGGATAATACTCAGGCTGGAAATATGTTCTGCTTCTGCTAGATAGCTCAACATAATACGATGCGGCAAGCAGTGGAAGGCAACCGCTTTAATATCATCGGGCGTCACAAAATGGCGTCTCTTTAAAAATGCGTGTGCCTTTCCTGCATGATACAGTGCCAAGGTTGCGCGCGGAGATGCTCCACATTCAATGTATGGTTTTAAACTTTCCAATTTTGCAGTTTCCGGTGTTCGAGTTGCATGAACAATATTAACGATATATTCAATAATTCGTTCATCAACATAAATTTCTTTTACCAGCTCTTGCGCATGTTTTAATTTCATCTGCAGAAAGCAAATGGCTCAAGGAGCTCGTATCCAATCAGCGGCGCAGGAGTTCACGTTCTTCAATTTTATTTGGATAGTTCACCTGCAGCTTAAACATAAAGCGATCCACTTGTGCTTCTGGCAGTCGATACGTGCCTTCTTGCTCGATTGGATTTTGAGTTGCAAATACTAAGAAGGGTTGTTCTAAGGCAAAGGTGGTAGAGCCAATGGTAACTTGTTGCTCTTGCATCGCTTCTAAGAGCGCAGATTGAACCTTTGCCGGTGCACGATTAATTTCATCAGCCAAAATGAGATTTGCAAAAATGGGCCCTTTTTTTGTTTCAAATTCTTGGGTCTTTTGATTATAAATCAGTGTTCCAATAAGATCGGCAGGCAATAAATCAGGAGTGAATTGAATGCGATTGAATTTAAGACCAAGCACTTTGGTGATTGCTTTAATCATAGTTGTTTTGGCAAGCCCGGGAACGCCTTCCAGAAAAATATGGCCATTGCATAAAATTGCAATCAAAATAAATTCGATGACATCATGTTGACCGACAATAACTTTTGAAACTTCGCTGGCAATGCCGTAAAATTGTGTGCTCTCGTTTTTAATTTGCTCAATAACAGAAGCACTGGTATTTGTTTGTGGTTCTATCATGGGAACAGTACCCTTTCTTGGAATGATTTTTCTGATATGATCAGATTATCAGTCTTAGAAAAAACTTACAAATTTCCCTTCGACAGGCTCAGGATGATCGGAGAAAAAATAAAAAACCCGTTCGTGCTGAGCTTGTCGAAGCATGGAACAAACGCTTCAGGAAAATCATATGATCTTATCCGGCAAAGAAATAAAAAGAAAACTGAACCAAGATATTTTTATTGAACCATTTAATGAACGGCAACTGGGCCCTAATAGTTATAACTTGCGTCTCTTTAATGAATTAATGGTCTATGAAGATCCAATTCTCGATATGAAGAAGCAGCACCGCGTAAAAAAAATTACCATTCCTGAGGAAGGCCTTGTTCTGCAGCCGGGAAAATTATATTTAGGAAGAACGCTTGAGCATACGCGTACTGATAATCATGTCCCTATGCTTGAAGGCCGCTCATCAATTGGCAGATTAGGAATGTTTATTCATATCACTGCGGGATTTGGCGATGTCGGGTTTAATGGATTTTGGACCCTAGAAATTTTTTGCGTGCAACCTATTCGCATCTATCCGGGCGTAGAAATTTGCCAGATTTTTTATCACACCATCGAAGGTGAATATACGCGCTATAAGAGTGATAAGTATCAAAATAATAAAGGAATTCAACCCAGCTTGCTGTATAAAGATTTTGAGCTTATTTAATAAGCGGATAGAATTAGCTTACTAGTTCGTGAGTTTCAAAAATTCTTCATACAGCTCAGGCGGAACATTTGATTCTTCTTTTTGCAGAAGTTCAGGATGGGCTTCTAGCAGTGATTCTGCTATGGCCAGGCTGACTTCTTTTGGCAAAAGGGTAACAAGCACGAGCTTGTTAAATGCTCCTTTAATTTCTTTGCGCGAGCCATTAAAGGTAGGAAAATTCTTAATGGCCGCACACAATTCTTTGCGAGCCTTTGCTTTTTGAGTGCTCTGAATTCGTTCAGCTGCAGTTTTTATTAATAACTCGCGCTGTGCGTTGTCTTGGCTGATTTGTTGCTCAAGATTGCGCTTCAATAAATTTTCTTTTTCTTCTTGAGTAGCAGCAAAGATTGAGGTGCTTGCGAGAATAGAAGCGGCCAATGCAACCAAGATAAAGATGGTTTTCTTCATGGCTACGCGCCTATCATTTTGCGCCACCAGGGCTTAGCAGAGTAGTCGCGTATTCGGTCTTCTAGCTGTTGTGTTACCTGAGCATCGAGAAGCTGCCCGCTGAGCATTCGTAATTTTTCTGTCTTGGCTCTTGCTGCTTCAGTGTCATCATAATATTTTTTACAGTCAGGCATGTGCGCTGCGTGGTTTTTTTGAATTTGCTCAATTACTTCATTGCTTATTTCAATTCCCGCTGCTTTTTTTTCTTCTATTTTCTTGAGAGTTGATAACTCCATGCTTTTTACTTCTTTTTGACTCTCAACACATGCATACAGAAGTCTGATGGCTTTGTTTAAATCGACCTGCGCCCATTTTAAATCCGCTTCAGTTTGAGCTCTTTGATTCTTGATGGATTCAGCGGCGGGAATATTGAGGGGCTCACTCGCAAAGCCTGGCAAACAAATAAAAGTTGCGAGTATTAAAAGTCTTTTCATGAATTTTCCCAAAAAATTAGCTGTTCGTTTTGTTTTTTTGTTTTAAATGCTCATATTTTTTGAACGCTTGATCGAGCGCTTCTTTTTTTATGGCGGCGTTTGCTTTAAGTACGCTGCAATCCTGAGATTTTGCTCGATTACTGTAACAGCTTAGAAGATCGTTCATGGCTTCTAAGTATTCGGTTTGTAGCGATACAATGTTCGAAGCAGACTTAACTACAACTGCAAAGTCTTCAAGTGTTGCTTCAAGTGTTGTTAATGATGGTTCGCTGGCAAAGATTGGCAAGCAGATAAGAGATGCGAGTATAAAAAGTCTTTTCATAGAGCGACCTCGTATTTTAGTGATTTTTCGGCTCTTTTCTGATTTCTTTGTTTTTTTTATATACATCTGCAAGATATTGGCGTTTTTTTTCCAATTCATTGCACTTAAACTCGGCTGGTAATAGGATCATATTGCCGATGAAATTATGTATCCTTTCTTTATCATTTTTCGTATAGGCTTCATTAATTGTAAAGGCTTTATTGGTAAGCGCATCAACTGCTTCTTCTAACTTGGCATATTCTTTTTTGCAATCAATAATTTTTTTCGAAATGCTTTCAAGGCTTTCGTTGTCTGCGGTTGCTTCAACTAAAAATTTTATGTGCTGTTTTTCTTGTTTTGAAATTTTTGCGGATTCAGAGCCATTGGCGAAAGTTGCGGCAAAAAAAATGCAAAATAGTGCGAAAGAAAGTTGTTTGTTCATGATGTATCCTATATTAGATAGTAAAAAGGCAGGTGTTTTAACCTGCCTTTTAGATAATAGATTTTTTAGTTGATTATTTCTGATTTAATTGCCGTGAAAAATGCTGCTGCATTGGTCCATGCTTCGCGTGGCGCGTCAGCAAACTGGCCAAGAACATCTTTAGTATCTTCAACAGCTTCGCTGTTCGCAACGTCGCGCGCGGCATCTTTGATTCTGGTTGTTACTTTTTTGCTTGCATCAACAATTACTTGATTAGCATCTTTTACTTGCGCTATAAATCTGCTGTCAGCAATTTTTCTACCAAAGGTTTTGGTTGCATCAACACTTGCATTATAACCATCTTGAATATCGCTACCAAGTTGAGCAGGGAATGTGGCAAATTGGCCAGCTACATCCGCAATATCTTGGCCGGCATCTGAATCTTTTATGGCTACCGCGGCGTCTTTAATGTAAACAAAGGGTGCCTTTGCTGCTGTTGCCATAGTATCAACAATTGCTCTTGCAAGGCGCGGTGCCGTCAGAGCCTTTGCCTCTTGAGGACTTATTTTTGATTCGGCATTGGTATTAGCATGAGCAACCATGGTAACTTGTGCAGCGAGTGCAAGTATTAATAGTTTTTTCATAAAGTTGTCCTTTAGTTAAAAGACGGTGAACTGTTTTGCCGCACCATGCGGCCCACCGTGGATTTACCACTGGGACTTCATTAATATCTCGCGCTTCATTGAAAAAGCATAACAGAAATACAGGAAAAATAAAGCTGTAGAATAATAGCAGAAACTCATTCTGATAAAATTTCTATCTGAGTAAAAAATTAGTATTCGTCAGGGGTGCCCGGAACTGCAGGAGCTTCAGATGATACCGGTGCCATAGGTTGGCGTGCATATCGGGTGCTGCTGACGCTGGTTGATTTCATCAGGGCCAAAAACAGCGAGCCAGCCATGAAGAGAGTTCCTAAACCCCAGGTAATTTTTTGAAAAAGGTCTTGGCCGCCTGATCCGCCAAAAAGCATCTGAGCGCCGCCGCCCATGTTGCCCAGGCCCATATTTCCCTTGCCTTGCTGGATGAGGATAATAAGGATCAATAAAAAGCAGACAAAAATAAAAAGACTCAGTAATAATCCGTAAAGCATGGTTTTACCTTGCAGGTTAATCTTGAATATTATCCCGCATCCGTTCGCCCTGAGTTTATCGAAGGGTTTTAAGAAATGGTTCGACAGGCTCACCACGAACGGGAGGAAGAAATCCCAAGAGTATGTTAATTCAATATTTGCTTAGGATAATACTATTTTTTGAAGCTTTTGAAAATCGGTACTTGCATGTCCGATCAAAAACCCGTCCAATAATGGTATCGATTTAAATTTTGAGGCATTAATTTCATTGATGCCTCCCCCATAAAAAAGCTGCAGCTCATAGTCAGGCAATTGCTGTTTTATGAGTTGGTTAATGGCGTCAAGCTGTTTGGCGATGTAATCAGATGAAGGCATACTTCCATTGCCAATGGCCCAGGTTGGTTCATAGCCAACTGCAATTTTTTTAAATGACTCTTTGTGGCTTTTGAGTATTGCAAGAAGCGGTTCTAATTGCTGTTCAATGACTTGTGTTCCCAAATTAAGATCAAATTCTTTGGCTGATTCTCCAATGCAGATGATGGGAATAATTTCTTGCTCGAGCAGACGCAGTGCCTTTTGGGCAATTATTTGAGTGGCTTCTTGGCACTCTTTGCGCGTCTCCCAGTGGCCGATGATGCAGTAACTGCATCCAATTTCTTTGAGCGAGCTGGCTAGCACCTGCCCGGTAAAAGCTCCTGGTTTATGAGCTGAACAATCTTGCGCTCCCAGCAGAATGTTGGCTTCTTTAAGCTCCGGAGCAATGGCTGCTAACACATCAAATGCAGGGCATATAATGATTTGATGGTTCTTGCTCAAAGTAGCAAGGGCGGCTTTATTATCTTTGATGAAATGAGACGCTTTATTAAAACTTAAATATGCTTTCCAGTTACCAATGTATCGTAAGTTTTTCATTAAAATTCCTTCTTATGAGTGGTTCTAGATATACTATGGTAAAAATTTTTTTTCTCCCACATATCGTGAATTATTTATACGGCGGACCGGGATTGGGCGCCGCGATATTCCCGAACACATGAAAATATTGCTCGAAGAGCTCAAGCAAAAAGAAGTTAAGAGAAAGCCATAAAGCGGTAATTTACTCGATTACAATTTTTTTGTTTTTAAGATGGAGTGAAATGTTTTTTACTTCAGGATTTTTGAGCAGATATTGTGAAATTGGTACCAATGCCAATTGCTGGATCGTGCGCTTGAGTGGCCGTGCGCCATACTCAGATGAATATCCTTCTTGCGCCAAGTGGGCAATTACCTCATCATCAATGGTAAGGGTAATATGTTTTTCAAGCAACCGATTAACGAGTGCTTGTAGTTGAATTTCCGCAATTTGAGCAACATCTTTTTCATTAAGTTTGCGATAAAAAACAATCGCATCAATGCGATTCAAAAATTCCGGCCTGAATGCTTTTTGCAATAATCCTTCAATCTGATCTTTTATTTTTTCATTGAGCTCTTTTGCTTCCAAAATTAAATGCGAGCCGATGTTTGATGTCATGATAATGATCGTATTTTTAAATGAGACGGTGCGGCCTTGACTATCGGTTAACCGGCCTTCATCAAGGATTTGCAAAAAGATATTAAAGACATCCGGATGTGCTTTTTCCACTTCATCAAAGAGCACTACTGAATACGGATTCCGGCGCACTTGTTCGGTCAGCTGTCCGCCCTCTTCATAGCCCACGTAGCCGGGAGGGGCGCCGATCAATCGCGCAACTGCATGTTTTTCCATATATTCAGACATATCAATACGGATCATTTTATTGGATCATTGAATAAAAAATCAGCAAGTGTTTTGGCAACTTCAGTTTTACCGACGCCCGTTGGCCCCAAGAATAAAAATGAGCCGATTGGTTTATTGGGGTCAGTCAGTCCTGCGCGATGCATTTGAATCGCATGAGAAACTTTTTCAATCGCTTCATCTTGCCCAATCACATGCATTTTGAGCGTTTCTTCCATTGCCAATAATTTTTCAGATTCACTCTTTTTTAGTTTAGCAATGGGAATTTTGGTCCAGCGAGAAAGTACTGCAGCAACATCATCTTCATCAACTTGTTGCTTGATCAAATTCGTATCAAGCTTTTTGAGTTTTTCTTGTTCTTTAGAAATTTCAGCTTCTAATTTTACTAATCTTGCCATATTTAATTTCTGATGCTTTTGCATAATCGCCATCACGTTCTGCTGCCAAAAATTGAAGCTTTGCGGTCTCAATTTCATCTTTTAATTTATTGATGTTTTCGAGAGGTGCTTTTTCAGCTTTCCATGTTGCTTGGCAGTTTCTGATGCTGTTCTTTGAGATTGGCAAATTCTTGCTCGAGTTCAGCAAGTCTTTTTTTTGCAACTGGATCTTCTTTTTCTTTAGTAAGCGCAACTTTTTCAATTTCCAATTGGCGAATCTTGCGATCAAGTTTATCAATTGCTTCTGGCTGAGAAGTTGATAGACATTTTGATCATGGAGGCTGCTTCATCAATTAAATCGATTGCTTTATCCGGTAGAAAACGATCCGGGATATATTTTGCTGAGAGCAACACTGCATCGACTAATGCTTGATCTTTGATGCGAATGCCATGATGAAGTTCATAGCGATCTTTAAGTCCGCGCAAAATTGAAATAGCATCTTCAATCGTTGGTTCTTCAACTAATACTTGCTGGAATCTGCGCTCAAGCGCTGCATCTTTTTCAATATATTTTTTATATTCTTTTAGTGTTGTTGCGCCAATGCAGTGCAAGGTGCCGCGTGCCAGTGCCGGCTTTAAGAGGTTAGAGGCATCCATGCCTCCGCCGTGCGATCCGGCGCCGACGAGCATATGAAGTTCATCAATAAAGAGAATAATATCATCCTTGCCTTCTTCAATTTCTTTGAGCACTCCTTTTAAGCGTTCTTCAAATTCACCCTGATATTTTGCTCCGGCGATTAAGAGTCCCAGATCAAGCGAATATAATTGTTTATTGCTTTAAGCTTTCAGGGACATCATTATTTACAATGCGTTGCGCAATGCCTTCAACAATGGCGGTTTTACCAACACCCGGCTCACCAATGAGTACCGGATTATTTTTGGTACGGCGTGAAAGAATTTGTATTACGCGTCTGATTTCTTCATGCCGGCCAATAACAGGATCGAGTTTTCCATCGCGCGCTTGTTTGGTGATATTAATGCAATATTTTTCAAGAATTTGATATTGTTTTTCGGCGTTTTGGCTGCTCACGGTTTTCCCTTTTCGGATCTGGCTCATGTGTTCAAGGATTCTTTGTTTAGTAAACCGATTTTGCACAAAAAAGTCACGAATTGTTTGAGGCAATAGAGTTATTTGTTGCAAATTGAAGCAAAAATGACTCGAGACTCACGTAAGTATCACCCAATTCTTGTGCTTGTTTTTGGCATGCGGCTATAAATTGTTCAAAGGTTTGATCAATGCCAAGTTGCGCTCCTTGAGCGCGCGGCAATTTATCAATTTCTTGTTCAACCATTTGTTTTAGTTGATCAAGATTGATCCCCAATGAAAAAAAGAATGAGCGGCAAAAATCTTCATTCAGGGCGGCAGCTAATAAATGCAATGGAGTAAGAGTCGGATTCTTTTTTTCTTGTGCAAGTGCCGCAGCTTTTTGAATTAATTCTTGGCTTGCATGAGTAAATTGTTCAAATTTCATAGCGACTATTTTTTAAAAGGGATTTTTTATTTTTATTGTACTTGGTTACAATAAGCTGATCAAGAAAGTAGATTCTAAAACGGCACATCGAATGTTGGGGCAAGTGCGCTATATTTGATACTTTATTATGCAAGATTTTTAAAAATATTCAAATTGTGTGTGTAGAATTAGGGGGTTTTTGCGAAAATTACTTTGCAACGAATTTGCTGTGCACGGTAAATGGGATATGATGCGCGGGATGAGTCGCATTGTTTATATTTGTTGTCATATTTGACTCAAATGAATATATTGGATAGGGTATTAATTAAAAACTTATAGGAAACTATATGAAATATCCTGAACAAGAATCTTCGACGCTAGAGCTTAAGCGAGAAATACCCAAAAATGATCAAATCATTAAAAGTGTAATTGGATTTTGTAATCAAAATGGTGGAAGGCTTGTTATTGGTGTGGATAATGATGGAACTATTGTCGGGGTTCCTGAAGATGCCATGCAGCGTGTCTTAGAATATGCAGGGCAATTTATTCATGAAATGTCTTATCCGCCCATTATTCCGCGCATCTATACCCAAAGTATTGGTGAAAAAACGATTCTTATTATAGAAGTTTCAGCTGGTATGAATAAGCCATATTATATAAAATCAGAAGGTCCGGAAAAGGGTGTATATATTCGTTTAGGCAGAAGCACCATGCGTGCAACACCGGAAATCATTGATGAACTGCGATGGCAATCCCGCGGGTTACCCTATGATGAAATGCCGGTTTATCGAGCGCGCCCTGACGATCTTGATACAGATCTTTTTAAAAAATTTCTTATGCATAAAAAGGTCCCCGCGCCTGAAAATATTGATGTTGATAAGGCCTTGCGAGCATACACGCTCATTGTTGATGAACAGGCCCAAGCATATCCAACCGTTGCAGGTATTCTTTTATTTGGCAAAGATCCGCAGCATTTTTTATCTGAATCTTTTATCATATGTAGCCGTTTTTCTGGTATTAGCGGCAGAGAAACCATTGCTACGCGTGATTGTATGGGGCCGCTCTTTGACCTATATGCTAACGCATATAATTTTGTGGTGAGCCATCTTGATCGCTCTTTTACTATCAAAGGGCCGGTGCGTGAGGAAAAACTTGAAATTCCTATTGAGGCTATTCGAGAAGTGCTCATAAATGCGGTTGTGCATCGCAATTATCATATTGCATCCCCAACTAAAATTGCAATTTATGATAATCGAGTTGAAGTATTTAGCCCGGGTAGCTTTCCTGGCCCTTTAAACTCTCAAAACTTAGTGATGGGGTTTAGTTATTTTCGAAATACTGCAATTGCTAAAGTTTTTCGAGAAATGGGGTACATGGAAAAAATGGGAACCGGCTTCAAAATTTTATTTGAAAGCTATGCAAAAGAGGGTCTTGCAAAGCCAGAGGTAATCGAAGGAGAAAATTATGTTAAATGCATATTGCCGCGGCGTACTGGCCAAACAAGAAGAAAGTTAAGTTCAGCTCTTGAAGAGCGCATTTTGAATTTATTTCAATCTACCATAGAGTTATCGGTAGGTGATATTATAAAAGAGCTTCATATTCCTCGTGCAACTGCAAGCAGGACGCTTTCTGATTTGGTGCAAAAAAAAGCATTGCTTAAAAAAGGAGCGGGTAAAGGAACGCGATATATGCTGCGTATTTGATTCTATTTTGCCAATGCGGACTGTGTATTCAGCGACAGCGAATAAAAAACAGGCGGGAGCACGTTAGTAATTCCATGCTCCCGCCTGTTTTATGAAAAAAATCCAGAATTAATCTGCTAAGCAATCAATATTTTGTCCTACTACTGGTACACCTCCTGGCGCGACAACCTTTGGAATATTGTTCATGTTGGTTCCATTGTTGCATGAACTATTATAATACCACTCAGTGTTATTTGCTAAAGTCACATTATTTAAGCCAGTTCCACCGTTGTTGAAGGCATTGTTACCTTGAATATGATTTGCAGTTGAATTAGCTTCAATGGTAATACCATTGCCTGGGTTATTAGTCACTTGTGAATTGAGGATTGAACAGCCGGTAGCTCCCGTTCCAATGTGTATTGCATTACCCGCACAATTTTGAATATTGCAACCAATTATTGAGCTGTTCATAGTATTTTCTACTAATATTCCATCCAATAAACAGTTATTAATAGAACAATTTTCAAAAACAATGCCTTGATTTATTCCAGAAGTACCTTGTGTGTTATCGCCTCCTCCAACTATAGTAATACCATAGGAAGATGGAGTGGTAGAGCTGAAGGTGCAATTTGAAATTCTACAATTAGTAACAGCGGCTGAGTTAGGGCAAATAATACTACCATCATTACCAATGGCCATTTTCATACTAATTGGTTCTACGCAGCTACTTGGATCATTTGGGCCCGTTCCAATATAGTTAAATGTACAATTATCCACAATGATCCCGTCACCCCAAACAATTTCAAAAACTTCACCTTGCACCGGTTGAACAGGACAATTAAAATTACAATTTCTTATGGTTACATTTTGGCAAAAATCACCAGGAGTTCCATCTGGATTTAAAGATCCCAATTGACATACTGGTCCTAGAGTACTTGGGTCTATAGCAATGCAACTAATATCTTCCATGATTAAATCAAGTCCGCCTGCATAGATTGGCAATTGGAATAATGTGCAATTGCGAAGAGTAATATTAACGTTGGAAAGAGCAAAAGGGAATGCTCCAGCATAAAGATAGCCGCCACTGCTGAAAGCATCTTGTGAAGCGGTTATATTTTGAACCAGTACATTAATTGCTCCTGTAATAAGAAGCGGGAACTGGATTGATAAAGCTGGAGAGAAGCCTGTCATCAATACTTGATCAATAAAAATGTCTCGCCCACCATTCACGGCAATTTGGGAGAGTGTTGAATTAGTTATATGAGCATTTACAATACTAATATTATTAGAAAAAGTTGTGAAAATGCCATACCAAGCGTTAGCGCTTGTATCATTGGAAGTTTCGATATTAGAACAGTTAATACTATTAGCTTGAGTGAGAAAGATATGGGTTCTGCAGTTTGTTGATTTGGAATTTACAATATCAACATTAGAAGACTTGCTTGCTCTGATGCCGATTCTAAAATTGGCTACTGTTGGGTTTATGATCGCAACATTTGAAGAGCTTTCTATATCAATGCCGCGCTGAAAGAGTGCGAAATTAGGCAGCCCAATAATTTGTGCATTTAAGATGGTAGTATCAGAATTAACATTCTGTACTAGAATACCCGTCACGGGAGAGCTTGAAGTACCGGTTCCGGTGAGTATGAGATCGGCACCGTCGCAAAACTCGATTGTTACATTATCAACAGTTGAGGGAATAGTAATTGCTGTGCCAGTACCATTATACGTTAAGCTATTAGGAATAATGTAATGCCCATTGGCCGGAACCACAAAAGGAACTGATGAAATTGCAAAGGTAGGACAGCTAACTGGAGCTGGATTACAACATTTTCTGGTATCTGTAGATGAATAACTCTTAGCTTGGTGTGATCTTGGCAGATTACGGGCATATTTTTCTGTACTTGGCTTTGCAGCACTAGAATTTTGAGTGGCAGGAGAATTAAGTGTTTTGTTGGTGGCATTTTGTTCCATGGCTTGTTGCATCAAAGTGACATGGGCCATTTGCAGAGCTTCGGGTAGTTCATTTTCATCAGGATGTACAGGTTTTGTGACCAGTGGGTTTGCTTTGGCAAGTGAGCAGGTTAACAAGCACAATGCAATGGAGTATGAAAGCAGTTTCATACAGTCTCCTTTTAAAGATTTTAGAATTGCTAACTTTTATAAGGCTATTTTTTTTTTTTACATCGCAAGATTTTTAAAAATATTCTAATTGTGTGTGTAGAATAAAGGCTTTTTGCGGAAAATTACTGTTCTCGCATGCCTTTTTTGCGTCGTAATTTATGGTAGCTAATTGCAAAGTGGTGCGCATAATCGCGGATTGCGATTAAAAGCTGGCCTACTGGATCATGAATATCGAGTTTTTTGCCTTCAGGAATTGTGCTGCTAAAAATCGTCTCTTCCCGTTTTGCCAAGCTGATGATAGTCGCATTTGGTAAAATTTCTTGAACGGAACTTAATTGCCCCTTGCCACCATCAATGACTACTAAATCAGGAATTTCTTCAGGATTGCGGTACCGGCGAGAAACAATTTCTTGCAAGGCTGCATAATCATTTTGCGTTTGCAGTGTTTTTATCTTGAATCTGCGG
This sequence comes from uncultured bacterium, assembly GCA_963788045.1. Lineage (GTDB taxonomy): Bacteria > Babelota > Babeliae > Babelales > Vermiphilaceae > BTUB01. The sequence continues at coordinate 320,319 of CAWBEW010000002.1, forward strand.
AAGTTGTTTTTATCCGGTACTCCATTACTAAAGCGCACACATGAGCCAACTAGATAACTGCTTTGAAAGTGAGAGATATCAAAACAATCGATTGTTTTGATCTGGCGCCCCTCTTCTCCATTCGCTCCTTCGGCTCGTATAACTCGCTCAGGAGCTCCATCGAAGCGAACTGGGCGGAGAAATTCGCTTAATTGTTCCAATGCCGTATCGCGAGGAGCAATTTTAGTCGGGGTGGTTGCCACAAAAATATCATGCTCATATTTTTTTTCATGGAATCGTGTACGAATGGTTTCAAAAATCGTATCAAGATTTTCTACATACCCGGATAATCGGCGCGCATTTTCAAACGCAAGCGCTTTGCTATATTCTTTAATTTTTTCTTTTAAATTTTTGAGCGACTCTTTATGATTGTTGCGCAAAACATCCATGGCAAGATTGAGCCTGAATACATAATCACTGGTATCAAAATTTGCCAAACAACTGCCTGCACATTTGCCTAAATGATAATCAAGACACCCATTGGCAATTTTTTTGTTGCACAGTGCCAAACGAAATGTTTCAATCAAATACTGCGCAACGCCGCGCGCTTGACGTTTGTGCAAGAATGGTCCAAAATAGGTACCCTTTTTGCGTTTATTGCGGACTACTTGTAAGGTGGGCAAAGGATCATTAGTGGTAAATAAAATGTATAAAAATGGTTGCCCCTCAACGAGCAGCACGTTATATTTTGGCTTATGTTCGGCAATCATTTGTGCTTCTAGAAGAAGGGCCTCGGTCTCATTTTTGGTGAGAATATAGTCAAGATTGGCATATTCTTCTACGAGCGCCATAACCTTCCAATCGTGCCCCTTTTGAAAATAGGAATTCACGCGGTGTGCCAAAGATTTGGCTTTGCCCACGTAAATTACCTGGCCATCTTTATCTTTAAAATAATAGATGCCGGCAGCTTTCGGGATTGTTTTGGTGTGCTTTTTCTGAATGACCATGACCGCCTCCATCTAATAAATTGGCCGAAATATTATTATTTGTCAATAACAATCTTTATTTTCTTGAGGATATTGCCCTTGGGGTTTCATAGTCTCTTGCGACGGGTCTGAGTGGCTTGATGCGGGCAATTTGTCTTGCTATACTGCGCTTTGCTTCCATAGTATCATACGCATTTTGTAATCGAAGGAAATATCCGTCAGAGAGACCAAAAAATTTGCATAATCGCAAATCGGTATCTGCGGTGATGCTTCGTGTCATATTTACTATGGCATGAATGCGGTTTCTTGGTACCCCAATGCTATCGGCAAGGTGATTTTGGCTCATAGCAAGTTCGTCTAAAAACTCATGTTTTAATATTTCACCCGGATGCGGATTGCGTAATTTTGTCATGTGTATTTTCTCTCTCTTTTATTTTAATTTAATGATAATCAACAATTTCAACATCATGGACTTCGCCATTTTTCCATACAAAACAGATGCGCCATTGATCATTTATACGGATGCTCTTTTGTTCTTTTCTGTCGCCTTTTAAATTTTCTAAGTTATTCCCTGGTGGGTTCTTAAGGTCATCTAGTGTAAGTGCCGCATCAAGCTGTCTTAGTTTTCGTAAAGCTCTATCTTGTATATCTCTCGGAAATTTTTTACTTACTTGCCCATCCCAGATGCGTTTAGCTTCTTTAGATTTAAATGATTTAATCACTATCATGCTCCTTGTTTTTTTTAAAGGTAGCACGATAGGTGATACATATCAAGTACCAGTTGTTATCCCACTTTCTCGCTTATAACAACACGCCAATCAGCAGCCGACGATGCTTGTGTATTCAGTTTTGCATCAGCAAGGAGGGCTGCGCCTTCTTGAGCGAGCGCAGCATCATGCGGGAGATTATAAGCTGCCAAGAAAGCATTGGTTGCTTGAGCAAACTCTTTCTTCTGGTTTAATCGTCCATGCATGGTCTTGCTATCTTGAATAACTAGAAGATAGATATCGTTGTTGCCACTTTTGGCAAGATCGGTAATAATCTCATGCATTTCTTCATCAGAGCACATTGCGTCATTTTTGAGATGAGCAATGAATACCGGAATTTTTGGACTGAAATTTTCAAGCTTTGCATGGGGTTTTTCAAGGCTTGCTTTACAATTTGGGGCATACCATTCAAAGACTGATTGCACAATATCAGCTTTGCCTGAATTGCTGGCAAAAGGAAACCAACCCAAATAATTTTTGCCAATGTTACAGATCACTTTTTTCATATCAATAAACGGAGTTTCAAGGATCATAGCTTTAAGATTGGTTGAATTATGGGTTACGGCAAACTCAAGGGCAATTTTAGCGCCAATGCAGGTGCCGGCAATTACCAGAGGTGCGTGCGGATTAGCTTTGGCGATCTCATCATATATTTTTTTAAGTGCATCAACATTTATTCCTTGGCCCAAATCTAAATTTTTACCATCAAAAAAGTAATCGAAGGTGATAAAAGTGCCGTTTACCACTGAATTTTTAAGCCACGCATGGGTGCAACGAAAGCTGTGACCTGTTCTGCCGTTAATAAGTCGATCTTTAAAATCATCTCGCGGGCAGGAATGGATGAAGATGGGCTCTTTTTGGTTGCTTGGAATACCTTTTTTAAACTCCCAAAAACTGCTCTTTTTGCTGGTCGGAACAAAGGCAACTCCTTGGCTTGGGATACCCTTTTTTTTCATGGCTTCAAACCACTGGGGGATGTATTTGACCTTTTTGCCGGTGATTGAGGCGGTTGCGTTTAGGGTAAGCGCATTGAGATTTTCTAGGGTTAAATCGGGATTTTGTGCTATCAAGCTGAGTGAAAAAAGGCTTAAAAAGGCAGCAAAAAGACTGTATTTCTTAAAAAACATGGCAAAGACCTCTCATTTAGTGGGGGATATATTCCTCATAACTTTAATAAATAAATAAGATTTTGTCAAAAATTTTAAATATCAAATAATTGCTAATTGAAAATTATTAAATCCTGGTGCCAATCTGGTTACCTAATTTTTTGTCAGACCTCTTCCAAAACCCGTTCGAGTCGTCCTTCGAGACGCAGCTTCGCTGCTCCTCAGGATGAGCGGGAAGGACGCGTTTACTCCCGAGCGATAGTCGAGGGACTTGGCGAAGGCTGGGGGAGACCTCTCCACTCGGCTCCTCGAGGAGCCTCTATCGAGGCGAACGGAGGAAATAATATAATTTTGGAAGAAATCTATTATATAGAGAATGTGGCAATACTTTTTTGTCCCAGAATTTACTTACGAATAAAAACATTTATATTTATATGCAATATTCTATTCATCAATCAGAATTTTCACAAAAATTTATAAGGACTGTTTATGCTCTATCGTTTTCGTTTTGCAGTTGTCGGATTATCGCTTCTTATAGTTGCCTGGACCGGCTACCGAATATATGGTTATTTCTTTGATAATACCTTGCCGGCAATAACTATGAATGGTATTGATAATGATGGCTTTTATGCCGGTGATATTTCTTGCAAGGTTGCAAGTAATAAAAAAGGTGATTTATATGTGTGGCTCGATGGCCAACCGCTAATTACCGGGTATCGCCTGAGTATGCGCGAGCATGAGCATCCATTTATTATTCCATCTAAAACGATGAGCAATGGTAAACATGCAATTAAAATTGAATTGGTGGATAGCTCCTTTGCTAAAAATAAGGCAGGAATTGAACGAACGTTCTTTGTGGATAACACTCCACTGCAAGCGGCGTTTGTGAGATCAGAAGCAGATTATAAAGTGTTCCAAGGCCGCACACTGCATTTGCAATTCCAAGCAAATAAAGAGATCAAGCAAGCACAGGTAAAAGCGCTTTCGCATACCTTTGATTGTTTTCCCGAGTCAAAAAATTCATGCATTTATGAATGCTATATTCCCGTTTCCTGTGAAGAAGCGCCAAATGAATACCTACTTTCAGTTGATATGATTGATAAGGTTGGTAATACCTTAAATTTAGAAACCAAATATCAAATTGTGCTTTTCCCATTCAAAAAACAAACCTTAACCGTAAGTGCAGAAAAAGTTGCTGAAGAGAAAGCGTTAGGGCTTGATTCTGCAAAACTCGAGCAGGCGATTAATGAGATGCTAAAAAATTCTCCCCACGAAAAGTTGTGGCGTGGACCATTTTGCGCGCCAATCGATGTTGCACGCGTAACCTGTGATTTTGGTACGATTCGCACCACGCAAGAAAAAGGCCGCTATGCCCATAAAGGCTTAGACCTCGTTAACGCTCCTAAATCAGTAGTCTGGGCTCCGCAGGATGGTATTATTGTGCATAAGGAACGCTATGCATTTACGGGCAACACCGTGATTATTGATCATGGTTGGGGGATTCTTTCAATGTTTTTCCATCTTGATAGTTTTGCTGATATTCATGTTGGCCAAAAAGTTACCAAAGGCAATCCCATAGGAACCCTTGGCAAAACTGGTTATGCAACCGGCTATCACTTGCATTGGGAAATGCGTGTGAATAATGTGCAAGTTGATCCAATGCAATGGACAAAGTCAAATTTTTAATGATTGAAGCTCATTATTTTCTGAGCTTGATTCAAGCACCGCTTCATTGATTGGCTCAGGGGATTGCGCAACTTTTTTTTGTGCAGAACGCTTTCGTTGTTTTACGGTTCGTTCGTAAGACTCTTTGTTTAAAAATGTTACTAAGTATTTTGCGTTCTGAGTATCTTTGTGAATGTCGCGAATGTGATTGACGCATGCGCATGATTCGATAAATTTTTTGTTGCAAGTGAGGCATGTATACGGGCGTTCGTTTGTGTGTTTTCTATTATGGCGAGCCATATCTAAAACTTCTTTATCGCATTCTTGGCAGATATATGTCCATTTGCGCCGTTTCTCATTGTTGTTATTTACCGGTAATCTAAGCCATTTCAATGGTCTTTTTCTTATGTTTAAAGAAAATTCTGAGTCCTCATCTTCTTGCGTGTGATCCATGCTGTGCATTGCAACATTGTTAAACACAAGAAGTAAGAAAAAAATATGTTTCATAAGAAATTCCATTTTATTTAATTGCTATGAATATTCTCGATCATAATATTGCTTAAAAAAATAAGTTTCAGCAAACTGAGTAAAGAGTTTTTTTAAAGAAGGAGCAGAGAATGTTGTTGCCGCGTGCATATGGATTTTATAATAGTTTATTGAAAATGAGAATTACTTATTTGTACTGTATAACACTTATCCTAATTGCATTAAGTAGTGGAAGTTGGTGGTACTTTGTATACCAACCATCAATTGATGCAATAGATAGTATGCAGCAACAGATTAGCCAGATTCATGCGCAGATTAATCAGCTGCGTAAAACTGAAAAAACGTTACTTGGGCTTTCTCAGTCAATTGATGCGCAAAATATACAAAAGCATTCTGAATCAAAAATGCGTAAAGTTCATGCGCAAGAAAGTCTCAGTTTGCTTGCCGATTGTGCAACGAATTCAGGAGTTGGCATTGAATCATTCAAAGTATGTTCAACCCATGATGAATCGTGGTGTTGCATTATTGATATGAGCGGAGACTTCAAAGGATCACTCGATCAAATAATTTCATTTTTTGATGCTTTGAGAAATACAAAACAGATCATTGATGTTTGCCAATGCGAAATAGCGCGCGTTGATACCAACATATTTTCTCTTCATGCATTATTTAATGTGTACTGCGTATAAATAAAAGATTTTCCCGTTCGGGTCGTCCTTCGACTCGCAAAGCTCGCTCAGGATGATCGGGAACAGCGAATGCCTGCCCGCCGAAGCTTTAGCGAAGGCTGGGGAGACCTCTCCACTCGGTTTCTTCGGAACCTCTATCGAGGCGAACGGATTAAAATAAAAGACCCTTCAACTAAACAGCTGAAGGGTTAGGGGGGTGAACAATACGAAGATGTACTGTTCATTAGGGACATTGTTATAATTTTTCTTATTAAGAAAAATTTATGCTTGGCATGATCCTAGCAACCGTAAAAAAAGTTGTCAAGAAAATTGGGATGGGTTTTTTTAGTGTCTTAGATTGAACTTATTTATTTACCAGATGTTGTGCCGCTGCGCATCCATTTTGTGCGAGTCGATATGCTTGTTCGTATAATAAAATTCGTAGCATCGCGTGCGGATCGCATACGTTTGTTGCGCAAAGACTTGGAAGAATTGTGCTTAATGCGTGTGTGGTGCCATCAATAAGATTTGCTTTTGTTTCTGGTGAAAGGGTATACCAAGCGGGCGATGTGGGGGGTTGGTTTTGTGGTGCGTTGGGTTTTGCATGTGCTAATAATTGGCACGAGGTTTGGATCAATGTTTGCAATCCAATTGCCTGCGCCGTTGCAGAAAGTGCTTCACTAATTATGGGATTGCTGCTTGCATAAGAAAGCCCAAAGCATGATGCGCATAATGCCGCTTGAGCAATATTTTTTACGTAGGGATTGTTGATGTATTTATTGATTACCGAGTTACTGTGCTCTCCAGTGGCATAACTAGCCCCCGCGACAACGGTGGCGAAAAGAGTAGGATCAGAAATACCGCATTGGCTGATGATTAAATAGCCTGTCCCGGTGGTCAGAGCCCACCAAGGAACCATGCCTGCTGCAGAGGTAATAAGTACCGGAATACCTTTGTTTTTAAAGAGATCCGAACCCATTTTTGATGCCTGTGATACGGTAGCCGGCAACCCAGAGGGTAAGGCGGCAAATGAGGTTTGGGTCATAGAAACAGTAAACTGGCCATTATGCTTCAAGGGTTCAATAACGGTCCCTGGCCCCAGATTCATTGCAGAAAGAGGCGCGCTGACCAGTAAAATAAGGGTAAATATGAGATTTTTAACGTTCATAGAAGACCTCCATTGGTAATCTACTTATAAAGGTAGCACAATATTCACATTTGTCAAAATTGACAAATAGAAATAGTTAGATTTTGCCCAGGAGAGCTAATCTCTCCCGGGCAAAATTGCAGGCTAGATGTTAGTTCCAGTTTTTAGGAGACTTCTCGTAATCGGCTTGCTTTTTTGTCTTTTTTGTTAAAGGCAACCCTCGAATAATTTCATACATTCGTCTGTTTGTTTGAGCGCATTTTTGAAGATTTTCAAGGGTAATAAGTCCTCCATAAAATTCGTCATTGTTTCTTAAAAAAGAACATATATGGCCAATTATTTCAGGAGGCAAATTGTCAAGTTTAGGTTTCTGTTCCTGAACCCCTGTAATTTGGTTGCTTTTTTCACTCCGAGCAGGTTCTGGTATTTCCATACCTGAACTTATTTTGAAAAATAATAATATCATAGTAAAGAAAATATAAATTCTCATTGTAAATCCGTTATAAAAATAAATTGACTGAAAAAATATGATAAACAGATAAAAAAAATAATTTAAAATAATTAGACGGTGGCGATTGCCACCACAAAGAAAGCAACAATGACTGCTGGAATCATTAGTTTAGAGAGGACGTTTCTGCGTTGTAAATAAAAAATCTTAAAAATCATAGCTTTTTGGTTTTTTATGATTGCTTATGGTATAAATATATTATATGCATAATTTTGCCAGTTGTCAAAATTTTTATTTAAATTTCCCTATGGTGCGATTTTGTAGCTTTCTTACTATATTCTCATCATCCGCAGCAAAGCCGATGAGAGCTTTGCGAGCAGGCTCAGGTAATTTTAGATTTTTTTCGATGAATTCTTCTTCAGAATCGTAGGATCGTTTTCGTTTTACTCCCTCATACATTAAATATTGAGCCACAATGGCCGCATGCTGATTTAAATCTAGCGGAGGAGTATCAAAAATAAGATTAAATTCATCTGTCTTGGCGCCATGAAGAATCAAAAAAGCAGAGACATCTAAGCATTTTTCGTGTGCTGCTTCTGTGAGTGGGGTTTCCCAATCTTTATCTTCTGCATTAACATTTGCACCAGCCTGGACCAGAAGCTTGGTGTATTTAATTTTATTTTTTTGTGCAGCCAAAAATAAAGCAGTACGTCCATCGCCATCATGTGTTTCAGTGTTTGCATGATTTGCTAAAAGCCACTTAAATGCGGGAAGATTTTCCTTTTCATCTTCTTTCACAAAATAAAGAAGCGCGCGATTGAGATTTGCTCCTTTTGTTTTGAGAAGTTGTGCAATTTGATCGCATTTTGCAATGGTTGGTAACTCTTTAGCATAGTTATATTTTTCAAGGATATGAATGAGCGGGGTTTTATTTTCAATATCGGTGCAATTAACGTTCAAACCATCTTCAATGATTTGTGGAATTGAATCAAAATCTTCATTGCGTATCTTAATGAGCAAATTCCAGTGCAATTTGTCTCGATATGCTCTTTTTGCAGTCACCACATAAAAGGAGCCAGTGGCTATCCAAACTACCGCTTTACATGCTGCAAAGTAAGGATTTGAATCATAAAAAGGAAATCCCATATCCCCTGATGCATATAGACCTACACCTACGCATGATAATGCCAGCATAGGAGTATCTTTAATGGCATTAGAGTAAAATCGCGCAGTTTTTAGCGTGCTATTTTTCATTGCTTTTAATTTTTCCCAGTATCCCATGGGCAAAGCAGATTGTGATGCGCAAAGTATTAATAATGTCAGATATCTTATTTGCATGAATTTGACCGCCTTAAATTCCTGCGATGAAATTTTTGATTTGAGGATAAGAGGCGGGAGATTTTGCCAGTTCACTTGAGGTGGCCGTCTCCACGATTTTGCCTTGTTTCATTAAATAAATGGTAGCATGTAACCGCTCAAGCAGACTCGTATCATGCGTAGCAACCAAAACAATGTATCCCTCTTTTGCCAGTTCTTGAATAGTAGTTGCAACGTAGGCGGTGAGCATAGGATCAAGCGCAGAGGTTGGCTCATCGAGGCAAACCACCTGCGGCTTAAGTGCTAATGTTCTTGCAAGCGCTAATCGTTGTTTTTGGCCACCCGAAAGATCAGCAGGATATGCAGTTGCTTTATCTGAAAGTCCATAATGCTCTAACAAACGCACCGCGATTTTTTTTGATTCGCTTTTTGATTTTCCTAAAGATTTTTCAAGCGCAAGAGTAATATTTTCTTCAACGGTTAAATGATCGAATAAATTAAAACTCTGAAATACAAATCCAACCGTGTGCGTTTGATTCACCGTTTTAAGATCAATTGATTTGCCATTGAGGTAAAAGGATCCAGTGTCCGGCGTTTCAAGATGATTGAGGATACGCAACAGCGTAGATTTTCCAACTCCTGAGGCGCCGAGTAATACGGCGATCTCGCCTTTGCTTACTTGCAAAGAAACGTGATCAAGGATTGTCTTGGTGCCAAAGCTTTTGCTTACGTTTTTAATGTCTAACATGGCGATTCATCCTTTTTTCAATCCAATTGATAATGAGTGAAAGCGTAGTGGTGATAATGAGATATATACATGCAACGGCAAAAAAGACCGTGATAGAATCAAATGTTCTTCCGCGAATGAAAATGCCTTCTTTGGTGAGTTCCACAACTCCGATTGTAGAAGCAAGAGCCGAATCTTTAACGAGGGTAATAAATTCATTGCCAAGAGCGGGAATTACAATGCGAAACGCTTGAGGTAAAACAATATATTGCATGATTTGTGAATTGCTTAATCCTAAAACGCGCCCAGCCTCTATTTGTCCTTTGCCGATTGAACGAATGCCCGCTTTAATAATTTGGCTCACATATGCGGCGCTATTTAATCCAATAGCAACCACGGCAACCCAAAATTCCGGGATTACGATTCCCAGTTGTGGCAAGATATAAAATGCGGCCAAGATTTGAATGAGCATTGGTATGCCACGAATAATGGTTACATACAATGTTGAAAGCCAACGCAAGATCCTTGATTTACTTGTTTGAGCTAAACCGAGTAGCGTCCCAAAGAGTATGCCAATTAAGGCCCCGAGTGCTGCAATTTGAATGCTGACCCACGCACCATGAAGGAGCAGGGGCAATGAATCATAAATAAGTTTAAAATCGATCATAATTTTCCAAATAAATGTTAAAGTATAAATATTAGCGTAGTTAAATTCTCTTATTTTTCCAAGGATTCAATAGGAATATTATGACATTTGCTCAAAAAGTTCTTGAAATTGTAAGTAGCATACCCAAGGGTAAAACTATAACCTATTCTCAAGTCGCAGGACTGGCCGGCAGCCCCAAAGCTGCGCGTGCGGTAGGAAATATTATCAGCAAAAATTATGATCCGGCAATACCCTGCCATCGGGTAATTCGGACTGACGGTAGCCTTGGGGGCTATAATCGGGGGATTGCCAAAAAGGCAGAGATATTAGCTAAAGAAAAAGCATTAAATTAAAATAATTGTAAGGGGGATTATCATGAATTCAAGACTTGCATTATTAATGATTTTTTTCTCACTGACTAGTTCGCCAAGTTATTCTATGTTTAAGTTGATAACGGATTATCTAAATGGCACTGATGCCGCCGTTCAAGACATTATCAAAACAAGAGCAAGCAAAATAGCTCTTGCACAAGCGCTAGACAAACAAGAATGCATCTGCCAAAGTTCTGCTTACACGTACGGGGAAGTTTCTTATACTTTGCACGTAATAAAAATGCGGAACAGTGATGAAATCAAAACAGTTATTACCTGCAATAAGAAAGAAGTTTTAGATAAAGTGAGTGCGCTCATTGATCAAGAAGAAGAAAGTGAGCAGGCTTAGTTTCATTAGACTGAGAGTCTCTGAATTATGTTTTGCATGAGCAAATAATTGTCTGGAATTTTTTTAACAAGTAGCTCAGCTATATTTTCATTGTAACTATGAGAAGTAAGATTGCGATCAGTTATGCTTTCTATGAGCTGCATATATTCTTTTTCAGAAATAATATTACTATTAACGGCTTCGCGTAAAATGATCCGTGGGGTAGCAGTTTCTAGGGGTACATTGCTTTTTTCTTGCAAATATAATTTTAAAAATTTCCAAAAATTATCAATCGAATATTCAAACCTTTGTATCGCTGAGTCACGTAATGATTTATAAATTTTACGATACTCAGGATCATTGATGATTTGGATGGCTTCGCCAAGTGTAGCAAGCGCCTTAATTAAAGCTTGATATCTTGATTTTATAATTTCCATAGTATTCTCTCTTTCTCTATAGCCTTTTTCATATCGTCATTGACTTGAAAAAGATCGACAACTTCAATTTTATAAGGGATGTTTGTTGCTTGAAAAATGCTAATAATCTCATCGACCATTGTTAATGGAATTTTTTTACCCGCATCGAGGGCAATATCAATATCTGACCATTTGCTGGCGGTTTTGCGCGCACGAGAACCAAATAAATATATTTTTACATCTGGAATTATCGCGTAAATAATTCTAATTATTTTATTTTTTATTTCTGGGTCCATCTCATTTGTCATTTTTATTTCCTTTTTCCAATCCCCATTTTTGTTTTAGTGTATCAAGTGTGCCATCGGCAGTTATCTCATCGAGAGCTTTTTGAATTTTTTCTAATAAGTCAGGATACTTTTTAGATATTGCCAGTGCATATTCATCCATGGTGCCTGGGATTGGCGAAATAGAAAATTTATCAGCTCCATAATGCTCTAAAAATGGCTTTATGGTATTTTGCGCGGCGACTAACGCATCAACGCGTCCGCTTTCAAGAGTCATGAATGATTCAATTGCCGTTGCAAATTTGATCAATTCAGGGCCTTGAACTTTGGACATATAATAATCAGCGGTAAATCCTTCATTGACCGCTACTTTTTTATTTTTAAGTTGATCAATAGTTTTGAGTGGCGCCTCTGCTCTGCTGACAATCAAGAGTTGATCGCCCGTTAAATATGGTTTAGTAAATAAGACTCGTTCTGCTCGTTCAGGAGTTGGAGTGATTCCTGCAGCAATTACTTGGATGGTCCCGAGCTGCAATGAAGGAACGAGTCCATCAAATGGCATATCTTGCAATTGAACTGTTTTATCAAGCCGTTTAGCGACTTCTTCAATTAGATCAATATCAAAACCGGTGATTGTTTTGCCTTGTACAAAACTAAATGGGGCATACTCGGCATTCGTGCCAACCAGTAACACGTTTTCCGGTTGACGTGTTTGGTTGGGCGACCGATGTGCCAATCGCCACACTAAAATAAAACTTACTAATAACGAAATTATGAGAAATGGTACTGTTTTATTCATAAAAATTTCCTAGAATCTTGATAGAGGATCATGAGTTGATTAATGTGCTGCATTATACACTGATTGATTAATCGCCAGTCGTAGAGCTTTTTTATCTACCGTCTGCCTGCATAGTGGGCACGAATTTTTGCTTTGAGTGAAAAACCACCGTTCAGCACAACCGACGCAAATATCATGCCCGCAAGGAGCCATATAAATGCGAGGCACGTCACCAAAATCCTCCAAACAGATACAACAATTTAATGATGTATAATAATTCTGGATTGGCGTGGGGTTATAACCTTGAGTTGACTGATTATAAATTTGAATCACCCAGTTTTTTAAATTGCTGCCAATGCAACCGGCAAAAACGCTTTGTGCCAGAACGGATGTTTGTGCACAATAATTAAACAGATACTTATAAATGTAGTCAGCAATGCGTTGCGCATTTTCACGTGTAGTTATTTCAAGCGCGTATTGGTAACTATTTTCAGTAATATGTTGGATGGTTGCTCCCCGGAGCATCTGCTCAACATAGTCAAGGGGATATACCACTTCATAGACGAGCTCGCTCCAGCTCCAATCGTATTGATAGTTTTGTGAATTTCTGATCTGGGTAGTGATTGATTTTGCTAATTGAGGCACCTGAGGGTTGTTATGATTGGGATAGAACCAAAATTCCAGGCAATCAATCACATAAACAGGAAGTTGTTTTTCTTTAATGCTCTGCGCCAGCATAGGCGAGGATGTTGCAAGAAGTAAAATAGCGATGCTTTTTTTGATAAAAATATTCATGAGGACCCCTGAATTTGGTATGGATTTTTTGATGCGTGCTGCCCCCAAGTTTAGCCGCTCAGGATCAAGAGTCAAGCTCTGTTAATTTTCATCCTGATACTATCGTCTCTATCTGGGAATTCGGCATATTTGGGGTTAAAATCAGCATCAAAAGCAGCGCCAACCCGGGAATTACTGAAAAAACACACGTTTTAAGGAATAGGGGCCCAGGCAATAAAAGGGGTTTACAAATAGAAAACTTCCAGGGGTGCGTGGGGGGCATCCCGGCGGCAGGGACAGGTTCAAAGTTTCAAATAGAAAACCTTAAATATTAATTGGCAATTTGTAAAAAATATGATATCTTAGAAATAAGCAATACATATGAATTTAATGGAGGTTTTATGTTTAAAAAAATGAAGATTATTACCGTAGGAATGCTTGCTCTTTTAGGACTAAATTTTAGCCAGATTGAGGCAGGTGCTATTTTAAAGCTTTATGAGGCTAATTGCCCTGGCAAACAAATTATTATATTTGGTGAACAACATGAAGGTGAAATTGAGATTGTCGGAGGGGAGCCAATACCAGTAGAGGATGTTGAGCAAAATCAGCATGGAGCATTAATCAAATTGTTTTCAAATGATTTTGGTCCCAAAAGAAATTCGATTGCAATCTATTTAGAGTGTAATGATGATCTTTGCGAGAGTCTGAAAGATCGAATGATAGAAAAATTAGAAACTGGCAAAATAGAACAGGTTGAAGAACATCTTAATCAATCATGGTTTGATCATTATTATCGCTTGTTTTATGCGATGGGAACTGTGGGGTCTAATGATGTTGCATCAATAAAAAATTTTGATGGAAGATCAAAACTTGGCATAGCTCTTTTATTCAGATCTATCAAATTGAGTGAAATTGCAAGTGAATATATTGCTGGCAATTTTGACAAATCATATCTTGATAGTGAAAAGGCTAAATTTTTTGAAAGCGTAGAGTATAAAATCTTTAAAGACAATGAAGAAAATTGGTTAGAGACTCTTGTTCAACCAATCATTGCAACCGCAACACGTTTGAAAACTAAAGTGACCCCAGAAGTAAGTGAGCAAATGTTTGCTAGTATTTATCGATATGCGCAAATGCTGTATGTTTTAAAAAGTAAAGCCGAATTCTTAAATCAAGATATTTTCCAATTTCTTTTTTCTGCCCTCGAGTTTACTAAAGGTAGGTTTCCAAAATTATTGTCTGATATTTGTGGAATTGAAGCATCGGAAGAAATACAGCCATGGGATGCGTTTGATTTAATAAATCTAGGAACAGATCTGAATCTTATCGAAAAAGTGATTAATGATCCTCATAAAATAGTATTAGTGCATTGCGGAAAACAACACGCAGAAAATGTGTATAATTATTTTGAAATGATGGAAGAATTTGGTGTCCAAACCCGATCAACAAGTTTACTAGCACCGTTGCCTTTTCTTCTGACCAGTGAGGAAACATACGAAATAATGCACGATTTTATATCTAATTAAAATAGTTCTTGCACAAATTGATCAATCTGTTGGGCACTCACTTGGGTGCCCATAGCTCGATAAAATTCTTCATCATATTCACGCGTTTGAATAACAATTGGCATAGTGAGTGCATGGCCAAGCAAGAAGTGCCTGTTTTTTGCTATCAAGTGATGCTAAAATTGATCGCAGATTGCTTGCTCCGCTTACGCCCAGTCAATACCGCTTGAATATCTTTTTCATCATTTAATTGTGCAACAATTTTAGTGCCAATTTGCGAAATAATTTCTTGATCAATGCCCGATGGCCGCTGATCAACAACCAATAATGAAACATAATATTTACGCATTTCGCGTGCAATGATTCCAAAAATTGTTTGGCGTGCTGCTGATGGATTTAAGAATTTATGCGCTTCTTCGATGGTGATCATCAATTTTTTTGGTTCATCTTCTTTTCTTTGAGAGCCTAAAAATTTTTCTGTTTTTGCCACATACTCATGATGGATGCGGCGCGTGATAATATTGGCAATTAATAAGTAGCAAAATGTGGAGGTATAATTCCCAAATTCCACGATGACGTTAATTCCCCGATCAATATATTCCATCATCTGATCAATCACGGAATGATCTTTATAAGCGCCTGGCCCGGTTGGCTTAAAAAAAGGCAACCGTTCAATGCGTTTTAATTTTCTATACAATGCTGCAATTGATTCAGGATGTCCGCCAAGTTGATTGCGCAAACTCTTTTAGATTATCACCTTGGGATAATAATACTTGTAGCCAGTCTTGCTTATATTTTGCAGCAATCAAATAGGCTGCTTCAAGCGCGGTTGCATGTAAATCCAAGTTCATCGCCGAGCGAAAGAATATCTTCTACGCTTACCGATTGATATGCAAGCGTAATTTCAACATCGGGCATGCCACCACGGCGGCGCGTTGATTCTGGATCCAAGGAGAATATTACTACTTTGCCGGGAAATAATGTTTTTAGGCCTTTTACAAATGATTAGGTGCCCCCTTCTTTGCGTGCTTGCAACCCATATTCACTGTGCATATCAAAAATAAGATTGACCGCTTTTTCTTGTTTAATCAGTCCTGCCAAAACTAATCGGGTGATAAATGTTTTACCCGTTCCGGTTTTGCCAAAAATTCCGTTGCTGCGCTCGGTTAGTCGTTCAAGATCAAGGCATACGGGAGTAGTCATATCAAGCGGGCAACCAATATTAAAATATCTTTTATCGGGATGATCTTCATTGCCAAAAATAAGCGCAACATCTTTATTATCAACTTCAAGCACGGTGGAAAAATGTGGCGGAATTGTTTTGACTGGCATTGGCCGCGCATCGGCGCCAAGCATAAGCATCGGCTTTAAATTGGCCGTTGCATAAATATCTTTTTGTTTTAAAAAAGAGAGCAAAAGCTCTTCTTTATCAGAGGGAGGAAAGAGTAAAATATCCGGATGTGAGGTTGCCAAACTTAAATCAGTAATCAATGAAAAGTATTTATGATCGGCTCCCACAATGGAAACAAATTTGCCCGTTTTGATGCTTTCAGGATTTACTTCCGGATTAATGCGCATGAGCAATCCCTGCTCAAGCGATCCGGAGAGGATGTGGCCAATCTTTTTTTTCATTGATTCGCTTGGTTTTTGAAATTTAATTAATTTCAGCTTTTGCTGGCTTTGCTTTTGCAAATTGTTCTTTTACGTGTGCATGCATTTGGATCAATTGACAGAGAGATTCTTCATCTTCTATCGCTCTATCAAATGCTTCGAGTAACTCATTCCCAATTGTTGAACCGTTTACATTTTTATTGCGTAATGCATAAGCAGATTGGGCAAATTCGTTCAAATAGCTTTCAACAAAGGAGTCCATTGTGCCAGAATATCGATCTTCAGGATAGGCAAGTGTATACCGTTTTATTTCTTTAAATGGTTTTTCTTTGGTTGTAAGCTCAAATTCTAACAATGCTGATCGATACTTAGATAATAGTTCGAGTTTATTTGATATTTGAGGTGTTATTTGCGATTTCATGCCATGCGCACAAAGCGTTGCAAATATGGACAAATATAATAGGCCTCTTTTGAAACTATATTTTCCCCCCTCCGTTCGCCTCGATAGAGGGCCGCAGGCCCGAGTGGAGAGGTCTCCATTCGCTTCGCTCCATCGACCCGAACGGTTTCGAAAGAAATCTAATGCTAAGTTGATATAATTCATTGTGATGCTCTTTATTTTATTGAGAAAGCAAAATGGTAACATTTTCACGAGTGATATGCGCAATGCCTTGCTGAATCATAATCACTTCTTCTTTGCCACTTTTGAGAGCAAAAATAAATGGCTTTTTTTTGGATAATGCCAAAATCATTGGCGCATGGCCTGGCTGAATAACATAACTTCCGGTTGGTGTATTGCACTCAACCCAGGCAACATCAAAAATTTCTTTTTTGGCGGGGCTGATTATTGAAAGTTGCATATTTACTTTTCCGCTACTTCGCTCGTATGGTTCGACGGGCTCACCACGAGCGGTTTTTTGTTTTTCCCGCTCGCCCTGAGCTTGTCGAAGGGTGCGAGCAGAAACAGTTTTTCAACCACCACTTAAAAGCGTGCGTGCTTTTTCGCGCGCCTCTTCAAGAGTCCCGACCATATAAAATGCCTGCTCTGGAAGATCATCATATTCTCCGGCGATGATCCGCTCAAAATCATCAACCGCTTTATCTTTAGGAACATATCTGCCGGGCAAGCCACTGGCAAATTCGGCGGTAAACAATGGCTGCGTGAGGAATTTTTGAATTCGTTTTGCGCGATTAACAATACGCTTATCATCTTCAGAGAGCTCTTCTAAGCCAAGAATGGCAATAATATCTTGCAGCTCTTTATAGCGCTGTAAAATAGTTTGGATATTGCGGGCCACACGATAATGCTTTTCGCCCACAATTTCCGGTTTTAATCCTTTGGAATTTGATTGAAGTGGATCAATGGCCGGATATAAGCCAAGCTCAACTAATTTTCGTGAAAGAACGGTGCTGGCATCAAGGTGCATAAAGGTAGTTGCCGGAGCTGGATCGGTGATATCATCGGCAGGAACATACACCGCTTGCACTGAAGTAATTGAACCATTGATGGTATTGGTAATTCGTTCTTGAAATGCGCCCATTTCTGAGGCCAATGTTGGCTGATAGCCAACCGCCGAAGGCAAGCGGCCTAGGAGTGTTGAAACTTCTGAGCCTGCTTGCACGAATCTAAAAATATTATCGATAAATAATAAAACATCTTTTTTTTCTTTATCGCGGAAATATTCTGCCATGGTAAGGCCGGTATCACCCACGCGCAAGCGTGCTCCGGGCATTTCGCCCATTTGGCCAAATACTAAGGCAGTTTTATCAAGAACGCCCGTGCGCTTCATTTCAAGCCACAGCTCATTGCCTTCGCGTGTACGCTCACCAATTCCCGTGAATACTGAAACGCCACCATGTTCGGTAGCAATATTGCGAATAAGTTCTTGTACTAAAATAGTTTTACCAACTCCCGCGCCCCCAAAAAGACCAATTTTTGATCCTTTGATATACGGGCACATGATATCGATTACTTTAATGCCTGTTTCTTGAATTTCATTGGCAATTTTTTGTTCAACCAGGGGCGGAGCTTCCCGGTAGATTGACCATTTTTCTGCTGTTTTTATTGCTGGGCCATCATCGATGGTTTTACCAAGCACATTAAAAATTCTTCCAAGAACTGCATTGCCGACCGGGACTTTAATGGGCGAACCGGTATCAACTACCGGTAATCCTCGACTAATGCCAAAGATGTTATCAATTGCAATACAACGAACAATCCCATCGCCTAACTGTTGTGCGACTTCTATACTTGCGGGATTCTTTTTTTCATGCTCAGGAAATTCGATAATGAGCTCATTGAGAATATCAGGAGCCGATTCTCGTGGGAACTGTACATCGATGATCGTACCGCTTATGCGCAATACCGAGCCTCGTGTGCCAGAAGCGTTAATTTTGCCTAATTCAGCCATGGGTTAACCTATTATGCTTTGATTCTTTCAATCAAAACTAATGCAACTGAACTGCTTTGTAAAGGAAAAGTGCTTATGAAAAAGGGCAGTATTTCTACTGCCCTTTTGTAAAAAAACACTATTAATGTACGCGTATTTTTGGTTGTTCTGCCGGCATTAATACATGCTCAAGTACTTCATCCGCATGGGAAACCAGAATCACTTTTATTCCTTCTACCATGTCTTCAATGCCGGTTAGATCATGGCGATTTTTATACGGTAAAATCACATGATCAACTTGATTTCGCTTGGCTGCCAGGATCTTTTCTTTAACACCGCCAATTGGCATCACATCACCGCGTAAGTTAAGCTCGCCTGTCATTGCATAATGGGCACTGATTGGCCGTTGCGTGAGCACCGAAAGAATCGCAGTAAGCATGGTGATGCCCGCTGAAGGGCCATCTTTAGGAACGCCGCCGGCT
Source organism: uncultured bacterium (assembly GCA_963788045.1). Classification (GTDB taxonomy): domain Bacteria; phylum Babelota; class Babeliae; order Babelales; family Vermiphilaceae; genus BTUB01. The sequence goes on from CAWBEW010000002.1 coordinate 339,200, forward strand.
GGCACATGAATATGAAGATCATAATTACTGAAGAATTTCTGATCAATATTAAATTGATTGGCATGCGATTTTGCATAACTTAATGCTGCTTGGGCTGATTCTTTCATCACATCGCCTAGTTGGCCGGTAAGAATTAATTTGCCTTTGCCGGGCATAAGCACCGCTTCTATTTTAATCATTTCGCCGCCGGCTGGGGTCCATGCAAGACCATTGCTGATACCAATCTGATCTTCTTTGCAAATATCATCTTCAATGAATTTGCGTGGACCAAGATAGGTATGCAGATTTTCTTTATTAAAAGTAATAATGCGATTTTCTTCGACAAAAGTTCTTGCTGCCTTTGAGCACAATTTGCGAATAATGCGCTCAAGCTGCCGCACGCCAGACTCTTGGGTATAGTTAAGAATGATATCAGTAATAATATCATCAGGAATTAATAAATTATGATTGGTGAGCCCCGCATCGGCAATAGATTTTTGCAACAAGTGCATTTTGGCAATGTTCAGTTTTTCTTCATGGGTATATCCTGATACCTCGATGATTTCCATACGATCGCGCAATGGTTCAGAGATGGTGTCAAGTGAATTGGCGGTTGCAATAAACATTACATGAGAAAGATCAAAGGAACCCCTAAATAGTTATCATAAAATGTTTTATTTTGTTGTGGATCAAGCACTTCAAGCATTGCAGCCGATGGATCACCGCGAAAATCTGATCCAATTTTATCAAGCTCATCGATGACTACAACGGGATTGCAGGTGCCTGATTTTTTAATTGCTTGAACGAATCTTCCGGGCATAGCTCCCACATACGTGCGGCGATGGCCACGAATTTCAGCTTCATCTTTTACGCCGCCTAAAGAAATCCGGAAATAGCTTCTGCCCAATGCGCGTGCAATTGATTGCCCTAAGGAGGTTTTACCGGTTCCGGGTGGCCCCACAAAACATAAAATTGGCGCATAGCCATCAGTTTTTAATTTGCGTATCGAGATAAAATCTAAAATACGATCTTTAATCTCTTTTAAACCATAATGATCTTCATCAAGCACTTTTTTTGCATGATCAATATCAAGATTGTCAGTAGTATAAGGTGGCCCATGGTAGCCCAAAAATCCATTCAAGATAATTGCGTGTGACGGTTGCTTCCATGGAATCGGGAGAAGTTTTTTCTAATCGATTTATATGGCGGCGTACTTCCACCTTTACTTCTTCAGGGGCTTCAAGTTTATCAAGGCGAACTCGCATTGCGTCTATTTCTTCTAGATCATCTTCGCCCAGCTCTTTTTTAATCGCGCGCATTTGCTCGCGTAAATAAAACTCTTTTTGAGCTTTATTCATCGAATCGCGCGCATTATTACGGATTTTTTCTTGCATGTCCGCAACTTCCATCTCTTTGGCAAGTTGCCGATACAGCTCTTCAAGCAAATCCGCATGACTTTCAGTTTCTAAAAGTCCTTGAGCTTGCTCAACGCCAAGATTTAAATGTGATAAAATAAAATCTGCGATTTTTTCCGGATCTTGCATTTTAGAAAGTATGATATGAAAATCCGGGCTGAATGAATTGCCCGCGATTGCCATTTTTTCTGCTAAAAGTTTAATATTTTTTACGTGCGCATTGATTTGATCTTTATCATCAAGATTATTGCTATCAAGCTTGCAAACAGTTGCTTGCAGGCTATCTTCTGATGCAAGAATATCGGTTGCTTCAGCTTTGCAAATTCCTTGCACCAATATTTTGATTCCACCCTCCGGAATTTTTATGAGCCGCATGATGGATGCGACCGTGCCAACATTATAAAGATCTTTGGTAGCGATTCCTTCATCGCTATCAATTTGTTTTTTTGCCGCAAGCAGTAAGACCAATTTGGCTTCTTGTAGTGATTGATTAATGCCCTTGATGATTTTTTCATCAAGCACTAAAAGTGGCACAATCATGTGTGGAAACACAACAACATCCATCGTCGGAATTACTGGGAGCACTTCTGGAATTCGTTCATGCATGTCCCTGTTCAATACCGTCTTCATTCACTCCCCCTCAATCAATTCTGATTCATTACCCTACACCTCATTCTAGGGCGAGCGCTGCAACAAACACAATATTTATGCGTAAAAGAGCTCGATATTCTTTTTGAAAACAGCGTTGTTTTGTGCTAAAACTAAATTGAAAGGAAAAAAAATCCCATGGAAAATAAACTTGCAGCTTGCGATGTTTTTAAGAATTACATCCAAGGTGATACAATCATCCCCGTTCTGAGAGGCATTTCTGTTGTATTTGAACAGGGCAAATCATATGCGATTACCGGGATTTCCGGGAGCGGTAAATCAACCCTCATTCATCTTTTGGCAGGGCTTGATGCGCCTACCAAAGGAACTATTGTCTATAATCATCAGAATATTAACGCATTTTCTGAAGCTCAAAAAAGCCATTTTTTAAATAAAACTATCGGGCTCGTTTTTCAATATCCCTATTTGGTAAAAGAGCTAACGGTCCTGGAAAACGTGATGATCAAAGGGCTTATTGCGGGGCTTGGTACCCAAGAATGTGCCAGCCAGTCCCAAGCACTACTTGTTCAGGTTGGATTGAGTGCAAAAGCCACCGCGTATCCCGGGCAGCTTTCAGGAGGCCAGCAGCAAAGGGTTGCTTTAGCGCGAGCCTTGATGAATAGACCACAATTTTTGCTTGCCGATGAGCCAACGGGCAATCTTGACCCGCACACGGCCCAAAGCATCCTGGAATTGATCAGTCAAGCGCAGCAAGAATGGGGCATGGGGCTCATCATTTCTTCGCATGATGAGTACGTGACCAGGCGAATGGGCACGGTATTTGAGGTCAAAGACGGTAGGTTAGCCTAGATTCTTACTAGAAAGTGTATTAAAAAGGGCTTTTATCCTTAAATATGCTATTCTTATATGAAACTAGCTTAAAACTTTTAAATTATTACTCATTAGCATGATTTTAGCGAATAACATTAATCTCTCATTTGGTTCTCAAAAGGTTTTTGATGGTATTTCCTTTACCATCAATGATGATCAGCGCATTGGTCTAATTGGCAAAAATGGATCCGGTAAATCTACCCTTTTAGAGGCTATCGTTGGCATACAGCCTTTGGATAGTGGCACGATTACCATTAGCAAACAAAAGAAGATTGCCTATTTAGCCCAAGATGTGGTGCTTGCATCTTCATTATCAATTCTTGAAGAAACGCTCACTGGCATTCCAAGATATTGCTGATCTTAAGGCGAAGCTCTATCAATTAGAACAAAAACTTGAACATGAACATGAGCCGGAAGATCTTGAAGAATATGCCAATTTGCATGAACGGTTGAACGATTTAGAACCGGATTTGATGAATGCCAATACAAAAAAAATGCTTTTAGGCCTCGGGTTTTAAAGAGCAAGACTTTAATAAGCCGGTTGCCGAGTTAAGCATTGGTTGGCGTATGCGAATCGTGCTTGCAAAATTACTGTTGCAAAAAGCGGATTTTTATCTTTTTGATGAGCCAACTAACCACTTGGATATTTTTGCAAAAGATTGGTTTTTAGATTTTTTGCGTGAAGCTCCCTTTGGATTCATGATTGTCTGCCATGAGCGATATTTTTTGGATAAATTGTGCAAGCAAATTTTTGAACTAGAGATGGGTAAAGGCAACCTTTTATCAAGGCAATTATAGTGCGTATGAAGTTCAAAAAGAGCACAATCGCGCATTGCTTGAATCTGCCTATATTTTGCAGCAAAAAGAGATTAAACAAAAAGAAGAAAATATTGCCCGATTCCGTGCAAGTGCTTCCCGTGCCAAACAGGCGCAAAGTTGGATTAAGCAATTAGAAAAAGTTGAACGGATTGTGTTGCCTCCCACACTCAGAAATATCAGCTTTTCTTTCCCTCCCATTGCTCGATCAGGATCAATGGTAGTGAAGGTTGGAGAATCTTGCTTTTGCATTTGGCGATAAACAACTTTTTAAAAATGTGAGTTTTGAGATTGAGCGTGGCCAAAAAGTGGCGATCGTCGCAAGCAATGGCGGTGGTAAATCTACTCTTTTTAATGTAATTAGTGGAAGGCTTCCAATTCAAAGTGGCTCTGTCACCTTTGGCTCAAACGTGAGCAATGCGCTCTTTGACCAAGATCAAAATGCGGCGCTTGATGCGCAAAAATCGGTTTTGGAGAATATTGAGGGCAATTGCCCTCCCGGTATCACTCATGCAACGGTGCGATCATTTCTTGGGGCATTTTTGTTTAGCGGTGATGATGTGGCATAAAAAAGTGGGCGTGTTAAGTGGTGGTGAAAAAAATCGGGTTGGTATGGTAAAAGTGCTTTTGCAAAAAGCAAATTTACTTCTGCTTGATGAGCCGACCAACCATCTTGATCTTGATTCTAAAAAAGTATTACTAGGTGCCTTGAAGGCCTATGAAGGCACCATATTATTTGTATCACACGATCGTGCATTTTTAAATGATCTTGCAACGCGCATCATTGAGCTTACGCCAAACGGCGTTATCAGCTTTGACGGTAATTATGACGAATATCTTGTATTATAAAAAACAAATGAATATTGGTACTGAAGAACCGCCCAAAGATAAAAATGACGCGCGGCCGGATCAAAAATCTCAACAGGCAAATGATTATGAGCGCGTTAAAAAAATAAAGGCTCTCGAGAAGAAAAATCGATCAGTTTGAATATCGCATTCGCGAGCAAGAAATTAAATTTGCTAATCTTATCTATGGTACTGATGAGTATAAAAAAGCTGAAAAATCTTTAACCGATTTAAAGGTGCAGCATCAGCAAGCTATGAAAGAATGGGAATCTCTTCAGGCCTAGAAAACAACCGTCTCTTTTCTTGAGATGACTTCAAAAACAACCGTCTCTTTTCTTGACTTCTCCCTGACTATGGCCTTAAGCTGATTGAGAGCTTATCCGAAAATTAGACTTTCCATAAAGTTACCAATCCCGCTCGGCCCTGACCTTTCGACTTCGCTCGAGACTAAAGGCCCTAAGCTTGCTGCGCCCGCCGAAGCCTGGGCGAAGGGTAACCACGAGCGGTTTTTTTGAATTTTTAGATAAGCTCTAAAACAAAGGGAATACATATGTACAGAAAAGGTATGGCATTTTTGAATGATTGGCTTTTATCAGAAGATAGAAAGCCGCTTGTTATTCGTGGGGCTCGCCAGGTGGGCAAAACATGGCTGGTTCGCCAATTAGCCAAAGAACAGAAGCGAATTTTGATTGAGATAAATTTAGAAAAACGCCCAGAAATGGCTTCTTTTTTTGAAGGCAATGATCCCCATGATACCCTTCTTAAGCTGAGTGCAGTATTCGGGGAAATAAATCCCTCTAAGAGCCTCTTATTTTTGGATGAAATTCAAGCAGCTCCTGAACTATTTGCAAAGTTACGCTGGTTTGCAGAAGACATGCCCAAGTTGCCGGTTATTGCAGCAGGATCATTATTAGAGTTTGTATTGGCTAAGCATACCTTTAGCATGCCAGTTGGACGTATTAATTATATGTATCTCGAGCCGCTTTCTTTTGAAGAATTTTTGCAGGCGAGTGATAAAAAATCATTAGTAAGCTATTTGAATGACTATCAATGGAGGGCAGCCATACCTCAGGTAATTCATGAGCAATGTCTTGCGCTGTTCAAAGAATATCTCATTGTGGGAGGTATGCCCCAAGCGGTTGATAGCTGGATAAGCAAGCGCTCATTAAAAGAAATAAGCCGTGTGCACCATGATCTTATTGCCACCTATCGAAATGATTTTCCTAAATATAGCGGCCGGATGGATGCACAGCGATTAGATGAAGTAATGATGGCAGTTCCTTTGTATCTTGGTGAAAAATTTACGTATAGCAAAGTAAATCGTGATGTAAGTGGGACTGCAATCAAGCAATCATTAGAGTTATTGTTCAACGCAAAAATCTGCAACCGAGTAAGTGGATCAGCAGCGAATGGCGTGCCCCTTGGAGCAGAAATTCAGGATAAATATCTTAAGGCGATTTTTCTGGATGTTGGTCTATGCTCGACGATGCTCGGGCTCGCGCTTGATGAAATTATGCTTGCGCAAGAAATAGATTTGATAAATAAAGGTGGCATCGCCGAACAGGTAGTCGGTCAACTTTTACGCACGATCTCCCCTTTTTATGTCGAGCCAATCTTATATTATTGGCATCGAGAAGAAAAAGGGTCTAATTCAGAGATTGATTATGTGATTCAGCATCGCAATAAAGTGGTTCCAATAGAGGTTAAAGCAGGAAGCACCGGAAGTTTAAAGTCGCTGCATCTTTTTATGGGATTAAAGAAATTTTCAACTGCAGTGCGTATCAATTCTGATTTGCCAAGTAAAACAGATGTTGAAGTAAAGGATCATCAAGGCAATACTATTGCGTACACATTATTTTCAATCCCTTTTTATTTAATGAGTCGAATGCACCAGCTTTTGCCTTGAAATTAATAGTGATTAATCAATAGTTCAACAAATGATTGAAGATAATTAATGAATCTCGTATTCTTCATACATGATATTAATGCTCTTGCAAATCGTGTTGAAAAACTAAAACAGTCAATAAAAAATTAAGGCAAAAATTAATGTCGCAGGTACTGCATAAAAAATCGATTATAAAAAAGACTATCCAAATTGGCAGCTCAACATTAATGAGCCGATTCTTGGGTATCATTCGTGAATTACTTATGGTTCGGTATTTAGGTGCAAATATTTTATCTGATGCTTTTGTTATTGCCTATCAGATTCCCAATTTAATGAGAAAAATTTTTGCCGAAGGAGCAATGTCCGCGGCGTTTTTGCCTCCATTTGTTGCTACTTTGCGAAATGATAAGCAAATGGCCTTTAGCCTGATGTCTTTAGCATTCGTTCTTTTTGAGGGAAGTCTACTCATTCTTTGTGCTTTGGGTATGATATTTATCGGCCCCATTATTACCTTTTTTGCTCCGGGATTTTCGCCACAAAAAATTGAAATAACGGTTTCTTTGGCGCGAATTTTAATGCCTTTTATCTTCTTTATCTCAAGTAGTGCTTTACTTGGGGGCGCTTTGCAAGCGGTGGGAAAATTTTTTGTGCCTGCATTTGGTCCAATTTTGCTCAATATTGTTTTTATTTCCGGAATAATAATCTGTCTGGTGATGAAATGGCCCGTTAGTTATCTTTGTTTTATTATTTTATTTGGCGGATTTCTTCAATTTGTGCAGCATTTAATAGCCTATTTTAGAAATGGCTTTTATTTTGGAGCAATAACAAAAGAAACTTGGCGTTCCTTCAATAGCATACTAGTAAAATTTGCATTTTGTGCCATAAGCATGAGTGTCTTGGAATTGAGTTTGATGATTGATATACAGTTTGCATCAAATTTGAAAGATGGAACAGTCACATTAATTTATTATGCTAATCGCTTTTTGGGGATTCCTTTAGGGGTGTTTGCTGTAGCTTTTTCAACCATTTTGTTGCCCCATTTTTCTCGCATCAGTACCTATGCGCCCAAACGGCTCAACTTCTATTTATATGAATCTGCAAAATTGGTTTTCTGGGTTACTATTCCTTGCATGCTCGCAATGATTTTTTTTGCAGATAAAATCTTTACAACGCTTTTTTTAAGTGACAAATTCACCATTGCGCAAGCGCATGAAGCCGGCAATATTTTAATAGCATTTATGATTGGCTTGTTCTTTTTCTCCCTTAATAAAATTATTTTGAATGTGTTTTATGCATTGCATTCCACATTTATTCCCATGCTTGTCTCATTAATAGGGACCGCCGTTAATATTTCATTTAATTTTCTTTTTATCGCAACTTTAAAAGGCGTTGGCCTTGCATTAGCAACCACTATTTCTGGCATATTGCAAACGGTATTATTGCTCTATTTCTTAAGGCAAAAATTTGGATTTCATGCCTACCTTCAGCAATTTTGGATCTTTTGTGCGCGCTTTAGCGTGCAATTACTCATAGTTGGTTCTGCTTTCATGCTGGTCTACACAGGAATTTTATTTATCATTCCAATTCTTTTACCACAGGCATTTGCCTACTTTTTCTTAGAAAAAATTGGATTTTGGATCTGGGTTGGGCCATTATCATTAGGAGCTGGGTTACTTCTCTATTATTATAGAAGTTTATTTGGCGTTCGATTGTATTTCCTAGATTGAAAGTGTAATAAACTGGATGACCATGATTGAACAACACTCCGCAGGCATAGTAACCTACTGCATCAAAGATTATGAAATTCAATATCTTATCTTGCACTATATTAGTGGGCATTGGGATTTGGCCAAAGGTAAATTAGAGCCTGGTGAAACTAAAATACAGGCTGCGCATCGCGAATTAGCTGAAGAAACGGGACTCACTGCTGATATTATCCCCGGATTTGAAGAATCGTTATCATACGTATTTAAAGAGCGGGGAAAAATGATAAAAAAAACGGTAACGTTTTTTGTGGGAAAAACTGACCAGCAAAGTGTGAGATTATCGCGGGAACATCAGGGATATTTATGGTTGCCATATGAAAAAGCCTATGAAAAGCTAACCTATATCAATGCAAAAGAGTTGCTTGAGCATGCGCATGAATTTTTAAAGGCTCATAAGTAAATTCTTAGATTATTTTTTTTCCTCTAAAAATCGTATTACTTGATTAAGAAAAAGTGCTTGCAAAGCAATAACCGCATCCATTTTTTTTCTTAAATCCGGATTTTTTTTGATTTGGCTTGCCAATACATCACTGGTGTGATTAATAGTTTTGGCCGAATTATTCGTAACTGCTTGCAGAGGTTTTTCTTCTTCCTGATCATCAATATCCGATTCTTTCATTTGTTCTAACATTTCTTCTAGTTTTTCATCAATCTGAGCATGTCCCGAAGAGGTTTTTAATTCTTCTTTGAGCCGATCTATTAATGTTAATGATTGATCGCTCATGAATGTAACCACATGCACAGCATTTGATTTTTTTGCCGATTCCTGATGTTCCATGCTTGCATGAGCTTGCCGTGCTGCCAAAAATGGTTCTGAATAACACCAATCTTCGGGGGAACGGCTTACCATTAATTGTCTGCGCTGTTCTGACTTATCCGAGTTAATTTGCATAGCTTGGCTATTTTTGCCATCCATTGCAACTAACGAATGAGCTAGAAAAATGAGGGAGAGGGATAAAAGATGTTTCATTGAGATTTCCTTTCTTATAACTTCTTTGGCTTTGAAGGTACAGAAATGGATTGAGTAAGTAAAGAAAGAAATTTTAAATGCGAAGCTCCGAAGGGGCGAAGATTGGTTGCGGGGGCTGGATTTGAACCAGCGACCTTTGGGTTATGAGCCCAACGAGCTACCAGACTGCTCTACCCCGCGATCTACATTCGAAATAGTAAAGAAAAGTACTATTATAGTACGGCCTTTTAAGCTTTTGTCAAACAAATGTGCTTTAAAGAACGTTTCTACCTAAAATAATCATTTTGCAGCCTTTTCTAATTTTTGAGTAAGTACTGCAACCAAAGGTGTTGCTTGGGGATTATCTGCTGCTAATTGCCGCAATTCATAATGATCGCCATTTCTGGTGACAAAGTAGCCATCCTGGCTTAGGTGTTTGGCTTGCTTATAGTTAAATAGCGTGTGCTTTCTATATATGTTGCAAGGAATTAGTGCCCCAGTTTTAAGATTGAGAAAATAAAGGATGGTGTCAAAGTAGGCTAATCCAATAATAGTATTGTTTTTGGTATAGACGATCCTATCTACCTTCTGAGGACATTCTAATTTTTGTGTGACGGCTCCGTGGGCCAGAGAGATCTCAGTTTTTTGATCTTTTCTGCTAAGGGTTATTGTGGTATTTCCAGTGAAATCGGCAAACATCAGATCATTTGTTCTTAAGTCAAATGAGTCGTGTCTGAATGTTTTAATTGTTTTGCCTGTTTCCAGTGAGTAATGATCTTCAGATTCATTTTCGTAGCAAATTAAGGCTTTATTGCATGGGCTAATTGCCATATTCAAAGTCCATTTATTCAATGGAATCTTGATAATTTCTTCAAGCAATCGGTTATAAATATGGGAAGTTCTATTTTCTTCTGTGCATATTAAGTTGCCATCATGGCTCCAGCATGTGATTTTTTCTTTTAAATCTTTTAATGATGCAAGCTTTGATGCTTCGTAAAATGAGGTGCGCTTTTGGTCATAAGAAATAATCCATTGCCCGAGCGGATCCTGAGGGGTTTTAATATAGCCATACGAAGGTTCACCCAAGAAGCCGGCATTCACGCCCGTATCTGCTTGATAAGCTTCGAGAGTTCTAGACGTTGCTTTTTTTAAAAGATATTTATCTGTTGGCGCAAAATACAGTTTACAGCATGGAGTAGTTAGGATTTGATATAGTTTTTTGCATGTATTGCTGTCCCACACTTTATTTATATAGAGAGCGCTACCAGTATCACTTTTTTCTGGCGTACAGTAAGCTGCATAAATATATCTACCAGTAGTACTCCAATGAAAACCGACGCGACGATTATCGAACGAAGAGTTTTTATCATCCTCAAGCGTGGCAATCTTAATGCCAGTTGCTACACTATAGATTTTCAGAGCCTTTTGGGCGGGAGAGACTAATATTTTGCTGCCATCAGGGCTAATTTTTCCTGGCCCTTCCAACTTGCTAATCAAAACACTGCCATTTATTTGTTCTTTGCATTTTTGAAGAACCGGCTCAGCAAGATCCCTGCTGTTTTTTTCTATGCGCTCCATAGCCAGGCTTGCGGCGTTGAGAGTTATCAAAAAAAGAATTACTAATTTGTTCATGGCGCGCCCTGTGGTATAAAGTTGAAATCATGCGCAGATATTGTATCAGAAAAAATGATGAATAAAAAAGAAGAGCCCTTGCATGAGGGCCCTTCTTAAATCAAGATGAACTAATAATTTATGAAATTGCTACCGGAATATTTAAACTAAATTCTGAAGTATCACTGGTTTGGCCGGTGCAAAGTACCAAGGTTGCTGTTGCGCTTATAAATGGATCAGTATTTTGGGTTGGAGGTAGTAACGTTGCTACAAAAGGGGCATTACCAAAGCAATCAGTAGTCACGGTTATTTGCCCTAAAAAATCATCGCCTTCAGTAATCGGATTACGATTGATAGGATTTCCAAAGAATTGAATAATATACGTAGCATTTCTGCGTACCGTTGAAAGAGTTCCTTGAACACTTATTACGCCATTAACATTAGTTGCCAGGGTTAAAACGGGAGCTGGTTGCAACCGATTAGGGCCTTGTTGAATGCAGGTTGGTATGCATGCGTATATAAACGATGCAGTAAAAAGTGTGCTCAGAAATAGCATTTTTTTTATCATAAAATCTCCTTTTAGATGGCGGGAGCAATTTGCTCCCGCCAGTTTAATTGCTCTTATCCAGTAACTAATGCAATTCCCTTGCTATTGTTATCAAAGATTCTATTAGAAAGAATTGAATTATCAGTCGCATTGCCAGTTTTTTGGTCAACTTCTACGCCAAGTCCTGCGTTGCCGGTGATTGAGTTTCCAAGCACGGGAGGTACAGTGGTTGCAGCGCTGCCAAACTTGCCGCCAACAAGATTGTATGAAGAATCGATTAATGATACCCCATTGCCATCATTAGAATTAATAAAGTTTGCTTGAATCGTATTATTGTTTGAAAGTGTTGCATTAATTCCATCTTGCATGTTGCCCGAAATAATATTACTGATGCCCAACGGCCCGAGATTAGTAAATCCTTGGCTGGCCGTATCGCCCATTAAACGCAGATCTCCTGCGCTTCTGAAACCGCCTATCCAGTTGTTTGACGCATTTGGATCGATTGCAAGGCCATTGAGCGTATTATCAATAATAGTGTTGCCAATAATAGTTTCTTGTTGGGTGAATGATACGATTTCAATTCCATTGAGGCTGTTATTTGCGATCAGGTTTCCATCGCCCGGTTTTGCGCCGCCAATAGTATCGCCAAATGCAGGCACGCCGCTTCCAACAACAGCGCCGAGTTGAATGCCATTGCCGCCATTTCCAAATGGTACAAGCCCGCTATTATCAGTGCCAATAAAATTGCTTTTAATGAGGGTGTTTTTCCCTTTTGCAATTCTGATACCATGGCGCCCATTTGCGGAGATTACATTTGATCCAATATAGCTATCAATACCATATTTTATCCATACACCATCGAGGGTATTTGCAATTGCTGCATTTCCTGCTGCATTCAATCCAATAAAGTTATTGGTAACTTGAGTATTAAAAAGTGGATAACCACCCGAAGCATTTTCGCCCACAACAACGCCATAGGTATTTCCAGAAATAGTATTACCCGAAATAACCAAATCAACCGGTTGGAATAAAGAGTTTACCGGCGCATTCTGGATGATCGAACGTAAAAAGGCAACCCCAATACCATTTCCAGAGATTGCGACCGTGCCAGTAACATCAAGGCCAATATAGTTTTGTTGGACCGTGGTTCCCGATGCAATCAGATCAACTACAACGTTTCCTGCATGATGGCCTGAAATTACATTGCCATTGGTTAAATGGCTTGGGCCACCAATGAGGGTAGATCCACCAGTTACTGCACCGGCGCCCACGATAGTAATTCCTTGATGTGCATCCGGCATTAATGCTGCATTTCCTGGGGCATTAAGGCCAACGGTATTTTGTTGAACAATGGTTCTATCGCCTGATATTCTTACTACGCCATTAATGCGTGCGGAGCCAGCGCTTCCGCCTAAATAATGCCCGGAAAGAAGATTTCGGGTAGCCGGTGTGGTTCCGCCAATGATATTATCATTACCTTGCACGTTTATTGCAGTTGCATTGGGCAGTGATATAAAACCGGTGGTATCGGATCCAATAAAATTTCCAGTAATAGCATTGTTATTGCTTAAAACCAGAATACCTGCCCCATAGGTTGATCCTGGCGTATCAACACTTGCGAAGTTATTGATGCAAAGGCCGCGAATGGTTGAACCAGATGATCCTGCACCAAGTACAAGGCCATTGAGGACTGCTAAATTTTCTCCGGCGCCAGGGCCTTGAATTTCAATGGTGATTACTGCATTGTTGCCCGCAATTATTGGATTAGTATTGGGCATTGCGCCGCTGGGTGATCCAGCATAACCATCTATGATCACCGGATTAGTAATTACCGGAAGATCGGAAAGCAAAACAATTGGTGCGCCCAGAGCAGTAAAAGTAATGGTATTAAGACCTACTGTCCCATTTGCATTGGTAATTGCTGTTCGTAAAGTACCAGGTCCTGAATCAGCATTGCTGTTCACAACAAACGTTGCTGCGAAATTTGATTGTGTAAATGCCAGCAATAAGCAGTTGGCTATTACAATTATTTTTTGTTTTATCATAATTTTCCTTTTTTAATAATTTTTGAGCGCCAAATGCTGGCGCTCATACTAATATTTTAAGGGGTAATCAACTGTGCAACTACTACCTGTTCAAGTGAACTTTGAGTTCTTTCTTGAATGGTCCAGAACGTTGTTTGGTCTACCGGATCTAAACTGGTATAGGAATAATTGCCCCATGGTTGGCCTTGGGGTCTGTATGGACTTCCTTGGCCGAGTAATCTGCTATATTGTCCGCCGCCGGCTGCATAAATATTTGGGGGGGTGCCGCCAATGCGTAACACTCCGAATGGGTCACCTGCCAGGCGGCCAACAAAGCCTGCGCTTGGTTGCACGGTGTTACCTGAGACAGTAAAACCAATTACCAGGTCGCCGCGCTGATTTACCATTAATGATGGCATGTTATACCATAAAGGATTTGCTGATGTTGCATTATCAAATAACGTTCCTGCTTGAACGAGCGTGGGCACACTGGTTGCAGTTTCAGTTGCGCTGGCAAGATTAAATTGATACCATCGGGCTGCAGATCGTGCAATTGGATCAGCAACATTAGTATCCGCGTTACCAGTGTTATCAACTAAAATAGTATGCGTTGCATATAATTGGCCATTGCGAATTACCGGGGAAGGCATAATGCGATCATCGCCAACATGCAGCGTTCCTAAATCGCCAAAAAGATTTCCGGGGAACGGCATATTGGCAAGATTGGTTGAACTTGTGGTAAGTACATTTATGCCGGTTGCGGGAGATAATGTTGGATTTTTAGTGCCAGGATTGATTACTCGATATACATTGAGTTTGCCATACAGTAATGGATCGGTGGCTAAATAGTAACCAAATTGCGGGTTTGGATCAAAATTTATTGCAGGAGTAAGTACGCTTGCCGCTCCTCTAAAAGGATCTTGTTTTCCAATTACTCCGACTACGTCTCTAAAAACGGTGACATAGACCGGGCCATCAGTGAGCAATGAAGATTTTTGGATAACAAATGCGGTGGTGGTGAGATAGTTGCCACTTGCATCATACATATTAAAGCTTGTGTATAATGCATTCACATCCATACCTAATGATGGAAAATCAAAAAATAGATTTTGATCACCGGCGCAACCATTTTGATCAGGAACAAGCGTTGCATTATAAATATTCACAACGGTAAATTTTGATGCGTTGCTCAATATGCCACTATCGCTTACCCAAATACTAAATCCATTGTTGAGCTTGTTCAAGGAATTGGCATCATCATTCAGAGCAATATAATACCAGCGATTTGATTGGGCGTCATAATAAATATGGGGATTGCTCATATCGGCTATCGAATTAAAATCTCCATCCAAGTTTAAAAATGAATCAGGTTGAAGATCAAAAACATTATCTCGGATGCCTGCTTTGGTGTAAGAGGTAAGGGTAGGATCAATTGCCGCTACAAATTGGGTAGGCCCCACGCATCCCATGGTATTTGGAGGTGTTCCAACCCATGAAGCATTGATGCTTTGATCACCAGCGACGAAAGTTGATGCAACCGTTTGGGCAGGAGAAGATAATGAATTTGAAGCTGATGCATTGGGAAAGAAAGCGCCTGATAACGCATTTGGATTTTGCGTTGGATTAGGACCAACGGGGGCAGGCGGCGGCGCAGGAGGGCATGGAGGCAATAGCCTGGTTGCCAAAGCAGCAACACTTTCTTCACTTAAGAAATCAACATAATTTTTTTTGTTTTTTTCCAGTACATACGTTTGCCCATGTATTTCTCGGGGTTCGGCAGAGCTTGGAATTTCTAATCCCAAGGCAATTAAAGCCAGAAGCGATAATCGCATTGAAGGTATTTTGGTCATTAGACATTCTCCTTTTAAAAAATGGTTGTTGTATGGCTTGATAACTTTTATTACCATAGAAAAAATATCAGATGATTGTCAAAAGTATTAAGGGTCTTACACTTGATTTTATATTTTCTTTCTGTCTAGACTAACGCTATATTGTGAAGCAAAATAACCCTAAAAGGAGATTCCATGAAACAATTTTCATTCAAAAAATTTTTAATTCTCGTGGTGCTTGGCATATCCGGCACTCCAGCCGTGAAGTCATACGCTACTGCAGATGATAATTGTTGCCGTCCCGTGTATGAATGTGCGTGTAATCCGCTTTATTGTGGTACTTATACCGGCCAATTGCATGCGGGGATTGCGCCAATAATATGGACGCGCCGTGGTGAAGTTGATCTGCTTTCATGCCAAGCAAATCCTGCTAATCCGGTATTGCAATTAGCAACTCATTTTCCAAAATTCAAAACACTGTATAAATTACCATGGACCATTGGCGGTATTTTAGGATATGCGTGGAGTGATAATGTTGAGGTGTATTTAGAATTTAATTATTTACAAGCAACGCAAAAGCATCATACTACAACTGCTTTTTCATTTGCAATCCCCAATGCCCCCGCTCAATCACTCTTAGTAAGACTGAACAAATATAATCTGTTTGATGGATATATTGGCGTTCGTTATTATACGGATCGTTTTTGCGATTGGCTTTCCCCATTTGTGGGCCTAAAAGTTGGATTCACTAATCATCGCAATGTAAATGCATTATTCAGTCTTAATGGAACACCGGTGAATCTTGTTCCGGCTGTCGGACCAAATTCGTGTATTCCTACTCCGGTAAATCCAAATGCAACCAGTAGACTATTCAATAGTAATACCATACTTGCCGGCGGGATTAATCTCGGTTTAGATTTTTGTTTTTGTAATGGCTGGTCATTGGTTATAACCGGAGAATTTGTTGCCTCCTGCGGACCACGCACTCTTGCTCCATCAGTATTTGCAACGGCATTGCCTGCCCCAACATTAGCAACTAATATTATTTTTGGCGGCATTGGTTCTGAATTGCGCTTCCCAATAACCTTTGGTATTAAGCGAGTTTTCTAATTTTTTGATCGAATAGTAATTGCGGGTGTCAGCATTTAATTGTTGGCACCTGTTTTATTATAGCCCTTTTGTTTTTTCCACAATTACCATTGCCGTTGCCGTTGTGCGTGAATGTGTAAGCGAAAGCCAGACAGTGCAGTCGCTTAATTGCATGGCGTTAATTAACTCCCAATCAACACTAATTTCAGGTTTGCCCGCGGAACTTTTTTTTATTTGAGTTGCTTTGCATAATTGCAAAAAAGGTAGGGGAGTATTCAAAAAACTTAGTGCTTTAAAAAGTGCTTCGCGCGCAGCAAATCGTGCCGCAAAACGCTCTGCGCTTTTTTGGGTATTTGAAAGGCAATATTCAATTTCTGCGTCGGAAAAAATACGGAGTAATTTTTTGCAATCATAGGTGTGCCAATGAGTAAATCGTTCAATTTCGACTGAATCTATACCGATGCCTAAAATCATTCAAGCCCTTTCCGTTCGCCTCGATAGAGCGCGAAGCGCGAGTGGAGAGGTCTCCATTCGGCCTTGCAGGCCTCCATCGACCCGAACGGGTTTTAGGAAATTTACTGCCGATGTTTTTCCAAACTTTGATCAAGCGAGCGATACATGATCGCTTCTTGAATGTGTGGAACGTCAATTATTTCTTGTTGCTCGATATCGGCGATCGTTCGAGCGACCCGTAAAATTTTATGATAGCCGCGCATGCTCAGATGCAATGCCTCGAATGTTTTTTTCATGATTGCTTCCGCATCTGGGCTGAGCACGCAATACTTATCAACCAGATCAGAACTCATGTATGCATTCCATTGGTTATTAGTGCCAAATCTTGCCAATTGCGCATTGAGTGCATGGCCCACACCAACAAAAAGCTCTTTTGAGCTTTGAGAGATTCCCGTTTTAGCTTTTATCGCATCATATTCAATTGATTGCACATTGATTTGCAGATCGATGCGATCCAAGAGCGGTCCGGATAATTTTTCTAAATAACGCGCAACGATTGCAGAATTGCAGTGGCATTTGCGTTTTTTATCTCCTAAAAATCCGCACGGGCAGGGATTGAGCGCGGCAACCAATAAAAATGATGCAGGAAATGTTATTGAGTGGAGTGCGCGAGAAATATGCACCTCTTTATTTTCAAGTGGTTGGCGCAATACTTCTAACGTATGCCGTTTAAATTCAGTGAGTTCATCTAAAAATAAGATACCATGATGCGCGAGGCTGATTTCTCCCGGTTGAGGATAGGATCCACCGCCGACCAATCCTGCTTGAGAGATGGTATGATGCGGTCCACGGAAAGGACGCTGTAAAATGAGTGATTGGCTGCCCAATTTTCCGCTGATTGAATAAATTTTACTTGTTTCGAGTACTTCATTAAAGCTCATGCTGGGCATAATTGAAGGCAATCGTTTTGCAAGCATCGTTTTACCGGCGCCCGGCGGACCGACAAATAAAATATTGTGCCTGCCTGCTGCAGCAATTTGCAGCGCTCGCTTTGCAAAGGGTTGGCCTTTTACTTGTTCAAAGTCGAGCGTTTTATCTTCTGCGGCGCTCACTTGCTCATTAAAAGAATTAGTAGTTGGGGCAATTGATAATTCACCGCGTAAATAGGCAATCAATTGCGTAATATGATCAACGCCGATAACTTCAAGACCGGAAATTAATGCGGCTTCATGAGCATTTGCTTTTGGTACGATGATTCGTTTTTTTTGTAATTTTGCTGCATCATAGGCAATTGCCAGTGCTCCTTTAATAAAACGGATGCTCCCATCAAGAGAAAGTTCGCCTAAAAATAATGTTTCATGCAAAAAATCTGATTTGAGTGTGAGAAATTCTGCAGCAGATAGAATTCCAACGGCAATGGGAAGGTCAAAGAGTGTTCCTTCTTTCTTTAAATCTGCAGGCGCCAAATTGACGGTGATTTTTTTTGAGGGAAGTTGAAAACCGCTATTTTTTAAAGAAGTTAAAATGCGCTTGCTACTTTCTTTTACCGCTGTATCGGGTAATCCTACGATAAAAAAATTGACCAATCCAAACGAAATATCTACTTCCACTTCGATTAGATGCGCATCAATGCCGATAGTTGTTGCTGAGAATATTTTTGCATGCATAAAAAGAAAATTCCAGAATGAAATGAATTTTGAATTATAAATGTGTGTTATGTGATAGTTATACCAGATATCATGCGGATGTAAATGATGAACTTAGGTTCTGCTGGCTAGTTTGTCGAATTTTTTCTAAGATAGAATTCAACGTAATTTTCAGCGATGAGGAGAAGCATGGTTTGCAAGAAGTTTTTAATCAGTACGGTTTTGTTTTTGGCGCAGTATAGCTCTGCATGGCAAATAATCCCGGTGGAATTATCCAAAGAGGAAGCACAGAAAGAAAAGGTGCGCGAGAGTGATAAAAGCTTTTCATTTCCGGTCAATGCCCATTTAGATTTTTCAGATCGTTTAATTGTTACGGCAAAAGAAAACAACACAGCCAAAAATTTTTCACTATCCTTCTATGATTTTGTAGAAAATGTATTTAAGCCCATTGCTCTTGAAAAAGTGAAAGTAAATGGTGTTGCTGATCAAAAAAATCCTTTATTTGATTGTAGCATTAATCATATTGCCATGATGGATGAGCATACCTTTGCGCTGACCAGTAGTTCAGAGCCAAAACAGCTTTTTGCCCTTTCTTTGCCTGATTTTAAAGAAGTTCTTTCAAGCGGGTGCATCAAGGATGCTTCTGGGCAAGAAATTGAAAGCCCGATTAGTGCCCTTGCGGGGGGCCAAGGCCGCGCATTTGGGGTGATCACATCAAAGAATCAAACTTCAATTGCGGTATTTGCAGTTCACGTTGAAAATAAGGAAATTCAATTAACACTGGAAGAATTTGAACAGCTTAAAAAATACGTTCAAGAGCAAGGTGATGAGCAATTAATCGAACAATTTACCAAAGAAATCACCACCAAAGATGGCAAACGCTTTAAAAAAGTTACTGAAAAAAAACTTCTTCAAACCGCTGCAGTGCCTTTGTGCAAAACCTCTGATTTGATAAAAATTGGCAATGATGTTTGCGCACTTGAGATTGCTGATATGCATTGGAATGAGAATCTAAAACGATTATTTATTGGTTTAAAAATAACCGGAAATGAGTGTTCAACGGATGGCGTATGCGCACTCCTTGTTGGCAGACTTGATGAAGGTGGAAATTTAGTCTTGAGTCCCGGAATCTCTCCGGAATTGGTTTGCAGTGATAACCAGATAGTTGCAAGCAAGAAAAGCAATGCGGAGATTTCGATTCACCAAGTGCGCAGTATGCTCACAACCACCGCACTTGATTATAGTATTGTGTTGGGGGGTAATGGCAATGCAGCTGATACCCGAAGAACCGTTTTTGCGCTGCCGGTTCTTAATTTTCATACACAAAATGGTGCTATTGCTCCTGAGCACATCGGGCTACAGGGCACCCTTGCGGATAACCAAGGAGTTCCACTTGAAGGATTTTCAGATAAGAGTCGCTCCCATTTATTTTTAGGAAGGCATTTTGTTACGCCTGCTCAATCTGCAAATAATCTCTGCACTAATGAAACAAAAGGTGCTCAAGTTGGCGGCGGTGCATTAGGAGTGGGGCCAATTGATGAAATATTCGTGCGAGACGATGCAGTTTATGCGATTGTTTCAGATGCGTATGAAGGTTATAATTCAGGAGTTTATTATTCACAGGCAATTTTTGATGCATCCGGAAGAATAGCTGCATGGACTCAATGGCAACCCAAAGCACTAGTGCCTGATGAAACGATAACCAGTGCATATGTTGATAGAATAAATGGATCATTAGTTGTTGCTGCAGGGGCTGATGCGGGTGCAGTTAGAACCGTAAAGCGCACGCAGTGGGTAAACAATCAGCTTACTCAGCTGGCAAAACTGGAGTTTCCACAATCAAAAGGTGGCATTCAAGGATTGATCGATTTTCCTGCATATACTCCTGGCCTCAATCAGCATATGCTTATTATTACTGGTTTTGCAAAGTTGCTTTGTGCGCAAACCAGCGATCAATTGCGAGCAATTACATTTAATGATGAAGTATTGCAAAAAATGGGGCCATTGAGCTGCGCTGAGATTATATATAATTATCCGTATGGGTGGTTAATTACCGGCGGCGTTAATGGTCTTGCAATACTGTGCGCCGATGATGGAGCCGGATGGCATGTTGGTACTTTTGATGAGAATTTTTTAGATTTACCAAAAATGTTGCGGTTTAAAAATATTGGCGATTATCAATTTGTGCGTAAAATTATTGCCGATGAACAATTCCTGTATGTTTTAACTGATACTAAATTTGACCGAATTGATATTACTGCATCAGATTTTAATAGCGGCAGACTGTCTACCACTCGTCTGGCTGAGGCGCAACAGTTAACCGATTCGGGATTAGGTATTTTTATTGATGTGATTGTTTCTGAAAAGTGTGCATTTTTAATCAGTACGTCTGGACTTTATCGCATTGCAAATGGCCAAGATATTCGATTTGAGTCTGCAGATACCCTAAGTTGGGTTCCGCTGAGCTTTATATGATAAAGCGGGCCCTGCGATTGCCATGAGTGCAATTAGTACCACCGGAAGAGCGCAGGATGTTGCGCGTGATCCAGGACAATTGTATGTGATCTCAGGTTCAATTGGTAATAACACCTCTCATTTGCATCGATTTGCAGTTTCAAGCGTGCTCAATAAACCCGTTGATGATAATACCATTTTGCCGCTGCGTGATTTTGCAGCAGAAAATCATCAATCATATTTTGCTAATATTGGTAATTTTTGCTCACTCTTTGCAACTGATGGTACTTTGTTTTTCACGCATGGAATGCAACGGCGAAAAAAAATGAAGACGCACGTGATCAATAATAGTTTTGGCAGAAATCGGCGCGCAATGCCGCTTCAATTAAATAATGATGCGGTTATTACCGCTATTGCACGCAACAGTGCATCAGGAAGTTGGATGATTGGCGGCGATTTTGGGTTGATAGTTAATGAATAGTTCATCGGTGTAGGAAACATTTCATGTTGGCAAAAATAAAAAAAATAAATCTTTTCCTAATCCCGTTCGGGTCGATGGAGCGTTTGACGAGTCTAGCGAGGAAAAAGCGAATGGAGACCTCTCCACTCGGCTCATTCGGAGCCTCTATCGAGGCGAACGGGCTAAAGGTTCTGGCTTTTCTAATTTTTTTTGCATCATTAAATGCAACAAAAATTAATGGCATGAATCTTTTGCATCGGCCGTATGATACGCTTTTGCGCCCGGAAATTAATCTTGATCGTTGCTATGAGCTTGCATTTTGGGCTGAAGCGGGCGTTCGTCCAGCGCGCGGATATAATGAGGATGATGCGATAGTAAATCCGCTTGCGATTTGGCAATGTAATCAAGATGCGCTTGCTATGCTTGAAGGGTTTCCTGATGGTAGTCAGCAATCGCAATTGCTCACCGCGTTGAATGCGAGTGATGATGGAGTGCGTGGCCATGCGTGTCTTAATGGAAAATTAAATCTGGATTTTGGCGGGGCATTTGCTGCGCGTTGGTATTTTTTGCCCCATGCATGGATTACTGCATTATTGCCGGTCTATAAAGTTAATCTTAGCGACGTAACCATTGCTGATTTAACGCAGAAAATAACCGCAGCAGATATGCGGGTGAAGCATCAGCTTATCCAGCAATTAAATAGAATTGTAGCGCAGCTCGGCAACAATTTTTCGCTTGATGGGTGGAAAAGAGCTGGCTTTGGCGATTTGAACTTGTTGTGCGAATTTCTTTTCAATTTTCCGCAAGAACGTCCACTGCTCAAAAATGTAGAGATTAATGGAAGATGCGGATTTACATTGCCTACCGGCAAGCGTGCCGATGAAGATAAATTATTTGCATTCCCATTTGGATATGATGGCGCAGTTGGCATTCTTTATGGTGGCGGATTAAATGTAATGTTGGGAAGCCAATTTAAAGCGGGCTTTGATGTGCAGTTGTTGCATCTTTTTGGCAATACCAGACTGCGTAGAATTAAAACTGCTTTTGATCAAACGGATCTTCTGTTGCTTGCCAAAGCGGAAGCATATAAAGATTATGGTCTCACGCAACGTTTTAATTTATTTGTGCAAGGGTATCATTTGCTTGGGAGCGGTTTATCACTGCTAGTTGGATATCAATTTTTAAAACATGGTGACGATCATTTAGCGCTCAATGAATGTGCATTTTCATCATCGATTGCTAATTCTGCCACAAGTTTAGAAGAATGGATTGTGCATTCAGTTGAATTTAATCTTCATTATGATTTTGCGCAGCATTGCCCTGATTCGTGGGCCGCTCCACAAGTATCATTATTTTCACGTTTGCCCTTTGGCGGCAAACGAGCAGTTGCCTTTACCACTGTTGGTGTGATGATAGCGGTAGATTTTTAAATTACAATCCCTTGCTCTCGCGCACGCGCTTTAGCTTCTAAAGAAAGTAGGCAGCGGGTTAAGCGCTGCGCTTTAGTTTCAAGCACATCTTCTTGTTCGGATAGATCAAGAAGCGGAGTGTGGCAGGTGGTAATATCTTGTTTGATTTTTTCATAGGTAGCAATATCTATTTGTGACCCTGCAACATCTAAAAAGAAGCAATAGCGCTCAAGCAAGGTAATGCACAAGCTGTTTAAATCTTCTAAATCAGCAATAATGGTGCGTTGATAGAGCTTTGCAAGCTGGTCTGCAATTGTTTTGGTGGTTTGCCAGGTTTCAAATTGATCCTGCGGGCTCCAAATAAGTTTATTAAGGCAGACTTCCAAGAAAAGATTCATGAGCTTGCGCAATTCAGCCGCATCTTCAATCTGCTGTGCAAGATTGCTTAAAAACGTTTCGGGACTTGATTTAAATTCAGGAAATTTCGATTTGAAGGATTGGTATTGCAATTCGTAAATAATATCTTTGAGTGAGCTGAGCACACCTTCACTTTTGATTACAAAATGGTGTTCGAGCAATGATGGCAACTGGGCTAAAAGATCAGAAAATGAGTAGACGTTAATATAAGAGCTTGATTTCATCTTATTGGCGAATAACCGAATTACTGCCTTTACATAAACATTATCTTTGTGTGTTTGATTGCCATGTTGCAATAATTCAATCATATGAAAAAAGTTATTGGGCAGAAAATCTTCAGCATAAGCGGGTGCATTGAAGATATCTTTTAAAAAGTCCCCAATTCCATTGGCAAAAACTGATCGCGCAAAATAAGCGCTGGTGCCAGGAATATCCGCGCTTGAATAAGGATGTTGATAATCTCGTCCTTTTGCATTATGACTAGTAAGAAGGCACGCAATGATTATACTAAAAAATAACCTATGATACATTTAAAAGCTCCTTTTGGATAAAAAGGTTGCAGGCATATTTTTCATTGAAGCATACTTGCAACAAGGCGTCAAATTCTGTAGCAATAAAGGATTTTTTGATGGCGTTATACTTATATCAGGCATTTTCTAAGGACGGCAAGAAGGTTACCGGTACCATTGACGCACCAACATTGCAATCAGCCAAAGAGCAGCTGAGTAAACAAGGAATATACCCTATTTCGGTAACCTTGGGAACTCAAGAGGCAGCATTGCCGTGGTGGAAACGGTTTTTTACAAAAAATATAACCATTAAAGAAAAAATTCTTTTTACCCGTCAACTTGCAGTGCTTTTAAAATCAGGCGTTCCTCTTTTGCAAGCGCTTGAGTTGCTCATTGAGCAGTTTGAAGGCACTATTCGAAGCATGCTCATAGCTATCAAAGATGATGTTAAAGAAGGGATCTCTTTTGCAGATGCATTAAAAAAATACCCCAAAGCATTTGATAATATTTATGTGCAGCTGGTGAGAGCCGGTGAAGCAAGCGGTAAGTTGGAAGTGATTTTAGAGCGCTTGACCGCATATTTAGAACGCCGCCAGGAAATTCGTAAGCGCATTCGATCAGCACTTACTGGCCCTATTATTCAATTGATAGTTGCGGTTGTGGTAGTGAGCGTTTTGCTTATTTTCGTAGTGCCGACCATGGCAGAAAATTTTGCAACCCAAGGGAAAGAGCTTCCGATTTCAACCGAGATTTTACTTGGAATTTCTACTCTTTTTACCAAATATTATCTGTGGGTGCTTATTATTTTAGTTTTGGGATATCTTGCTTTTCGATACTGGAAATCAACTCCTACTGGTGCGCGTACCATTGATCAAATTAAATTAAAGTTACCAATTATTGGATATTTTACCCGTTTGAATGCAATTGTGCAGTTTTGCTATACCTTGGGTATGCTTCTGGAAGGTGGAGTAAATTTAGCTGAATCATTAGATATTGTCGTGAACATTATTGATAATCGTGTTTTGGCTGATGCATTACGCGAAGCGCGTGATAAAATTATTAAACAGGGTAAGATTGCGCAATATTTAAAGCAAACAAACCTTTTCCCTCCGATTGCCATTTATTTGATTAGCACCGGAGAGCAGAGTGGACAATTGGATACCATGTTATTAACCGTTGCAAAAAACTATGAGGAGGATTTGGGCGAATATGCTGATAGTTTGGCAGCAAAAATTGGCCCCGCATTATTAATTCTTATGGCGGTTATAATCGGATTTATAATTATTGCATTGATGTTACCAATGATCGAACAGGCTGAATTTATTTAGGAGTAATTTATGAATTATGTACAAAGGCATGCGCAAGAAGGATTCACGTTAATAGAAATTCTTATTGCATTCGCATTAGTTATGATAATGGGTGGTGTGGTATTCGTATCATATCGTGGCATTGTTGCAAAAAATGCTGCTAAGGCAACAGTAGAAAGTATGCGCGTGATCAGAAATGCGCTTGAGCAATATCGGGAAGATATTGGAGAATACCCAGCTTCCTTGCGCGATTTATTAAAGAAACCAGCTGATGAAAAAGTTGCTGAACAGTGGGCTGGCCCGTATATTGAAACCAAAAAAGGTGATATTAAAGATGGATTTAATAATCCATTCCATTATGCAGTAACTCCTGGTGGAGAACATCCCTATGAATTGTATTCATACGGGGCCAATGGAAAAGGCTCGCCTAAAAATGAGTGGATAGATGTGTGGAAAAAACTCTAAGAGTGGATTTACCCTCATAGAGCTACTCATTGCATTTGCGCTTATTGCGGTGCTGATGGGTATCGTTGTTCCGAGCTTTAAAAATCTGTTGCCACGCCGGGAGCGTGAAGCATTTATTAGTAAAGTAAATGCAATTACCCGTTTTGCGTGGCAACGTGCTTTAATTGAGCGCAAAGTTCATAGAATTTTTTTTGATTTTAAAAAGAGAGAGTTTTGGGTAGAAGAACCAGCGGGCACCACTAAACTTGGTGAAATGGAATTTAATCGTGTTAAGGGAACTCATTTTAGTACTTCCGGGAAAATTCCTTCAACTATTGAAATTAAGAATTTTATTATTGAAGGATTTGATGAAATGACGCGCCGCGGGGCAGGTGGTACAGCGAAAGCTGGTTTTATTTAATGCCTGATGGGCTTACGCAAACGGTGACTATGAATTTTCTTGATACCAAGCAACTCAATGCTGCAGGTAAACCACGGCAATTCGGATTGGTATTAAATCCGTTTAATGCGCAATTTAAGGTCTATGATGGTTTTCAGAGATAATTGCAAACCGCTCGTCCTGAGCTTGTCGAAGGAAACGAGCGCTCGTATGGTTCGATCCAGCCTTCGCCAAGGCTTCGGAGGACGCGCAGGCTGGAACGTTTACTCTCGAGCGAAGTCGGGAGATCACCACGAGCGGGTAAATAATTTTCCGAAATCTAAATTTGGATTTACATTGATCGAAGTGCTCTTGGCAATGGCAATCATAGGACTTATTTTGACTCCTATTTTTTCGATTCAATTGGGAGTGATGCGCAGCAATTCGCGTGCTTCTGAGATTTTAGCGCGAATTTTTTCGGGCAAACAATTTTTGGTAGATAGTGAATTTCAGTTAAAGCCAGAGGATCAAGAGAAGCGAGTTGAAAAAAAGATAGAAAAACCATTGACTACATTAATCTATGAGCTTAAAAGAGTTCCTGATAATTCAGCACTTAAAAAATTTAAAAACATACTTATTGAAAGCGTGAGTATGCAATGGATTGATCGGCAAGGCAAGAAGCGGCAGGAGCGGTTGGTAACGTTTGTGTTTAAGCCTGAGGGTAATTCATGAATAAGCCAGGCTTCACCCTCATCGAATTGTTAATTGCCACTTTTATTGCTTCAATATTAGGTGTGCTTCTTTTTTCTGCGCTTTATCAAGTGAATAGATTTGTTCCGCTTGTTGATAACACTACCAGCATTTATGAAAAAGCTGCACTTATAAATGCGCAATTGGAGCGCGATCTTTCAGGAGCCACCGCTCCCAATGAATTTTATTACCGCCAGCCAGAGCCTTCCGCCGACGCCAAGGCTAAGGCGGATAAGGAGAAAAAAAGAAACAAGAGATTGAGAAGAAAAAAAGTGAAGAGACTGAAAAAGAAAAGAAAGAATCCGCCGCCCAGGGCACCGAGGCGGATCAAAAAAAACCCAAAAAGCCCTTAGAAAAGATTTTCTATAGCACCAATAAAGAAGGTATATTGAACCAGCTAAGCTTTATAACCACCAATCCTCTGCAAGTATATTGGACTGCCAAAACGGGTTCAGCAAAGCCGCGCATTGCACGTGTGCTTTATGCCCTCAAAGAAGAAAAAGGTATGCCAAAATCGTACAGTTTAATTCGCAGAGAATCTCCAAATCTTGAATTTGATCCGATTGCCAAAGGTGGTAAAGAAGGCCCACAAGAATATGTGCTCGCTGAAGGAATAAAAAGTTTGACTGCAGAATATACCTATTATGTTCCGGAAAAAAAGGAGGAAAAGAAAAAAACTGCAGAGCAAACTGAAAAGCCTGCTCAAGCTGAAACACCAAAAAAAGAAGCTAAGAAAAAAGAAGTAAAAAAGGCTGCCGAGTGGATGCCTGCTCAGGGTGAACGGGAAAAAGAAGAACAACCACAATTGCCGCTAGCGCCACAGCTCATAGAATTAAAAATATCTTTGTGGGACACACAAAAAAAACGAAGTACCCCATTCTCATTCAAAATTCGTGTGCCATCTGATATTCCTGAAAAACGGGAAGCTGAAGATGTAACACAAAAATTATTGGGCACGCTCAGAGAATTCTTTACCCAAAGCTTCCCGCAGCCAGTCTCCGCTCCTTCGGAGCTCCGCCTGGCTTCGCCGACTCGTGTCAGCCAAAGAAATCCATTTAATATACCCGGAGGGCAACCGCGCCGATGAATGGTCAACAGAACAAGCCTGGATATATTTTAGCGCTTACGCTGGCATTAATGGCATTGTTTATGTTTATTGCCACGTATGTGAGTAATAAGGGATTAATTTTTAGTTCGTTTTCAAAAACGATGGTCGATCGTGAAAAAGCACGGCAACTCGCGTATGGCGGCATTCAATTGGCTATGAGTCAACTTGCTACAAAGGAATCCGCCGACGCCAAGGCTAGTGCGGACAAGAAAAAATCTGAAAAGACGGAAGAATCTCCCAAAGCCCCAGCCGACGCTAAAAGCGAGGGGCAAGGCAAGGCTAAAGATGGTGAAAAGAAAGCCGAACAACCTTCCGATGGCAAGCAACTGCTTAAAGTGCTGCTGCCAAACCTCGGTCGCTTGCAAAAATATAATCTCACGCAAAATATTGAAGGGATTACCGCAACTATCGGCATTATGATAACGAGTGAAGAAGGTAAAATTAATATTAACCGCATGTACGATTTTGAAAAACATAAATTTGTGGGTGAACCGGTTCCGGGCGGCAAGCAAGAAGCAAAAGATGAAAATAATATGAAAAAAATGCTCCAAGAATTATTTGCACAAATCAATGAGCAAACCGGAGCAGAGCTATTTAATGAATTTGAGAAATTTTTAAAAGAACGCAAATATCCTATCAATGATGTCACTGAATTATTAACTATAAAAGGATTTGAGGTATTTAAAAATAATGTATTTTATGATCCAACTGCCAAAGAGCCGAAAAAAATAAATCTTTATTTAACCGATATTTTTACCGTGTCTTCATCAAAACAAAGTATTGAGCCCTGGCTCATTGCGGATTCTTTGGGATCACTTATAAAATTACAACGTACTCAAACTCCCGCAGTTGATGAATTGTTGAAGAGCTTTAAAGATAAAAGTGACTGGAAAAATGATTGGAATAAATCATTAAAAAATCTGTATGGAGTAGATTTTGCCGGGTTGGCCAAATTTCTTCCGCCTCTTTTAAATCCGGTATTCGATCCTAAGATGTTTAGCGTATTGTCATTCGCCACTGTCGGAAAAGTGACGGTAAGATTGGTTGCATTGCTTGAACGAGAGAAAAGCGGAAAAGATGGGCAAGTGGAAGTGAAAATTAGGAATGTTTTTATACTTTAGTTATTTATTAAAATAGTTGTAAGCAAACAATGCAAGGCCAGAAGAAATTGCGGTAAATGATACTAAGCCTGCTGCATGGCTACCGAGTAAGCGGTAAAAATTACTTTTAGCTTTTTCATTATAGTTGGTATAGCTAATCGGCATGCGAGTATTTTCAATAATCTTTTGCAACTTAGATTGTTCTTTGTTGTATTCTTTCATTAATTTTGATGCGTAAAAAGCAGACGCGATTCCAGTAGTTAGCAAGGCTGCGCCTGCAATATTTTTGGCATCAAAAGGATCTGCTTTGGCAGGAAGAGTAGTCAAAGCAATAGTAATTGCTAGGATTATAGATACTATTTTTTTCATTGGAACCTCCACGGTTTTAAATATCAATATAGTGTAAGAATAGCAGTTTAATGTATTTTGGTCAATTAAATCTGCAATTAAGGGCCTTGTAATGTTTCAGATAGAAATATTTTAGATTGCCTGCCGATGAATCTTACAGATTGAAAACAATTATTGATATCGGGGGACCGCATTTTGCTCGTTTTTGAGCCAGTAATTAAGGGTTTTGAGCCGCATTTCTATTTGTAACAATTCCGGCATAATGCCCAACGAATACTCGTTTTGCGGGCAGCGGTACCACATTCGCTCGGCTTGTTGAAGCTGATAATCGGCTGCCCAGGATTTAAACAGGTTTTTATAGTAAGCCAGCCGCTGCAACCGTTCTGTGATCTTGCCAAAACGGCTTTGATTGACCGGAACCAGTTTATTAAGGCGCAAGTAAGAGATCCATGAATAGGCGGATTGATACCATCTTATCTGTTCTTCTTCCTGATCAATTTTTACCATAAAAATTCCAAGCGGTTTTACGATATCACTAATTGATGAAGGATCGGTATATCGCCGCTGTATTTCCCGTATTAACTCTTGAGTAATTTGTTGTTGGGGTATTGCAAGTAACTCCTCGAGAGGTAACTCTTGATGCCAAGAGGACCACAAGTTGCTCTCGCCAAGATAAGTGCTCCCGGTCATAATAATATATGCCAGATATCCGTATGAGCAGGCCAATCCAGCCGCGAGTAAATACCATTTATTGGCAGTCACAAAGCTCGATCCCTTTTCTTGTAACTGTTTTTGAATTTTGACATTTTCCTGCCATAATTCTGAAACTTTATTTAAAATTACTGATTCTTTTGCGGCAGTATCTGGCTGCTTGCTAACCTGATTCATTGATAGATTGGTGCTATTATTTGAGCGAGCATCATGCTGATTGTTTACACTAATAGAGAGACTGAAATTTCCATTTTTAGATTTGGGAATTGAATTCTTTTTAAGGGGCACGCTATCATTAACAAGTTCTGAATATGAAACGAGAGACCAAGAAAACCAAAGAATGATCGATAATCTACTAATGATATTCACGAGATCCTCAATTTAGAAAGTGATGTGCAATCATTACCGCGGCTCTTATATATTCTAATGCACGTTGCTGATCGCGTTGCTTCTTTTTCTCTAATTCTTCTTTGAGTGTTGCCTGATTTTGCTCAGCGGTAGTTTTATTGCTTACGTGCGTATCGGTGTTATTGGCGATCGAGATGTTAATTGATATTGGCAGAACTTCTGACTCATTTTCATCTTGATTGACGTCAATATCTTCTTGAGAAAATGCGGTATTGCTTAAAGCCAAGCATATGAGTAATGCGATTTTTTTCATAGTATCCCCTTATTTTTTGTTAAATCTAGCAGAGCAGCATGGTTGTAAACAAGATTGTAGGTAAACTGTTGGCCAGTTATTTTTTTTGTGATAATACTGCTTAAGATGTCATTACCATTTAAAAGAAGGATCGCAATGGTTATTGCAATACCGTCAATTGGAGTTGTGCTTTTAATTTTGCTTGCTGCATATCTTTTTTTAGGAGCTCCTCAAGGGACTACCCGCTCTATGCTTATTACCGTAATTAATGTGTTGCTCTTTGCGGTGGTAGTATATTTTATTTTGAGCTTATTTAAGGTTATTTAAGAATACGCGAGCCACTGGCCGCACATTCAAATTACTTGGTTTTATAAACTTTAAATTTATTTACCCACTTAGTAATTCTTTTTTCAACAATATCCCAATTGATGTTTTTCCATACCACATCAAGATATTGTGCACGATTAATGCCAAAATCGATCATATATGCATGCTCATACGTATCCACTACCAGAATTGGAATGCTCAAGATGGGTACCGTTTCATTATGTGCCTCAAGCACATAATTGTGCACCTTTGAACTATCCATAGTAAACGCAGTGATCACCCAACCGCGCGCACAACTTGCCGCATCGAGCAGATCTTTTTTAAATTTTTCCAATGATCCAAAATTTTCTTTTATGAGCGCCAGAGTTTGAGGGCCCGGCTTACTACCAGTACCAAGGTTTTCAAAATATAATTCATGCAAAATTGATCCATTTAAGGCAAATGTTTCGGCAATTTTCAGTGCGCGAAAAGGAGAATAGGTGATATTAGCACTATTTGCGCGATCAACAGTTTTGAGTGATTGTTCAATTTCGTTTCTTTTTTTAACGTACCCTTGATACAATTTTTGATGTTGTTCAAGTTGATCAGCGCTGATACCCTCAACTGATTCTAAATCAAATGTTTTTGCTTCATGGGCGGTAAATTGTTTAGAAACTAATAAAAGGCTGATAATTGCCATAATGGCAGGCGTGCTCTTTGACTTCATAGTACTCCCTTATAGTATTGCATATGCGGCGATACTACTAAGCTAGCGGGGGATATTATAAAATACAAGGAATGGTGTATGATGTTTTTGCAGATAGTCGCTGCTTTTTTTTATTTGCAGCCTTCACTCATTATTAGTTTTGTGCCAGTACAAATTCTTGCCCTATTTTTTTGTTTAATCTCGGCAAGTTTAGTCCCTAGAAGTTTGTCTCATAAGATTTCTCGACTCGCTTACACTCGCTCGAAACGAACGGCCTCGCCGTTCGCCTCGATGGAGGCACCGAAGGAGCCGAATGGAGAGGTTAATCTAAAGTGGTTTAAAAAATTCGTATTTCTTAAAGCGTTTCTTTATGCATTTACCGCTACAATTTTTGCTACGATTCTTATTTTTTTAGCGGGATTGTTGATTGTGCCTTTTGTTTATGTCAGATTTTTCCAATTGGTAGAAATTTCTTATCATATATCGATTTTTCTCTTGCTTATAAGCGTATTTATATATTGGCTCTTGATCAGTTTTTTCCTTCATTATCTACTCAAGCTAAACCACATTATTAAACTTACTGCTCTAAGCAGTGCAATTGCTGGCTTTAGTGTGTTAGCATTGTATTATCTGCTGTGGTGAATATAAAAAGAGGTGTGTCATGTTCACGTATATAACCAATTTTTTAATAACCGAATGGATTTGGAGTTTTACCGGAGGACTTTC
This sequence comes from uncultured bacterium, assembly GCA_963788045.1. Taxonomy (GTDB): domain Bacteria; phylum Babelota; class Babeliae; order Babelales; family Vermiphilaceae; genus BTUB01. The sequence continues at coordinate 371,308 of CAWBEW010000002.1, forward strand.
TCATCTGCCGGCCAATTTTTTACTGTTATTTATGTTGCTCAAATTATGGGATCATATGAGTTGGCTCAAAGCTTTTTTGATGAGTTTTTTGTTGACGGTGAGCGCTTTTATCATTTTTTTTGGGTTTGTTAATATCGTCATTGTGTGGGGCTTTAAAGTTCCGTATGTATTGCCCGATGATACCTATGTGGGCACGTATAACATTCTCAATACCAGTCTTCTATTGGCAGTTATATATTCATTGATTCAAATGGTCGTGGTTAAAGTTGCCCATCATTGGATGCATTTTAATCTTTTTCGCGCGTGTTTATGTATCATAAGTGCGAATATCATGAGTGCGCTGTTGGTCTATAAAATAACTTTTACTCTGTAACGATCATCTTAGGTCTTTAGGGTTAAAAAGTTAGATAACGCGAATGAAAGTTTCGTGCCCAAAATTGTTTGCAGCCCTCTATTAATTGCAAATGAACGATAGGGAGAGAAGTAATCTTTCAAATCCTCTGAGCCATCAATGAGATGATCCGCGCTGTAACTGCCCAGCATTGCTGAAATCGGCAATCCCGCAGCAGCCGCGATATAATAAATTGATTTCGAATTTTTATCTCTACCGGCTATCGGGGCTATATCTTTGCTTATGCCGATTAGTCCAGGCCATATATGCTCGAATTGGAACGTTATTTGTGGGAATTTTTTTTGAAAATATCTTGTTAATTTACGATAGTTATAATTACTTTCATGTACTTCATAATGATTATATGCCATCAATAGCGAGCCCCCGCCCAAAAGCAATCTATCAGCATTTATCCGATAATAGGTGTAGAGCAAATCACTATCCCAAACCATTAAATTTTTATCGGGGAAAATCGTTTTAATTTCATGTTGTTTTAAAGGTTGGGAAATCATTAAGAAGTTTTGCATATGGTAAATTTCTTTAGTTAATCTGCCAAAATTTGGGATAAATCGATCGGTGCACACCACAATATAATCAGCATTTACCGTTGCATGCAGGGTGTTAATCTCATGATCAGTAAAATCTAAAACAGGAGTTTCTTCATAGATTATTACCCCTTGCTCGCGCAAAACATTTTTCATGTGTTGGCAATATTTATAGCCATTAATTCCGAAGGTTCCTGGATACGTTACTCCGCCAAAATATTCTTTTGATCCTAAAATTGAAGAGAGTTCTTCTTGCGAGTAAAATTTTGTTTTGAAGCCGAGATTTACAAGGCTTTCATGCTCTGCGCGTATTTTTTTTAAAGCGTATTTAGAGTTTGCAACTTCTAAAGAATCTTCCGCGCTATAATCGCATTCAAGGTTATACTGTAAAATATTTTTGCGAATATGCTCAACGCCAGATTCTATATGATTCCAGATCATTCGTGCACCCGCTTCACCATGCAGGCGTATAAAATCTGCCAGACCTAATTCGCTATTGGGTGTAACAAATCCTGAGCTTTTTCCGCTTGCGCCTGCGCCACAATAAAATGCTTCGAGCAAGAGTACCTTTTTCCCTTTTTGGGCGAAAGCTTGGGCTGCAGATAATCCGGCCATACCTCCGCCAATAATGGCAACATCAGCAGAAATATTTGTTCGGAGGCATTCAGATTTTGGGCGGTTTAAATACCAAAATACTTGATCTTGAGAAAAAATTGTCTTTTTCATATCGCTCATCTTTCTTTTTTTTGTAGAGTGGTTGCACCAAGCATTCTATGTTTAAGGGAGTAAAAAAAACAATGAAGTCTCAAAAAATAGTTTCAGTAAATCCTGGAAAAAATTATGAAATTATTGGAGAAATCCCAATTTCCACCCGCGCTGAAATTAATGCCAAAGTTCAATTGGCTCGAAATGCACAAAAATCATGGGGATCTTTAGATATTCAAGAACGGATTAAAATTTTACAAAAATTATATCAAGCATTTGCTACTAATGAAAATCCCATTGCATCATTGATTGCACAAGAGATGGGAATGCCCGTTTCTGCGAGCAAAATCGTTGATATTGGTTCTGGCTTGCAATATATGAAGGGTTATCTTGATAATGCAGAAAAATGGCTTGCTCCTGAAATAACGTTTGAAAATGAAAAAGAGATTCATTATCTTTCTTTTGAGCCTAAAGGGGTAGCGGGTCTTAGTATTCCCTGGAATTACCCCTTTTGTAACTTTATCTGGGCTGCAATACAAAATTTAGTAGTTGGTAATACGATTGTTTTTAAACATTCAGAAGAATGTGCGCTTACCGGGAAATTGCTTGAAGAGATCACGCAATCAGTAGGATTGCCAGAGGGGGTTTTTAATGAAGTCTATGGAGATGGATCCGATGTTGGTGAAGCTCTTATGAATGCCGATGTTGATTTGATTTGGTTTACCGGAAGCACCGGAGTAGGCAAGCATCTTTATCAAGTTGCTGCGCGCAAGTTTATACCGGCTCTTTTAGAATTAGGCGGTTCTGCCGCTGGGATAGTATTTGAAGATGCTGATCTAAAAAAGGCGATCGAATCAATCTATTTTAATCGGTATCTTAACAATGGGCAGCAATGTGATGCGCTTAAGCGATTGCTGGTGCATCGCTCTCTTTTTGGCACCGTTGTCGAATCACTCAAAAAACTTCTATCGCACAAAAAAATAGGTGATCCTGAAAGCTCTGATACTGATCTTGGGCCATTAGTTTCTGAAAAGCAACTACTTACTATCGAGGATCAGGTTGCGGATGCACTCAAAAAAGGTGCAAAAATTATTACTGGTGGCAAACGTCCGGCTGGCGTAAAAGGTGCATATTATGAGCCGACTATTCTGACTAATATTTCATTTGATATGAAAGTATGGAAAGAAGAAGTTTTTGGCCCGGTATTGCCCATTGTACCATTTGATACGCAAGAAGAAGCGATACAGCGTGCCAATGAGAGCGAGTATGGTTTGGGCGGGTATATTTATACTCAAAATAAAGATCGGGCAGTTCGGGTGGCCAAACTGTTGCAGACGGGAAACATAAATGTAAATAGCGCGAATTATGTAATAGCCCAAGATCCTTTTGGCGGGTATAAAAAAAGTTCAGGGCTTGGCCGTGAGCATGGTAAAGAGGGGCTCCGAGAATTATGTTCATTAAAATTGGTCGCGTTCGAAAAATAACACTCTTTTATTTGATCTCTGTTTCTTTCTCATACGCAATGGAGCTACAAGAAAAGAAAGCAGATCTTTATTCACTCAAAGATATAATCAGCGCCCAGATTATACATGATAAGTATCTTTTAGCACACGCAACTAATGTGAATGATGATTTGCAGCGATATCTTGCTGAAAAAATAATAACATTACAAATAAAGCCCGCACTTTTTCCCATCGAATTGGAGACCCCTATAAATTCAAAAAGTATGGAACACCAAGGAGTCTGCGGGTTAGAAACAATCTCAAAATCGCGGCAGATAATTTCAGTTGGATGTGATGGCAAGATCGCCATTTGCGATGAACACGCAATGGATAGATGCGAAGTGGTTAATACCAAATCAAGTTGGTACTGCGCAACAATGCAATGCGAGCCCCCAACACTGTGCTTAGGAGGATTATCGGGCAAAATTGGATTTATGGGACTCAAAGATAAAGAGCCGCAACGAATTTTTGAAGCGCATGCAGGGTCAATTAATGGGATTGCGCTTTCTGCTGATCAAAAGAACATAGTCTCATGCTCGAATGATCGGTTGGTGAAATTGTGGGATGTGAGTAATAATAAAAAATTAGCAACATTTACCGGGCATACCAAAGCAGTAAAAAATGCATTTTCAATTTTGGCGCATCAAAAGCTAATTTCAGGCAGCGCTGATCAAAGTGTGCGCCTTTGGGATATTGGCACCCAAAAGCAAGAACACCACTATTCATTACGAGAAACTGCTTTACAATTTGATACCATTTTTAGACTTGCTCGCCATCCGCATGAACAAACAGCGGTTGCGGGAATTAATAATGGAATGGTAGCTTTATATGATCTGAGAAAAAATCAGTTTGCTCATTGTTTAAAAGGCCATAAATCGGTAATTTCAGCATTAATTTGTTCTGATGATGGCAACTATATTGCTTCAGGATCGTGGGATGGGAATATTCGCTTATGGGATTTGCGCATGATGGCATGTTCAGCAATTGTGGCATATCATGAAGATTGGGTGCAAAATGTTTCGAGCTTGTATGATTTTTCACGCATTGTTTCCGGTTCGCGAGATGGTACCGTTAAATTATGGGATGTTTCTACGGTGCTTGCCGTTGATCGCATGAATAGTTTAAAAGAAACGGCAGCCAAAGCGGCTTTGATTGCTTCTGAAAATCCAATTTCACACGATGCGCGATTGAATATGCTTAAACGAATTACCGCAAAGTGAACTCCCGTTGTACTCATCGTGAGTAAATCCCGAAGGTTGGGTTATGTATACACATCCTGCGCCGAAGGCGCATATCGAAGGATTGGCAAACAATATTTGTAAAATAATCTAATGCGGGATTTAGTGGATATAATTTTTTAGCATAGCTTTTGATGTGTGAGAATCACACGATCCTTCGATCCCCTCTACTCGCACTTCGTGCTCCATCGGGGCGAACGGATTTCGGTTTCTACTCAGGATGTGTAAGTTGCCCATTTTTTTTGTCAGCATCTAACCGCAGGTCGATTGCATTTTTTCGACTGAGATCATTCCCATGCTCTTCCAATCCCAGCGTGATAATCAAGTCCACAAAATCCATTGGCTTGATACCAATTTCGGCCGCTTGATGGAAAATGCACGTTGCCGGTGTCATGCCTGGCAAGGTATTAATTTCCAAAATTATTACCCGCTCTTTTTTAGTTGGGCTTTGGCTTTCGTTTTGATAAAAACAATCAATGCGTGCATATCCTTTTGCGCCAACTGATTTATAAACTGCTTCCATTGTTTTTTGTACTGATGCCAATACTGCTGCCGGCAACGGTGCGGGTGTTTGATTTTCGCCAGCTCCGGGTAAAAACTTTTCTTCAATAGATAAAATTTCCGATGCGCTGACTGCTTGCGATGGAGGAAGTGCTCGAGGATGTTCATTGCCAACCACGCCCACGGTCAATTCCATGCCAATAATGCATTCTTCAACCAGAGCATGTTCTTTGCCATTTGCAAAAATCAACTCTATCGCAGAAACTAAATCGGTCTCATTTTTTACTTTTTGAACCATAACGCTGCAGCCATCATCATGTGGCTTAACAATTATGGGCAAAGAAATTGATTGCATAATATCTTTGATAATGTTTGTTTTATCGAGCAACCAATCATTCTGATTAACCAAAATTCCTCGCGGGACATCAAAGCCTTGCGCGTGCAAGTATTGCGTTGTTTTATATTTATCCATGCATAAAGCACTGGTGAGTACGCTCGAGCCATTATACGGAATCTCAAGCATTTCTAAGGTGCCTTGGACAGCTCCATTTTCTCCTGGTCCACCGTGCAAACCGATAAAAACAAAATCTACCAAACTAGATAAATCATTCCATGAAATTTTGGTTGCCGGATTAATTTCTTGTTCAATCTGTGCGGTTGAATTGAGCACTAATAATTGAGAGGTGAGTGGAAATAACTCCATCTGTTTGCTCACAAACAGTGGCACTGGCTGATATTTATGCGGAGATAATTTATAGGTAATATTACGCCCCGATTCTAATGAGATTTCCCGTTCATTTGATGGGCCACCCATGAGAATGCCAACACGAATTTTTTCTTTATTCATAATTTCTGCATCTTTCTTTTCTTGAGCAAGTATTGCATCCAGCATGCCATACGATTGTAATTCTGTTTCAATTAAATGATTAATTAATTGGGTATGGCTGATGTTGATATATGCCGCTTCGCGAAAAAGAAAACTGGAAGGAGCCATCCCAGAAAGTGTATTGGGATCTACAATTACAATCGTGCCATCTTTTTTTACAAATCCATCAATGCGAGAAAGATTAGACATATTCAGTGCATGCATTGCTTTTATGCAGGTTTGCTGTATCTTCTCTTGGATTTGCTTGCTGCAGCGTGCAGGAGTAAATTCAGTGGCTCTGCCGGGCATATATTTTTGTTCGTAATCAAATATGCCGACTGCAGGATCAGCAACAACTTCAGTGGGCGGCAATGCAACTATGGTATTTGTTTTATAGTCGGTGATGGTAATGCATGAAAATTCCATTCCATCTATTTTTTCTTCAACAATAGCCGGTTGCGGGTGCCGGTCATCTGCATAGCACGCTTTTGCGAGTGCTGCTGCTAAATCTTGCTCGCGATAGACAATGCTTATGCCGAAGCTTGAACCTTCTTTGTATGGCTTTACGATATAGGGCAATGAGATTTTTTTTGCGAGCAATTCTTCTTTGATAGTTGTTTGATATTTTTGAAAATCAGCAATTTGATTTGGAGAGACCACAATCCCTTCTGGAACGGGTATACCATTGATAGATAAAAATTCTTTTTGCATAATTTTATCCATTCCTAGGGCACTGCCAAGAACTTTGGATCCCAAATAGGGAATTCCTAAAACTTCTAAAAATCCTTGGAGCGTGCCATCTTCTGCATATCTGCCATGCGTGGCGATATACACAAAATCAACACGATTTTTTAACTCATCCCATGTAATGTGTTCAGCTTCGGTTGGCAAGCGATGTAAAAAATCTGCAATTTTTCCGCGATGTAAAAAATGCCATGGTAAAATATACAATTTATTTTCAGTAGTCTGAAATAAGGGAACAATGCTATAGCGCATGGTATCAAGGTGATCGCAAATAGTGCGCCCAGAATTAAATGAGACTTCTTTTTCGATTGATTTGCCGCCCATTAAAACGCCAACGCGAAGTTTTGTCATGCCAGATCCTTGCAGATAAATGTTTATACAAAATTTAAGATACAATTTCTTGCAAAAATGAAAAGAAGAATTTGTAGAATTGTTAAACGTATCTTTTAAGTTCTTTTGAATTTTGTAATACAACTCTATAATTATCTTTGCACAAATTGCTTTTTTGAGTTATTTTGTTTGCGGCATTCAAGCCCTTTTATCTTAATTGTCGGAGTATTTCTTATGATTTTATACAAAACGAAACATGTTTTTTTGGCAGCTGCGTTAATACTATTTTCTCATCCCATTTTATTTTGCTCAACAGAAAAATTAATTATTGTGGGGGGAGGGATCGCTGGTGGGATGGAGGCTTATTATGCCTATCTTAATGCAAAGAAAAATGATACTAAGCTTCAGATCATTATATATGAAAAGAATAATACAATTACTAATACTACTGTTAGCAATATTGTTCCAAGTCTCACTTGCGATGAAATTTTATCAGTTGTTCCTCGTGGACCAGAATTGGTAAAAAAATTAAAAGTCTTATTTAGTAATCCGGGCGGAATACGTGTCGATGATGTAAAAAGGATTAATGATACCCCCGCTACTGAGCATTTTAAACAAGAGGTGCAAAATTATAGCCTTGATGAGGCAGGACACGCCCAGAGAACGCGAGACTTACTTGCTATGGGCAAACTGAGCATGGATTTATGGAAAGAGATTTATGATACCGCTGATTCTGATTTTAAAGAAATATTAAAATCAGCAAACTTTAATCCTTGCTGCGAGCCCTCAAGTGAGAATAAAGCACTTCATGATGGATATAGAATCGATATAATTTATAATGTTTCAAATGCGCACGAACGTGCTGATAATATGATTCATGATTATGAAGCATTAGGATACAAACATTGCGCGGTTTTGTCGCCTGCTGAAGTTTTAGCAATTGATCCATTTCTTAGAGATTTTTGCGAAGCCCATTCGAATAATAATGTATGGAATAATGATGCCATTGCATTATGGCGACCAGGCGGGTGTATTGATGCTCAAGTTTTCCTTCCAAAACTTTATGAATATTTGAGAAATGCTATGGGGACTTACACTACTTTAGATGGCAAGCATGAAGATTGTTTTCAAATTAAATTCGGAAAAAAAGTACTTGGAATAGAATTTGAAAATGATCATTCCGGAAATGTTTTAATAAAAGGGTTGAAGTTTGAAGATGGGCAAATCGTCTCCAATGAAAGCTGCACATGTGAATACGTATTTTGTCCTGGTGAAGCGGTTGGAACTCTTAAAAAATTAGGCTTGGAAGAACCAGCCTATGCCGGGTTTGCGGGAGTTTCATTATTATTAAATATTGATATTCCGCATGATAAATTAAAAGAGTATTCAGAATTTAATCATTGTATGGAAGTGCACCAAGAAGGCGTTGTTCTAGCCTGGCAAGCGCGCTTTAGAAATAACAAAATTTTTATCGGTGTTGCAGGAACGAAAGCTTTTTATAGCGATCAACAGCCAACAAAGTATCAAGAATTTGCAAAAAACAGAAATTTACTACAACTAAATATGATCAATGATGTTTTGCCTGAATTTATTTCATTAGCACTCAAATATGACACCAAAGGGGAAAAATTAACAGAAAGAGATTTGGCATATTTAGAATCTCAACATATTGCAACTCGATGGGCTGGGGTACGGGCGGTTGTTTATGATGGCTTCCCAACGCTTGGCCATGTCTATGCGCAAGGTTCGAAAATAGAAAATGCGCGTTGCACAACTCATTTAGGATCGGGCGGCGCTTCATTCTCTCCTGCAGCCGTTACTATAAGCCGGAATGCTATGCATAAGGAATGCGATTCATTTTCACAGCGCATATTAAATTTTGGAAGTTCTTTGCGTAATTCAAAGTCATAAACGCTTAAATTTTCTGAGGACAACATGAACAAATTCTTTTCTCTTATTACTCTTTTATCGATCAATTCTCTCTATGCAATGAAAGTTGCTGAAGTAAAGCAAAAAGTGATTCCTGGTTCTCGTACTGGCGAATTCTCTTATGAGGCGATGGAAAAAACAGTTGGGCCTTCGTATGTTCTAACCAATCAAACATATTCTGTTCCTTTTTATGAACCAGCCGATAGGGAACCATATTGCGGTGGTGATGACATATTGCATCAAGCAGTACGCGAAAATGATGTAGAAAAAGTTTCTGCATTGCTCGATTCTGGTAAATCTGCTCACACATTAAACAGATTTGGTGTGACCCCATTGTTTTTTGTTAGAAGTCTTAAAGTGACAAAGCTTCTTCTTAACGAGATGTGCTCAGAGCATCACAATGCCAGCGTTAATGTGGTTGAGCAGTCTTCTGGAATGTCTCCTTTGCATTTTATTGTTCAAGGCAAGGATGAAGAGATCCCGAAGGTTGTGGAATTGTTGCTTGCTAAAGGTGCCAAGGTTAATGCTCTCAGTTGGAATTATCACACTCCTCTTACCTTCGCTAAACATGGCAGACCAGATGTGGTAGCTTTGCTTAAAAGTAAGGGAGCAGAAGACTCTTTTGAGACGCTTGATGTAATTAATAAAGCAGTCGAATTGAAACCAAAAAAATAAAAACATGATACTGTAAAATTTGCTTGTATTTAAAGAAAGAGGGCCTAGAAATAGGCTCTTTTTTGCGTCTATTGATTCTTTTTGTGATGAAAAACGATAATTATGTAATAATGAATGATGTTGTTGATTATAAAGAAATAAAGTACCCTTCGATAAACTCAGGGCGAACGGGCGCCCAAAGCAATGTTAGGAGTCTATGAAAAAGAAAGAATTTTTAATTTGGTTAGATTTAGAAATGACGGGTCTCAATCCTGATATTGATGTTATTTTAGAAATCGCCACCATCATTACTGATAATCAGTTAAATATAGTTGCAGAAGGCCCTGCATTGATTATTCATCAGCCGCAAGCCGCATTAGATTTAATGGATGATTGGGTACGCAATCAACATACCAAAACCGGATTAATTGATGCGGTGCAAAAATCTTCCATGACTCTGGCCGTTGCTCAAGAAGAAACCTTAGACTTCATAAAAGAATATTGCCCACCCAAAGATGGCGTTTTGTGCGGCAATTCAGTATGGCAGGATCGCGCATTTTTGCGTAAATCAATGCCACGCATGGTTGAGTATCTTCATTATCGAATTATTGATGTAAGTTCTGTTAAAGAACTTGCGCAGCGATGGTATCCTCATAGCCAATTTCTTAAATTTGAAAAGCCGGATAACCATCGGGCATTGGAAGATGTGCGTGGATCAATTAGAGAGCTTGCGCATTATCGCAAGTATTTTTTTATTGCCCAATGATCGCGTCTTTAATTTTTGATCGAGTTTTTTTGCTTGTTGGCAGGAAATTTTGTTTCGAAACTATTTTTGTTCCCGTTTGCTGTTCAATATCTTTGCGTGCTCTTCCAGCGATAGCGCCGCCAACTTTGGCATCAACTTTTAACTGAGGCATGCCTTGAGAATCTCGTTCTTTAGTTATATGAGTGGTCGTAGCCTCACCAAGCATGGTTATGATAAGTTCAAGATCGGTCATATGGTCACGCAAATTTTCTCTTTGAAGACTTTTAATTTTTTTATGCTCATGCACTTTTAAATCAAAGGCTCCTTGCATAATTTCATTGGTCAAAATGGCAAAATCATCATCTTTTGCACCTCGCTCATGCCATTCATCAGTCAGTTCCTCGCGAACTGCAATGCCTCGCAAGCGCTTTTCAATCCATTCCTGCGGATAGCCTTTCTTTTCATACAATGCTTTTGCTCGTTGCATGCCTAATTCAGGATTTTCTATCTCATCAAGGCGTTCTTTACCCACCTTGGCCAGCCATTGCTTAAAGGGTTCTGCTTTTGGAGATGGGATGGATTGAATGATGCGGAATATGCCTTCTGTTTTTGCGCAGTCAGTTTCACGTTGTTTGCCATCAGGCGCGGTTAATTTCAACCCGTGACAAAATGTCACGACTTCATCGGATTCCTCTGTCATTCGTTGTTTTAGCTTTCTCCAATAAGCACCCGGGTCAGAGCTTTCAGTTAAAGCATGGCATATATCAACCACAGAGAACCACCATTCTCCTTTGAAAAGAATTTTTCGAATCTTTTTTTCTTGAAAAATAGCTATGTTTGTTAAATCATGAGAAGTCATAAAATGTCCCTAGAATTTAAGAGAATAAAACTTATTAAATTATAATCAAGGCTATCAAAAAACGCGTATTTATCAATGTTTTTGCACTATTTTAGTTGTTGGCATTCTTCAAGCTTTTTATAACAAAAACGGCTATTATCCATAATTAAATCGAATGAATCTTTTTCACACTCAAAGCCGAGTTTTTGATAAAACCTGGTAGCTTTGGCTGCTGAGCGGACCACAATTTCTGAGTGCTTTTTTGTTTTGCTTTCATCAAATAAACAGTTCATCAAAGAAGTGCCAATGCGCTGGTACCGCATGCCATCTTTTACTTTGAGATGAGTGATTTCTATCTTGTTTTCTTCTGTTTCATGATAAAAAAGCTCTCCAACTTTTTCAGTAGTTTTCGTATGTGCAAATAACTTGCAGCGGTCTTTGTCAGTGCTCGGTATTTTTTCACACAGTTTCTGAATGGTTACATTTTGAAGAGCGCTCTTTTCTTGTGCCAAGATATTTGCGCAGATTAAAATGCAACAGAAAATTTGCATAATTTTCATGTTGACTGCTATCGAATATCAAAAAAGCATTGTGCTTCAGCCATTGCAATGTACCAGTCAATTCGCCAGTCTTTGAGCCCGCGCTTTTTGGCTTCCACTAGAAACTCTTTTGCCTTTGTATACTCTTCATTTTCAAGAAGAATTAATCCTGCCCACAGCGCGTAATGGCGCGATAACCCAACTGATTCGCTAAATTTTTCAACCCAGTGATCACCTAATTCCAAAAGCATATCTTTTTGCGTATCTTTAGATTCTGCAATACATAATTCGGCACGAAGAACATGTTCAGGTAAATAGTTAGTGCCATCATATAATCGGCTCATGGTTGCCGCTCGAATTACCGGTGAAACGGTAATATGTTCTTCTTGGGTGAACGCAATGAGCGTATCGTAAACAATCGCGATCTTATAATGAGGATTTATTTCTAGAATTTTTTCAACAACGGTATTAAGCGATGGATACCCCTCCATAAAATTATCATCGAGGGTTATCAGTGGCTCATAAAACATGCGTATATCATCAATGATAATAATTGAATTGGTATGTTTGCTTTTTTTAATGTGGTTAAGTTCGGTAAGAATTGGCGTATTATCGTTGCCTTTTGCGGTTGCTCCCATACTAAAATGGGCATCGAGGAATATAACGGTTTTATCTTTTATTTGTTTTAATATGCTTGGCAACAATTCTGCAGAATCTCCTAAATGAAGGGCGATATTTTTCTTTTTAGAAAACCGTTTTTTTGCCTTTTCAAATAACTCTTTACCCAATTCGATAGTGTGTACAATTGGAAAATGTTTGGCAGCAATTTCGGTAGTGTCGCCTAAATAGGTACCGGTTTCTATAAAACAAATTGCATGGGTTGCTTCTTCTAGCATTAAAAGATAACCGTTTTCAAGGGAGAATGTTTTTAAATTTCTACTTCGTATGAAAGAGATATCCGGGTTTTCTTCATCAATTTCTGGCAATAATTGATAATACATTTCATTTGGCTGAGCATCTTTTATTTCCAGTAAATTAGTAAAAAAATCTGCTGAGCTCAAGTGAGTTATCCATAATGTGCACAATAATAGTCGCTTCATGATCTACCCTTTTTAATGATTATTTTTAAAAAGCATAGAATTTTTTACTGCGCTTGAAAATAAAAATGCCGGCAGAGATTTTCTGCCGGCATTAAATTTTAATCCCATGTTATGTGCATGGCAATTTGCAACGAGGGGCGCAGCTATTGATATTATAAGTAATTGTATTGATATCCGCTTCCACAAAATTTTGTGAATATATACTTTGCGGTCCTAATGCATTTGAAATGGATCCCAAAGGACCGCTCATTGAAGCTGGTAAGCCCAGAGTAATTATACCTGCTGGAGAGATATTGAACTCTCCCACCCCGCCCAATAATTGTGTTACGCCCGTGGCAATAAGAACATTACTGATAATGGTAGAAGATGGCCCGCGTATGGTAATATGAGGTCTAAATCTGAGCGGCATAGGATTTGTTGACGTGATAACATCAACATGAGTGCCAGGATTATTAGAAATTATCGCAGGAATTAATAGATTAACAATATTGCCAACCCTGATAACTTTGACATTTACATTTGCCGGTGGTGTAACAGTGGTACCCCCCCATATAAATGAGGTTGAGTAGCAACTTTCTTCATAGTAATCAAAAGAGGTTGGGATTCCACCTTCGGCTTGCGTGTTTGCAAAATATTCATTATCACCAAGCCAAAGATCTCTTCCAAAAGTACCAGATGCTCCAATTCCTGCCCCGCCAAGAACAACGAGAGCAGCCGGGCCGGATGGACAAAGACTGTTTAAACTATCAGTAATAGTTAAGCTATTTAATGATGAGGTTCCATTTTCACTAGCGATGGAGCCATTTACATTTAAAACACCTGAAACAAAAAGTGATCCATTGGTTATCATTAAGTTATCAACGGTTGAACCGCCTGAGACAACAAGCACGTTATGAATTACTGCACCTTCATTAGCAGTCAATTCGCCTTCAAAAGTTGTATCGCCACTTACACTCAAATTACTGCCAACTATTTTGGAACCACCATTCATTATTTCATTTCCGGTGATAGTGATCCCGGTATACATGTTGACCGGCCCATTGGCAATAAGCGTCCCCCCCGTGGCTGTAGTTACATTATTGAATGTTGCAATTTCATCTACAGTTAATTCACTGGCTACATTGACATCATTTGCAAGCACATTGCCGACAACACAAACATTACCATTAATGGATGCCCCAGTACAGGCAGTGCATCCGCTCGGATTCATAATACTCAAGCCACCATTAACGGTAGATCCATTGTTGACCTCCAGGCCGCCTGATGCAATTAAAGTCCCGTTAAAGGTGCCAGTCCCTCCAACAATAAGACTGCCAGTTACATTTTGGTTACCCGTAACCGTGACCGAACCATTTATCGTTGGGCTACTGCCGGTAAAATTAATAGTTCCGCTTACATTTATACCGTTTGCAATTGATAACGTTCCAAGTACTACTGCAAAGCCTTCTATATTGACATTTTCGGTCACGTCTTTCTGGCCTTCGATGCAAACATTATTTACAAAAATAGCTTGCTCTTCGACCATTAAATCTTCTTTAATGTCAGCATTCAGTGATACGAGCGCATTACCCAGAATTTGTGCATTTGCAATATTTAATGTGGTTTCTGATGTTATAATGTTATTAACATTTACACAGCAAAAAGGTGCGGGGGTACATCCGGTGCAATTCGGGCCGGTACATCCGGATGGTGCAGTCGGAGATGGAGTAGGGCAGGTAAAGCTCGGGCAAACCGGGCATACTGATTTTGAGGGTGCACTGCTCGGGCCCTTGCCCATAGTTGTTGTTTGCGTTTGCGGTTCCGGATTTGTTTTTTGTTTTGATTTTTTTTTGCTACTCGCTTCTAATGCTGTTCCCATTACAGAGATAAGCATCAGCATGATAATAGAGATTTTTGTAATCTTCACTATTGAACCCTTGCTTTCTTAACCTAAATTACAACCACAATCTACTCTATTATACGTAATGGTATTAATATCAACTTGCGCTGAAGTAGAGGCGGTAAATGGTTGGGGTCCAAGCAGAGTGCCGGGTAACCCAAAGATAATTGTTCCATCAGGATCTACTTCAAATTCTCCCAGTTGGCTCACATCATTGATAATTGTTGATGCAGCACCGCGCACCACGCATGATGGTGCAAATCGGGGAGGCAACATCGTAACTGAATGAACGGTATCAGTTCCAGGCCCAAATATCATTATTGGAATTAGAAGATTGACTAGATTGCCAATTCTTACTACCGGTATCTGAACAATTTGATTGCCGGCAGCAAATGCAAAGTTCATAGATACACACGTTTCTTCGTAATAATTGAGCCCGGGAATAGGATTGCCCCCTTCGCGCGATACCTCTTGGAAGTATTGCGTGCCGCCAAGCCATAAATCTTGCGCTATACCAATACCTCCATTTACCACTAATGCTCCGGTACTGGGGCTCGTGCTATTAGTTGTACCAGTAATTAATAAATCTGATAACGTTGCCGGCGAAGGTGATGTAATGGTATTAGTAACAGTGAGTGATCCGCCTACTGTTGCGTTGCCGCATGGGGCTACTGTTAAATTACCACTCTCAATAATTTCTCCACCAAAAACGGTAAGCCCATTTTCTATGGTTGCGCTGTTTAGAGCAGTTATCGGGCCATTAAATGTTGAAAATCCCCCAACAGTTAAGGTTCCGGAATTTAAAGTTAGATTTCCAGAAGTAATGGTTTGGTTGCCAGAAACTACATTTAATCCTTGATTCATAATTACTGGACCATTGGTAATTAAGGTTCCATTCACGACAGTATTGCATCCATTTAAGAATGAATTTTCCATGACCGTCAAACTACCCAGTACTTCAAGGTCATCAGTTGCAAGCGTTTGAGTTATCCCAACGTTACCATTGATACTTGCGCCACCACTTAAAATGGTGAGGCCACCATTATTGATAGTCTCGCCATTATTTACCACTAATCCATCATTGGCAATTAAAAGACCATTAAATGTTCCTGTGCCGCCGACGGTGAGCGATCCTCCTATAATTTCATTAGCCGTGATAGTTTCAGAGCCATTGATAATAATATTTCCATTAAAAGTGAGGGGACCATTAATTGAAAGGCCATTATTTACGGTTAATCCGCCTTGAATTGTTTCATTTCCACCCACAATTTCATTTCCGGCAACCGAAAGATTCCCCCCGATGCACACATCTTCTTTAAAGGTCGCATTCCCTTCTTCTATTAAATCACCTTTAATATCAAGGGTGCCATTTACCGTAAGATTGCCTGCAATATTGGCGCAAGTTGCGACCACATTAGAAATATTTGCAGTTGATGATACATTTATGCAGCAAAATTCTGCACAACTCGAGCATGCTCCAGAGCCCCCGGTGGGACTACTTGTTGATGAACAGGTAACATTGATTGGGCACCCTGATGAACATGAACTGCAAAAACCACCCGGGCATGCTCTATTTGCCGCAAATGTCTGAATTTGGATGATACTCACCAAAAATAAGATAAAAAATAAGTATACATTAATAATCTTCACAAAACTCCTTTCCATTAGATTTGTACGGTTCTTTAGAAAGCATTACTGAAAAAGATTTAAAAATGCAAGAATGTGGTCTTATTGACTTAGAAATTTTTTTTTTATTAGTTTAGTATGAAGAATTTAAAAATAAAAAAAGGAAAGAGCTATGAAGATTTTTTATGGAATAATAATAGGTATTTTACTCATGCCTATTTATGCCAAGGGTAATGAATCTTTTTCCCAACAGAATATTCAAAATCAGATTGAAGTCCCTAGAAATGCGGGTAAACGATTTGTGCTTTTAAAAGAGCGTTTAGATAAAAGATTTAAAATGAGGCTTACAGCGTTTAATAAAGTAGCAAGTTTGATTGAAAAGGGAGAAGTGAATATATCCAAACAGTTGCTCAATCAAAGTTTGCAGGAATTGCAGAATCTCTCAATAAATTTGCCAGAAGATAATATTCAAGATCGTCAAATGCTTGAACAGTATCTTCCAAAAATTCAACAAGATTTAGATAAAGCCTCACAAAATATTCAAGATGGATTTTCATTAGACCGATCAATGTCTATTGGTACAAGTGGAATTTGTTGCCCTCTAGGTGTTTCTCCATGCTCAGCTGAGGGTTCATTTTTTTGTGGGATGGAAAATGTTACTGCAACTAGTAGTGGCACTTTCACAACTCCGGTTACAATAAATAACACGACCGAAAGCACAAATTTTACTTCAGGCGCTTTAACAGTTTTGGGTGGCGTGGGAATTGCTGGGTCACTCAATATTGGCGGGACAGAGCATATACAAAATGTAACTGATAGTACTAATTGTGCTAACGGTGCGTTGGTGGTGGATGGTGGGGTGGGGATTGGCCAGAATTTAAATGTATGCGGTTCAATAACTTCCCACGGACCAATAACTATTACCAATACAACTCAGAGCACTAGTAATTCTTCAGGAGCACTCGTGATTAATGGCGGTGTCGGCATAGGTGGTAATACGTATATCGGTGGTCAAACGGTAATTTCAAGCACAGTGACAAGCACATCATGCAATAATGGTGCACTTACGGTTGGCGGTGGAGCTGGTATTGGCGGCGACCTGTATGTTTGTGGAAAAATTAACGTGTCAAATACTACAAGTTCTGATTCGTGCACCGATGGCGCATTAGTAGTTAATGGAGGGGTGGGTATCGGCAACAATCTTTATGTGTGTAATGATACTACCCTGGAGGGGACATTGTATGTGCAAGAAGGAGCAACTATCAATGACTATCTTGATGTGTATGGTCCGCTCAATGTTGAAGGCCCTATCAATACATCATATTATATTACGATTAATGGAACCCCTGTGGTTCAGACGAGCAAAGCAAACTGTAATCTTTCGGTTGGTGATAATACAAATCCTGTTGCAAATGGTACATCTAATACGGCAATTGGTGAAAGTGCAATGCAAAATAATCAGATAGGCATAAATGATACTGCCTTGGGATGCCAAGCGTTGCAACTTAACATGAGTGGTAATGATAATACGGCTGGTGGTGCTCAAGCACTTCTTAATTTGTTTGATAGCAATGAAAATACTGCCTTGGGTTCAGGTGCTGCTTTTTCAGCAGTAACGGTTAATGATTCAACTGCCATTGGCTTTCAAGCACTTTATAGTAATCAAAGGGATGGGAACACTGCGGTAGGGGCTTTTGCTTTGCATGATAATAATCAAGGAGGATCCAATACGGCAGTTGGATTCGACGCGCTTCGTTTCAATGTTGGTGAGTCATTCGAGCTGGGTTCATATAATACCGCTATTGGGAGTGAATCCCAACGTCAGAATCTGCAAGGATATGGTAATACATCAGTAGGTGCAGGTTCTTTGCAAAATAATGTTGTAGGTTTTTCTAATACCGCAGTTGGCGAAGCCAGTCTTTATTTTAATGAAGCTATTGAAAACACTGCAGTTGGTGCCGAGTCCTTGTATTCAAATACGACTGGTTTTTCTAACGTTGCAATTGGCGCGAGTGCTATGTATGCGAATATTATTGGATTCCAGAATACTGCAGTTGGCGATAGTGCTTTGGAGACAAACATTTATGGATTCCAGAACACCGCGATTGGCGATTCTGCACTCGCCTATAATCAATCAATTTACAATACTGCTGTTGGAACCTCAGCACTTGAATATAACTTATTGGGATATAGCAACACGGCTGTTGGCTGGAATTGTATGGTTTACGCTGCTCAGGGATATCATAATACTGCAGTAGGAGCTGAGGCAATGCCTGTGGCCTATGGAGTTCGCTTCCAGGATAATGTGGCGATTGGTTATTTGGCAGCAGCGGCAAATCAAGGATCTTATAATACTGCCGTGGGCAGTTATGCTCTGGCGTTGTATGCGGAGGCTTATGGTAACACTGGACTTGGTTATGCTACGCAAGCTGAGGGGGTCTATAATTTTGTGGGTAGCTACCTCGCTTCTGTGGTTGGAGATTATGATGTTTGTATTGGTTGTCTTGCAAAGACAATTGGAGACTATACGGTTTCCATTGGTTACTTTGCAACCGCTACTTTGGACGGAGCGATTGGCATTGGAAATTCAGCAACGGCCTCTTCCGCGAACGCTATTGCAGTAGGATCGGAGGCAAAAGCGCTTGGATTAGGAGCCCTCAGCGTAGGATATTTTGCCAAAACATTGGGGAATAATGGAGTGGCAATTGGTACATTAAGCCTGGCAGAAGGTAACAATATTGTTGCTATCGGTTATGATTCAGGCGCGACGGGAGAAAGTGCTATTGCCATAGGAGATACTGCCGAGTCGTATGGTGAGAGTGCCATAGCAATAGGATACGAAACAACAGCAGATGGTACGGGAACAATTGCCATTGGGGCAGCGGCAGATGCTATAGGAAATACTGCTATAGCTATCGGTGCAGATGCTAGCGCCGATGGTGTGGCTGCAATTGCTATGGGATTTGATGTTTCGAGTGACGGTGATTCGGTTATTGGTATTGGAAGGAATATCGAGGCGGTTGGAATCTCTATAATTTCTATTGGAAAAAACATTGAAACCAATGGGGATGTAGTTATCGGTATTGGTCAAGATATAGAAGCCAATGGCGATGGTGCAATTGCAATAGGTAATTTTGTTAATGCATATAGTGGAGCGCTAGCAGTCGGTAACGGTGCTGATGCACTCAGTACGAATTGTACTGCAATTGGTAATGGGGCAACTGCGAGCGGCCCCAACTCGATTGCTATAGGTGCAGGTGCAACAAATACTTTTGGAGGCGTAACAATAGGGAGCCCGGCTCAAAAGTATGCTTCTTATTTTTATGGGATGTTTGATACTGTTATTGCGCTGCCGAATGACTTTGTGCAAATTACGCCGAATGGCCTTCTTACTTATGGCGAATGTGTCGAATGCTTTCTGTCAATACCATTTTCAGCGGAAAATGATGCGAATCGCATTGAAAATCTAGAAATAAAACGGAATGCCACAAACAAGCTTCAAGCGCTAGAGATTGCGGCATTTAAAAGCAAAACCAGAAATAATTCTGATGTAGAGGTTGGACTTATAAAAGAACAGGTTTTGGATGTTTGGCCTGAACTTGTTGGAACAACAAAGCGCGGTCGTGAATATTTAAGAGAAGATAAATTAATAATCGGTCTGCTTCAACAAATTCAAATACATAATGAAAGATTACAAGATCAACAAGAAGAAATAGATTATTTGGGTAAAGAATGTGAAGAACTGAGGCAAACAATCGCTCAGTTAATGGCGATTAAGAGTGTGCGCGCTTGATCCGATATGCCTGATCTCGCGATACGCTATTTTTCTTGTGAGTGGATCACCGTGATTTTCCACGCTAATTACGCCTACGATATTGATTATAATCTTATCCGGCATTGCAATTGCATAAACCGGAAACATGAGTATCTGATGATTGCCTAACAATTGTGCAGCGGTGGCAAATGATGAGCTAGCACTAATTAAGCAATCGCATTGGGCGATGGCAAAAAGATCCTGCAGTATGTTTTTTGTGTGGTGATTGCCCTTTTGGCGATAAGAAAATATGATGCGAGGATGATCTTTTAACTGGTTAGAATAGCGCTCCATAATTGCTTCAGGATTTGGATCATCGGTAAAAAGATACACAAGTAAATTTTTGCCGGGCAACATTGAGCTTAATTCTTTTAATTGATCAATATAATATTGATCAGGCGGAAATTTAATTGGCCAAAGATAATCGGAAAAATTATTTTTTTTGCTTATATATTTTCTTACCGCATCGATATATATAGGCCCTGCCGGCCATTGGATAGGAAATATATCAATATGAGATCCGCGAGGATTATTCTTGCGCAGATAAACTCCTTTGATTGGTATATCATCAGTTGCGTATTCTTGAGTTGATGCTAATGGCTTATCAAATCCCCCGCCTTTGCGAACATGCAGTGCAACGGTAATCACGGCCGGTGGTTTTGCCACTGGTTCAATAGAAGTCAATGGTGTAAATGCAGCCCTAATTAAGGAGTCAAACTCCGGGTATGCTCTCGTGATTGAATATATGGGCGAGGTTTCAGAAAGAAAGTGGCACTCGAAGAGCACGGGCTCAGAGCTTTTTATATGTTGCTCAATATCAGTGATGTTGTTAATAGGAATCGTTTTTGAAAATTTTTTCTCTATTTCTGGCGTAAGCATTTTTGCTTTCTGTGAAATTGCAAATTGATCAAAATAGGGAAAATCTCGAAAATAAATAGGCAAGTTATAGATTTCAGAAAAATAAAATGTTTTGCATACGGTGGTAATGGCATCACCAAGACGTCGCCATGCGTCTATTTTATAGCTAATAGCATGGCAAGATTTTGGTTTTGTGTAACATAATGATGAAAACGAAAAAGATAATAAAACAGTTAAAGAAAAGGTACTTACACGCATCATGTGCTCCTTTATTTTCTTACTGTTGTAACAGTTTTTTTTTCTTGTAGCAATTTTTCAATAAGCGTGATAAAGCTCTTATGGATTATTTAAACGCGGGGAGAGAATGAGAAAAAAAATACTATTTGCGTTATTTGTTAGTTCGTTTTTTTTGATGGTGTCTGGTCAAAAAAGTACTTTGAGTGATTTTGCTTACAATATTTATTCGCAATTTGGTGAAGATGGGATTATCGAAAAAATTTTTGAAATTATAGGAACACAATCAAAAATTGCGATAGAATTTGGAGCATGGGATGGATTTACGTTTTCTAATACGGCAGCGCTGTGGAGTAAAAATTCCGGATGGAAAGCAATTCTCATCGAAGGCGATGAAAAAAAGTTTCAAGATCTGAAAAAAAACACCCGTATATTTAATGTGATTCCTATTCAAGCATGGGTTGGGATTGATCGTGATGATTGTCTTGAAGCAATTCTTGAAAAAAATGGTATCGATGAGCCAATTGATCTGCTTTCCATCGATATTGATGGAAATGATTATCATATTTTTGAAAGCTTGAAAACTATTCGGCCGCGCGTGATCATTGTTGAGTTTAATCCAACCATACCAGTTGAATATGATATCTATGCCCCGTATGCAGTCGATAATAATTTTGGCCAATCGGTGGCAGCACTCAATCGTGTTGCGAAGAAAAAAGGGTATGTGTTGGTTGCTCTCACCATTACCAATGCTTTTTATGTGCTTGAAAAAGATTTTGCAAAGTTTGCTGATTTTGAAACCGATCTTAGATTACTTGATCAGAGCGATGGGCATATTGTTGTGGTAACCACTTATGATGGTAAATATGCATTAGTTAATAATAAAAAGAATAGTTATTATTATGGTGTTGAAGAGCCGTATCATGGCGCATTATGCGGCATATTTAAAAAATGGGATCAATTGCGGATTCCCGCATTATATCAAGTGAAGAAATAGAAAAATAATCATCCATTATTAGGATTTGGTGTGAAAAAAATTTGGCTTTCAAATTGAGATTTATCAACTCTTTTATACAGTTGAATCAAATGGCTCATTGGAGCGCCTTTTAAATATATCTTGCGCGAATACGTATTTTTAATTTTTGCAACGGGTGGTTTTGCAGGACCCAGTGCCGTTATCTCATAATTATTTTTTTGAATTATGCTCATCAACACAGTTATGAGTTCAAATGATTCTTGTTCTATGCGATCTTCATTGGTGTTTTTTAATTCGATTTCAACGAGCCTAATTGTTGGCGGATATCGTACCGCTGTTCGATTTTTTATTTCATAATCAAAAAATTTTAGATAATCAGTTTCATTCAGATAATTAAAAATCGGATGTTGCATCATGGTTTGCACAATCACTTGGCTGCCTGCGCGTGCTCTGCCCGCCCTGCCTGCCACTTGAATCAGTTGTTGCAAAGAAGTTTCGGCAGCATTATAGATCGGAAAATGCAAATTGAGATCTGCCCAGAGAATGCCAACTAAGGTAACGTTTGGAAAGTGAAACCCTTTGGTGATCGTTTGAGTGCCGACCAAAATATCAATACTGCCATCTTCAAATGCCTGCATGGTTTCTTGCCATAATTGCTTTTTGCTACTCACATCCATATCAGCGCGACCAATGCGCGCCTGAGGAAATAACTGTTCCAGAATGGTAACCACTTGTTGTGTTCCAATTCCCTTTTTGAGTAACTCATTTTTTTTGCATGAAGAGCATGCGCTCGGCAATTGTTGGCATCTGCCGCAATAATGGCATGTGAGTTCATTGTTATTGTGTAATGTAAGGCTCACGCTGCAAGTGGAACATTCGAAAATAAAGCTGCATGATTTGCACTGGACAAAAAAACTATATCCCCGCCGATTAATAAAAATTATTGTTTGCTCTTTTTTTGCGATTCGATCGGCAATTGCATCAGCTAGTTCTTTGGTAATCCAAAAATTAGCGCGCCGTTCTTTATTGGTGAGCAGTACCGTTTTAATGTGGGGAAACTCGCCGGCAAAGCGTTTTGATAATTTAAAAAAATGCCATTTTTTAGTTTGAGCCGTATACAATGTTTGTATCGAAGGGGTTGCAGAGCCAAGCAAAATAGGAATTTTGGCAATTTGCGCTCGCATTAATGCGGCTTCCTTCGTGTTAACTTTCGGGTGTTTTTTTTCTTGATAGCCCACCTCATGTTCTTCATCCACAATAATTAATCCTAGATTGGCGATGGGAAGCAAAATAGGAATATGAACTCCCACAATAAGCAACGGCTTTTTTTCAAGCAATGCTTGCCAGAGTAATCGCTTTTGGGCCACTCGGGTACCCGAGTGAAAACTGATGATGGATATATCGGGGGGCAGCTGTTGCTTTAATATCTGCTCGAATCGCAACGCAAGGCTTACTTCTGGCAAAAGCAGTATGGCAGTTTTTTGCTGCGTAATTGTTGTTATGATTAATTGCTTATATACCTCAGTTTTTCCTGATCCGGTAACCCCATGCAAAAGCGCCGGGGTAAATAGGTGGTTTCCGATTGCGGGGCTGAGGGTATTCACGATTAGTTGTTGTTCATCCGTTAAAATAACAGAAGGGCCAAAGACTTCTTTTTGCAGAATATTGATAACCGGTTCTGGCTCGGATTGGTTTACAAACTGGCGAACTCTTTTAATAAAATGTAAAGAATCAACTTGATAATAGTCGCTCAGTTGCCGAATAAACTGCTTGTAGTTGACGTCCTCAGGAAAGGCCTCAATGCTTGCCATTTCTTTGAGAGTAAATGTGGGGACTTCATTAAGCACGTCTGATTGTGCAAAAACATAAGCAGAAACAAATTTGTTTTTTAACGGAACTTTAACAATGGAACCGATCAGATTTTTCTGATACTTCAGGGGAACCACATAGGTTAATGGTTGAGTAAAGCCATTGAGCAGTTTGACATGAATATATTGCATAAATCCGACTAGCGCTGAGTTTTTTTTAGTATAAGATCATAGTATAGAAGATTTTATGTAAAGAACTATAGAGGCTGATTTATGAACTATCGAGTATGCTTATTTTTAGCAGCTATCCTCGTGCCCGCTGCTTTATTCATTCACCCGTCTGTGTGCGGGCAGCCCAGTAAATAATAAGGCATATTATATGAATTTTGATCCTAAAAAAACGGTTTTTCTCATTGACGGATCGTCATTTTTGTATCGAGCATACTATGGGGTTCGGCCTTTGCATACAGCCAAGGGTATTCCAGTTCAAGCGGTGTATAGTTTTGCACGCATGATCCGAAAACTGATTGATACATTCCATCCGCAATACATAGCCATTGTGTGGGATAGCAAGGGCAAAACCACGCGGCATGCAATGTATGAAAATTATAAAGCAACACGCCAGGCGCCCCCCAGTGATATTTTTGAGCAAAAAGAATATATCCTCAAGTTTGCTGACGCAATCGGCATAAAGCAAGTTGCTCAACCGGGAATAGAAGCTGATGATATTATGTTTTCTATCGCCCAGGAGCAAAAGGCTTTAGGGAATACCGTGGTATTAATCACATCTGATAAAGATATGGGGCAAGCGATTGATGATGATCGCCTGGTTATCTTTGATCCATGGAAAGATCAAATGCTTAATCAAAAGACGTTTGAAGAAAAAATGGGTTTACCCGTTGCAAAGCTCCCCTTTTATTTTGCAATTCTGGGTGATACCTCAGACAACATTCCTGGTGTTAAAGGTATTGGCGATAAAGGTGCTTTAGAGCTTGTGCATGCATTCGCATCTCTTGAAGATCTTTATGCAAATCTTGATAAGGTCACCAAAGATCGCATGCGTAATGCTTTGATTGCACATAAAGATAATGCATTTTTAAGCTACCAATTATTTTTATTACAAATGCATCCATCAGGGTTGATTTTGCAAGATTTAAAATTCGATGAACATAACTGGGTCGATGCGCGCGCGATTTTTACTGAACTTGATTTTAAAACTTTGCTCAAAGATATTGATGCGATTGAGCAAGTAGAAAAAGGGGTAAAGCCATTAGTTGCCCAAAAAATGGTGGGCTATGAATTTATTACTATTATAAGTACTGATCAATTAGAAAATTTGTGCGGACTCATTAAGCAAAAGAAGCTCGTTGCAATCGATACTGAAACCAATGGCATGAATCCGCTGGTGCGTAATACCTGCGTTGGCATTTCATTGTGTGTGCAAGAAGGCACGGCATATTATCTTCCTTTTGGACATAAAAATATGCAGCAACTATCGCAAGATTACGTAGTAGAAAAACTAAAACCAATTTTTGAAGATGAGTTGATCAAAAAGATTTTTCATAGCGCAAAATTTGATTTAGAGGCACTCCATGGCATTGGTCTTGAAGTAAAAGGACTCGTTTTTGATACATTGCTTGCAGCAAATTTAGTTACCAAAGACTGGCAACGCATTGGGCTTAAGTGGCTCTCTGAGCATTATTTTGGTGAGCCTATGTTGAGCTTTCAAGAAGTGGTTAAAGATAATAAATATAAAGATTTTTCCTATGTGCCGCTTGATTTGGCGACACGTTATGCCGCTGCAGATGCGCATCAAACATTTCGATTAAAACCGCTTCTTGAAAAAGAACTTAAGAATGAAAAACTGTTAGAGCTCTATCAAAAGATCGAGCATCCGCTCACGAGTGTGCTCTATGATATGGAAGTAGAGGGTATCCGATTAGATACCAAGTTACTTGCAGAATTGGGAAAAAAAGTTGCTAAAGATCTGATTGCCATTGAGAAGGAAATTGGAGAATTGGTTGGCATTGATATGGCAGATCTCAATCTAAATTCTCCCCGGCAAGTTGAGAACTTGTTATTTGTACAGTTGCTTTTGCCTACGCAAAAAAAGAGTGCAAAAGGAACTGGTTATTCAACTGATCAGGAAGTGCTAGAAACATTGAGCAAAATGCATCCGGTACCGGGCTTGATCATGAAATATCGAGAATTGTCCAAATTAAAATCAACGTACATTGATGCATTGCCTGACTATATTAATAGTCATACCAATCGCATTCATACTAGTTTTAGTCAGACACAAGTTGCAACCGGAAGACTTTCAAGCTCAGAGCCCAATTTGCAAAATATTCCTGCAGATACCGGTGGCTATGGTATTGAAATTCGTGCGGCATTTATTCCCCAAGAAGGGGATCTATTTTTATCGGCCGATTACTCACAAATTGAATTGCGCGTATTGGCGTATCTTTCGCAAGATAAACATTTGATCGATGCATTTTTGAGCGGGCATGATATTCATAATGAAACCGCAGCACGATTATTTGATGTGCCGCTTGATCACGTAACATCTGAGCAACGGCAAATTGGTAAGCGTATCAACTTTAGTGTGTTGTATGGCATGACCCCATATGGCCTTGCGCAAGATCTTAGAATTCCATTCAAAGATGCAAAGCATTATATTGAAAAATATTTTGCGCAGTACCCAGGCGTTTCTGCCTGGATGGAACAGGTTGTTATCGATACTAAGCATAATGGATATGTTACTACTCATTGGGGCCGCCGAAGATATGTTCCTGCAATCCATGAGAAAAATCGTCCGCTCTATGAGGAAGCACGTCGCGTTGCAATCAATACCGTTGCGCAAGGTACTGCCGCAGAAATTATGAAATTAGGTATGATCAAGCTTGACCAGGCATTAAAAAAAGAACATTTGCGTGGAAAAATTATTTTGCAAATTCATGATGAGCTTTTAATATCGGTTCCAAAAGATGAAATTGCCGCAACGGAAGCTTTGGTAAAAAATGTTTTAGAAAATGTGGTGCAATGGAATGTGCCGTTGGTGGTAACAACCAGAACTGGTAGAAATTGGAAGGATATAACTAAATGAGCTAATGCATCTTTAAAAGCAATTCATCGTGGCTGCCAGATTTTCATCTTTTTCATAATGATCGCCAAAACTTGGCACTAAGCCCGCAACATGTGAATAGTAATAGACTGCATCAAGCCCATTACGATCAGTCAGATGCGGATCGGCGCCATATTCAAGTAAAAGCGCAATTATTTTTTTGCGATTTTCTGAAAGAGGCTGATTTGGCCAATTTTTATCAGCTAAAATTGCATAGATTAACGCAGTTTGGCCATCGCTATCTTGGGCATTCACCAGAGCTCCTGCTTTAAGCAGGGCCAGAACAATCTCGAGTTTGCCGGCAAAGGCCGCAAGCATGAGGGCTGTTGTCTTGCTATTTCTATTTGATAATAATTTTCCAAAGTTAAGATCGTGGTTTGCGCTGGATGCAAGGTTGGTATTGGCCTTTTTGGAGAGCAAGAATTGCACAACTGGTGTATGGCCATAATAGGTTGCAAACATGAGTGGAGTGATCCCATTGTGATTGCCGCAGTCGATGTTAGCTGAAGAGATTAGTCGTTTAAGGTTAGCAAGCTGACCGGTTTGGGCGGCTTCAAGAACAGATTTATTGCCAAGGCAATCAGATGCAGCTTTGGCCAGAGGGGCTTTATTTGGAGCTAATGAATAAGGCCGGGGGTAAAATTGCCCAGAGCAACGCTCAGTGTGAACAAAAAGGCACGATTCAGGCTGAGCCAAGGGGTAAAAATTGCTATTTTTTGGAGAATGTTTCTTTTCACAATAACCTCTACATTTCTGAAAATAAATTTCTATCTAAAATAATACGCTTTTTTTAAATTTTGTAAACTGGATATTGACTTTTTTAGCTGGATATTCATACTAGGACCATAATACAAATCTTGTCTTTTATAGTAATAATTCATAGTAATAATGCTTTTGTAAGGATTGCGATGGCAACGAGTAAAACCGGTGGATCGACGCAGAATAATCGCGATAGCCAAAGTAAACGATTAGGTGTAAAGCTTTTTGATGGTCAAGTGGTGACTGGTGGCGAAATTATCGTCAGACAACGTGGCACCAAATTTCATCCTGGAAAGCACGTAGGCATAGGGACAGATTATACTCTTTTTGCGATGGCGCCAGGAATACTTAAATTCCATTTTGGTCCTAAAGGCCGCAAATATATCTCAATTGTTCCAGTATCTTAATTTTGTATCTGAGCCGAAGAGGATCTCTTCTGGTTTCAAAAATATCGTATGAATGCAGCCAACTTAGAAATATGCATAAGCGGAGAGCGTAATGATTAATTTTTTAAAATATCGTTTGGTTTGTGGAATTTTCAGTGCTTTATTTCTCTGTTGCTTCTTTAGGGGTTTACATCTATAAATGGCAGAGCGAGGATATACGTTTGTGTATAGTGTGGATTTCACCGGTGGAACTCAGTTTTCTTAAATTTGAAAAGCCGGTGAGCGTTTGCCATTTAAAAGATATTTTAGAAAAAAATGGTTGGAAAAATCCGATTACTCGTGAATTCTCGGCTCCTGAAGAAGTATTGGTTCGTGTGAGCGAATTTTCAAATGATGCTAAGGGCTTGGCTGAGCGTATGCGCAGTGCAATCCAGGCTGAAATTCCTGATAATCCGGTCTCAATTTTGCAAAGTGAAGGCGTCGGGCCGGGAGTTGGTCAAAGCTTGCGCTGGAATTTCTTCTGGGCAGTGTTGATCGCTTTGATTGCAATTTTGATTTATATTGCGGTGCGATTCTGGTCATTTTCCTTTGCAGTTGGTGCAATTGTGGCCTTAATTCACGATCCAATGGCAATTTTAGGAATTTTCTTAATGTTTGATCGTGAAATATCAATTAACGTGATTGGCGTGATTTTTGCGGTAATTGGATATTCAATAAACGATACGATTGTTATTTTCAGTAGAATTCGTGATAATTTGCTCAAGATGAAGGGTGCATCGTTGCATGAGATTGTTAATGTGAGTATTAATAAAACATTTCGCCGAAGTGTTTTATTGAGCTTTGCAACTGCATTGACGGTTTGCGATGCTTTTTTTCGGCGGTGAAGCATTAAGAGATTTTTCTCTGGCATTGCTTATAGGAATAGTATTTGGTACATATTCTTCGATTTATATTGCAAGTCCTGTGATGATGTTGCTTTATAAAGAAGGCAAATAAGGCTTATAAATAAGCATTTTTTGCATGTAGCAGTAAATTACTTGAAAATTAATGGCGCACTGTGATAAAATGTTTCTAGTAGAAATAATTTGTCCGGTTTTGCTCTCTCGTATGATTTTTTTTGAGCGCAATCGTTTATTGTTGTTAATCCTTCAGTCTGCTCATTTTAATTTTCAAAAAAATATCTATAAAAATTATTAGACGGAGTTTATATATGTTTTCTTTATTTCGAATTACGTGTTTTAAGGAGATTTTGATGAATGATCAAGATCCAAAAGTAAAGTCAGCTGCTCTCGAGCAAGAGCAAGACTTGTCAACTAAGAAAGAACTTGAGACACCTTCTGAATCTGCTGATTCAACGTCGGTTACCAGTGCGCAGCCCTCGCAAGTGGCTGCGGAGCAAGAACCAAAAACCGCACATGATGATCGCCCGCAACGTTCAACGCGTCCCTATGTGCGTGCAGTTCGTTCGTATACTCGCCAGACCTACTCCTGAAAATGCTGAGCCGCAACAACCTACGTGAGCAGCGCGAACAAAAAGAATCTAGCCCACGCCCTACCTCAAGTTCTGGGCCCAATCGGCACTCTGATTATCCTGAGGAGCAGCAGCAATTTGTCTCGAGGATCGGCCGAAAGACAACAACACAGAGAATATAGAGAACATACTCCGTATCGCGAGCAAAAACCGCGTCAGCCAATTCCACTTGAAGAACTAACGGTTATCGAACTAAATATGTATGCCCGTCGTCTTGGTATTGTTGGTGCAAGTCTTATTGAATAAAAGCGCATTAATTGAGCGAATTAAATATATTGAAGCGCATCCTGAAATTGAAATCGAAGTTGAAGGGGTGTTGGAAAAATTACCTGATGGATTTGGATTTTTGCGCTCAGCTCCTTATGATTATGTTTCAGGTCCTGATGATGTGTATGTATCTCCTTCTCAAATTCGTCGTTTTAATTTAAGAACCGGTGATACTATTGCCGGGGTGATTCGAAAGCCAAAAGAAGGTGAAAAATATTTTGCACTTCTTAAAGTTTCAAAGTTAATTTTGAAGATCCTGCGCTCGCAGCTGATCGTCCTAATTTTGATCGTTTGTCTCCCTTCATCCAAATAAAAAATTTAATCTTGAATATGATCCAGGCTGCATTTCAACGCGTATTATGGATCTGTTTACCCCGGTTGGTAAAGGCCAGCGTGCATTAATTGTTGCGCCACCAAAAGTGGGTAAAACGATGTTACTTAAAGAAATTACCAAAGCAATGATTGCTAATCATCCTGAAGCATTATTATTATTTTACTTGGTTGATGAGCGTCCTGAAGAAGTTGCTGATATGAAGCGTACTGTGCGCGGTACTACTGCACGAAGTTATTAGCTCAACATTTGATGAATCGGCAGATCGCCATATTCAGGTTGCAGAAATTGTGCTTGAAAAAGCAAAGCGATTAGTTGAAGCAAGGCAAAGATGTGGTGATCATTCTTGATTCTATTACTCGTTTAGCGCGTGCATATAATACCATGGCTCCTGCATCAGGTAAAATTTTAACCGGTGGTATTGATGCGAATGCATTCACCGGACCAAAAAGATTCTTTGGTGCGGCGCGAAATACTGAAGAAGGTGGTTCATTAACCATTATCGCATCTGCGCTTGTTGAGACCGGTTCTCGTATGGATGAAGTAATTTACGAAGAGTTTAAAGGTACGGGTAATATGGAAATGCATATGACTCGTAAACTTTCAAATCGTCGTATTTATCCGTCATTTGATTTATTAATGTCTGGTACACGTCGTGAAGATCTTGTTGCTTCCTGAAGATGATTTGAATAAAGTATGGGTATTGCAGAAATTCTTGGCAACCATGAATACGATTGAAGGTATGGAATTCTTGATTGATAAGATGAAAAAAACGAAAACCAATCGTGAATTCTTAGAATCGATCAATAAGAAAACTGGGGCAGGATCTAACGGTTCTTCGAATGCCTAAATAAGTTCACTCGGATAATTGCAAAAGTTCAAGCTCCGGAATATATTCCGAGAAATCGGCTATTCTTTCGGAGTATATTCCGAGACCTCAAAAAAAGGTCTGTTAAAACATAAAGAATAATTATCTCAAAATATCTAAATCAAAATCCGAGAATTTACCTTGTTGAGCTTTATAGTTGCCAACAAATGCAATCATTGCGCCATTATCGGTGCAATATTTGGGTGAAGGGCTAAAAAAGCTAAGATTTTTTGATGCTGCAAGTGCTTGAATTTTATTTTTTATAAATTTATTGCACGCAACGCCACCCACGAACGTGATGGCTTTCACTTGAGGGTATTGTTTAAGTGCTTGTTCAAGTTTGTGAGTAAAAATATCCGCAATACAAACCAAAAGAGAACTTGCTACCTGCTGTTTAAAAATTTGGTCATCGTCTTTTAAGAATTTTTTGGCGTGCATATCATATGCATTGCGTTTAACCAGATCATAAAGAACTGCTGTTTTTAACCCCGAAAAGCTGAAATTGAGATTATGAGCGCTTGCACGTGGATAGGTAAAATAATCGTGGAAATTCGCCTGAGCAGCTAATTGTTCTATGACCGGGCCCCCTGGATATCCCAAGCCTACAAGCTTTGAAATTTTATCAAAGGCTTCACCGGCTGCATCATCAACCGTTTGCCCAAGCAACGTAAATGCTCCAAAGTCTTCAATCAGATATAAACTTGTGTGCCCGCCTGATGCGGTTAAACACAGATGGGGAAATGGCACATCATGCTCCAAAAATGAAGAAAATGCGTGCCCTTCTAAATGATTTATCCCAATTAATTTTTTCTTGAGCGCAAACGCCATCGCTTTTGCAAAGCAAACGCCAACCAGAAGCGATCCGGGCAAGCCAGGTTTATGGGTCACGGCGATGGTATCAACATCATCAAGGGTAAGTTGAGCTTTTTCAAGGGCATACGCTATAATGCTATTGATTTTTTCTAGTTGTGTGCGCGAAGCAATTTCCGGAATTACTCCCCCCATATGTTCATGGAGTGCGATTTGAGAAAAAAGTTCACTGGAAAGAATCCCCTTTTGCGCATCATATACCGCTGCGGCAGTTTCATCGCATGAGGTTTCAATGCCAAGGGTGATGCGAGCGCTCGTATTCATGCGGTCATTGCCAATACAGTTTTAGAATGGGGGTTCGATGCGGATTTGGGCGGGGGCGGTGTCATGAATGGTATCAGTATTGAGTGCCGCCAAAAACCATTTGTTTGAAAGCTCATGCAGTTTCGCTTCCGAACCAACTAGTTTTAAAATATCCGGCTTGATGATTATTTTAGGAAATTCAATATTATTTCCGCCTTCTAATGCATACACATAATCAGGGTGATAGCGGATTATAATAGTTTCATCGGGAATGCGCCCATCAGGAAGTTGAAGCTCAAGCTGTCTGATTGCCCAGGTATATTCCATGTTTTTTTCAAAGGGATTTGCCCACGGCCTCTTTTTCTTTTTTGGGAGCCTCAACTTGGATCAACTCCATCACAAAAAATTTATAGGGGGCGTTTTTCTTAAGTTTTAGAAAAGGAACGGTATTTTCATGGCTGCAAAATTCTATATCTGAGGTTATGAGCATGAAAAAGAAGGTGCGTTGTTTTTGTTCTGGGATGGAAAAGGTGACCTTTTTGCCATAATCATCAGTTTCGCAGACTATTTTGCGCCCGGCATAATATACTCGAATGCTGGGAACCATTTCAAGGGTGCTGGGAAACACTATATTGCCAACAAACAGGCTTTTTTCACCGAAGGCATGCATGGATGAGTGAGTTAAAGAAGTAAGCCCTAAAAACCCAAAAAATATTGTTTTTATCAGCATAATTCCTCTTGATAGCTAAAGTAACTGATTTTGTTGTATACTATACCAAAAGTAAATTTTTTTGTATAAAAATTCGGTTTCAAATGATTAAAGAACTCATCGCCTTTGGTAAAAAAATGATCCTCAGTGAGCGCACGCCTACTAAGTTGGCGCTTGCTTCAAGTGTGGGTGTTTTTATAGCCTTTTCTCCTTTTTTAGGAATACATTGGCTTATGACTATTATTTTTTCATGGGCACTCAGCCTCAATATTGCAGTGGTGTATGCAGTGGCGCATGTGGTAAATAATCCTTTTACCATGATTCCTTTGTATGTTGCCGATTATGAAGTTGGCAAAATCATCACTGGCCGAATTTTGGGTGTTGATTTACTCGCATATAATCCATCATGGATGAATTGGCTTAATCTCAAGCTTTCTTGCCTTGGAATTCCTAATCTCTCCTTGTGGACCTTTATCATTGGCGGAAATGTTTTGGGTCTTGGATTAGCCCTCATATCATACCCATTTTTTGTGCATTTTTATCGTCGCATTAAAGGCGAACACGCGGGATAACAGATGAAAGTTGTAGCTCAAAATAAAAAAGCAACGTTTGATTATGAAATTTTAGATCGCCTTGAAGCGGGTATTGTGCTCACGGGAGATGAAGTAAAATCCTTGCGAGCAGGCAAAGCTTCATTGATTGGTTCTTTTGCTACCATGCATGATGGCCAGTTATTTTTAATCAACTGCAATATTACGCCGTATACCCAAGCTTATGCAACAAAAAAAGAAGATGCGACGCGCAGCAGAAAGTTATTGTTAAAGCGTAAAGAAATCAATCGCTTAATTGGTGATATTTCTCGAAAAGGGATTACTATTGTGGCGCTCAAAATCTATTTTAATGATCGCAATTATGCAAAAGTTGAACTCGGACTTGCAAAGCATAAAAAAGCGGCAAATAAAAAAGAATCGATTAAAGAGCGGGATATTAAACGTGAAACTTCTAGAGAATTGCGCGGAAAGTACCGCTACTAATTATTTTTCTTTTTGAGATTGAAATTTTTCGATAAATTTCTTCTCAAGCGCTGAATGTATTTCAACTTCTGCTTTTTGGGATTCTATCAGGGAATTGTATTTTGTTATTTCAATTACTTCAGGTTGCTTGAGAAGTGGGATATCGCCACTTTTTGTTGTTATAAAAATTGATCGACAAATGCCATCTTCAGAGTTTACATAAATTCTTCTGCTCAGTATTCCCTCGGTAAAATCAGAAAGCAGCGGTATATTTTTTACTGCCATAGCAATTTTAAAATAATTTTTGTCATTTATAATTTTGCCGCTTCGAAGCTCCATGCTCTTGAGGGATGTTTTAATAAGTAAACTCGTTAAATAAAAAACTAAGATGCGCATGTCATTTTTCTCCAGTAAAATTGTTTGTAAATTTTAGTATAAAGGGCTTTTATAAGCAATCTTGCATCGAGGAAATTTATATGCCATTGAATTATTTTTTAAAGGGATTGCTAATGCTCAACGTTTTTTCAATCAATTGGCTATCATGCATATCTTCAGTATAAAGAACAGAGCATTGATTTTCGATAGCTGAGGCTATAATTAAACTGTCAAAATAAGAATATTTATATTTGTTGGCAATGTTTAATGCATCGTCGATTGTAATCGGTGTTATTTGCGCAATGGTAAATAACTCTGAAAGTTCTTTTATTGCTTTTTTTATTATTGCGCTGTCTATTTTTCTTTTACTGTGAAAAACATGAATAAATTCGTTGAGTACTTGAGTGCTTATTACTATGTTTTCTGAATGATCGAGAAATCTTTCTGATACCGATTTTTTTATGGGCTCATCGTTTGAATAGAGATAAATTACAATGTTGGAATCAAGAAAACTTTTTTCTGACATTTGCTTCTTCCCTATTGATTGTTAGTCCTTTGGTTTTAGTGCTAAATGCGGTCAAGTGCTTTTTCCGCTTTTTTAGTTGTTTTTCTTCTTCTTTATCCAGCACAATTATGACATGAACTTCTTCTCTTAATTCTCCCAGAAGATCTTTGGGAATTTTTATTGTCCCATCTATAGGAGTCGCCGTAAAATTCAAAATACGCATAAATATCCTTTCTCTATTTACTTTAATTCATTCTACTTGGATGATTGTTCTGATGCAAGAATATTGCGCTATCTCTTGACACTTAGAAAATAACTGCTTATCGTTAATATATATCATTGAAATTTTTGGGGGCGTATTTGGTTTCGACGTGTTATTGAGAGTTTCGGGAGCATGCCGAGCGTTGGCTAAGTGCTCGTAAAACAATTAGTCAAAAAGAAGAAATGCAGAAACTGCATTAATGGGTGCAAACCCATCTGTTCAATACTGCTACGCGTAAGCGAGCTCTTTTGAACACTTATGAGCTGGACGTGTCTATCAGTTTGGCTCATTCGTAGTAGATCAGATGGAACCGCCATGCAAGATTTAGCAGTTTTGTGGCATGGTTTGTACACTAAAATGCCTTGTTAATAGTGCTGTGTCTTGGAAGTGTATTAACTCGTATATGCTAAGACTAAGCGTGTAGCGCTTGAAATTTGATATTATGCGGACATGGGTTCGACTCCCATCGCCTCCAATCTTCGCTCTAACGAGCTACGATTGGCTTCGCCATCACGATAATGATTTGAACTAAAATTAAGATTAAAGCACCAGGCGAAGGATTGTCCGCCCCTTCTACCTCACTTCGTTCGCTCAGGATAAACTCCGCTTTCGCCCCGGCCTGTCCGGCGTAGCTTTAGCGAAGACGGAATAAGCGTAGGCTGGACTAAAAAAAGAGGCCCTGGTTTTTAGCCAGAGCCTTTTGAAATTGTTACCAATTATTTGTTTTTAAGCTCTAATTCATATGCATCGTCTTTAAATTTTTTGGTATTTTCTTGAGCAAGTGCTCGAGCTTTCGCTGAAATTGGTGCACCGCTTTGAATCAGTAGTCTTGTTGCTTGAAGGAAACCATTTTCGATTACTGCTTCTAATGCTTTTCCTGCGATTTCTGCTTCTGAAATGCTAGGAAATGTGAGCCTAGCCCAAGCTTTATAGAAAGCTATTTTAGTTTCAGGACTTGCATATATGTGCAGCGCTTGGTCTAAGGCATCATAGACACCCGATAATTTAATTAGATCTTGAAGATCTTGTTTTGCCTCACCTTTTGGTAACTTTTGGAAGATACTATTAATTGCATTGGTGTCATTATTTTTAATAGCAGCCTCTAATTTTCTCAATTCATCAATTATTTGTTCGTTCGTTAATACTTTTTCTGTGGAAACTGTTGCCGTTGTAGTTGTTTGCGTTTTTGTAGGTTGCTTTAGCCCGAATAAAACTAAATACCGTTCATCGGGATTATTGGCCGATTGAGCAACTTTTTCCGCAAGCTCTCGAGCGAACGGTGTAACTAATGCGCCGCTTTTTTCTAAAAGTACTGCAGCTTCATACCACTTATTATCAATTGCATTTTCTAATGCTGCTCCCGTAGTATCTTTCATTTTCTCTTGTTCAATTGCCCATTTGAGTAGAGGAAGGGCTTTAATTTGGTCTTTTTCTTTTGCAATATTTGTTAATATTTTTTGTGCAATTTGTTGTTCTGTTAAAGAAGGATTTTCGGTTTGAAAATCAAGTTTTACAACAGCAAGCATTGCTGCTGGTTTTGCTTTCAACATTTCAGCTTGCAGCGTGTCAATTATCCCCGATTCTGCAATAGATTTTTTAATATTATCGTCGCTTATGTCTGCTTGACTGCGCATTTTTTGATAGCTTGTTTTTAATTTTGCAATGTCATTGTTTTTAATAGCTGCTATTAAATCTTGTATAGTATTAAGAACTTGTTCTTTCGTGAGCTGATTTGAAGTTGTTGTTTTGGTTTCAGTGGGCAGCAGTTCTGGCTTAGAGGCTCCTGCTTGAGCGGCTTTTTCTTGAGCGGCTCTTTGTTGAGCTGCGCGTAGTTCCGCAATTTTATCAGCTTTTGTCGCGGTTGCAGGCGCTGGTCTTAGGGTTGGCAATGGTTTGACTTCAGCTTTTTTAACGGTTGCGGCCGCAGACGGCATAACCTGAGCTTTTACTGGGGCAGACGCTGGTTTTGCAAATTTTTGGCGTTCAGCGGTGCTTAAAACGGTATACGTCAAAGTACCTGCTTTTCCGCCGGGGTATTCTGAATAAGTATTTTTAGCAAAGGGGTTACCTTGAGCATCCTTGACGTATAACTCTGACATAGTAGTTGCCGGAACTCCGGTAATTACGAATTTTTCCCCTTCCTTCATGCCATTCAGGATGTTAGCAGGTATTGTGAATTTATATTGGCTATAACTAAATGATCGTGGGGCCTGCATCGCATACAAGCCGGTTGTTGCCAGCAAGGCAACGATAATTAATAACTGTTTCTTCATTTTTTCCTCTTTTTTCATTCGGTTTATACTCTACTTATAGCCTAACAAATCCAATAATAAAATGTCAAATAGAAAATATTTTATAAATTCAGATTTGAATTATAGGCTCAAAAATGAGTTTTTCTTATAGAAACAGTTGTGGATCCAGTATGCTATTGACCACTATGCCCTGCAGGAGTTTTTTATACTTGTTATCCCCCGCGCCATTGCGCAGCTCGATCTCACGCTTTACGCTTTCATTGATTTCTGATGCTTTATTAAGTATTAGAAGAGTAGCTGCTCGATAGAAATCGTTTTGAATAGCTTTTACTAACGCTCGACCGTTAGGATCTTTTGCATTCTTCTGTTCGATCAAGTATACCAGAACTGGGAGGGCTTCTGTTTTGCCTTTAAGATCAGCATTCCCTGCCAGACGCACGAGCATTTCTTGTATAATTTCTTCCTCTGAGAGATTGGGATTTTCTTGTTTTATCATCGCTTTACCAAATACAACTTGAGTTATTGGTTGAGCTGTTATAAGTGCGTTGCCAAGGGCAGCTTCTACGCCTGAAGACACGATTAAATCTTTCAGTTGAATGCTCATTGGGCCGGTCGGCAATTTTTGAAAGTTGTCTCTTATTGCTTTAAAGTCATTATTTTTAACTGCAGGTAAAATCTGCGTTTTGAGAACATCAATGATTTGATCGTTAGTCAGTGTTTTTGCAGTAGAAGTTGTGGTAGTAGTTGTTGGCTGCGCTTTTCCGCTGGCTTTGCTAATTAGCCTTTCATATCGATCACTTGGATTATTGCCAAGCATATACGCATGAGCGCGTTCTCGAACTGCGTTAGTAATTGTTGCACCACTTTCAAAAAGAAGTTCTGCTGCCCGATAGAAGTCGTTTTCTATTGCTTTTGCCAATGCCTCTCCTGCAATGTCTGCTTCTGAATAATTGGGGTATATGTTTTTGAAATACGCTTTAAAATATGCAACTTGAGTTTTGGGGTCTGCAAATGAATGAAGCGCAGTGTCTATGTCATTATATACGCCTTTTGATACCAAGAGTTTGTCAATGTCTTGTTTAGATAATGCTCGGTAAGGCAATTCTTCAAAAAGAAGTTTAATGATGGAAATTGCCTGAAGAGAGTTATTCTTTTCAATAGCAGTGGCTATTTTTTTCATAACATCAACAATTTGATCATTGGTAAGTTCTTTTGCAGTAGGAATTGTAGGGAGGAGTTCAGTTGGCGCTTGTTCTTTTACAGCTCGGGTAGGAGCGATCGTTGGTGAAACCTCTTGTATAATTTGTTTTGATTCTACGGCTTTGATTATTTCAGCTTGCTTGAGAGGCGTCGTAGGAACTTCTGTAATTTTAGATTCTTGCAATACGGGTCTTAGAGTTAGCAATGGTTTAACTTCAGCCTTTTTAACGGTTGCTGCCGCAGACGGCATAACCTGAGTTTTTACTGGCGCAGAGACCGGTTTTTGCAACTTTTGGCGTTCAGCGGTACTTAAAACGGTATACGTCAAAGTACCTGCTTTTCCGCCGGGGTATTCTGAATAAGTATTTTTAGCAAATGCGTTACCTTGAGCATCCTTGACGTATAACTCTGACATAGTAGTTGCCGGAACTCCGGTAATTACGAACTTTTCCCCTTCTTTCATGCCACCAAGGATGTTAGCAGGTATTGTGAATTTGTATTGGCTATAAGCGAATGATCGTGGGGCCTGCATCGCATACAAGCCGGTTGTTGCCAGCAAGGCAACGATAATTAATAACTGTTTCTTCATTTTTCTCCATCATTTCTTTAATCAACTATTTCTTGGTTTGTGTTTGGATTTTTAAGATGATAATTTTCTTCTTTTCCCGTGATATTAGATCGATAATAGGCACGTAGTGGCAATTCATAAACATCTTTATAAGTATCTGTTTTATTATCACCATTTCCTTGGGCAACCCAAATTAAATCATTCACTTTGGCATTGTAGCGTGGACGGATGCCAGAACCTTGAATTTCCGGGTGATTAACAGTGAACAGTTTATAGATGCGATCAAGTACTTTTTGTGCTCCTTCTTGACCCCCATGAACATATATAACTACTTGTGGTGCAACCTTACCTTCAACTAAAGGTAGTTGTTCAGGAGCAACTTTGAAGGTATGGCTAAATTGTTTTAAAATCGGGTCTGAAGCATATGCATCAAGTAAAATTTCGACAATTGCAAACGGATCAACGTTTGGCTTAGGCATAAGATGAATTTTGTAGTATTGCACCAATTTATTTGCAATACTTGCAGCATAAGGATCATTAAGATCTTTACTATAATCAATATAATCGGTAAACAGTCTTGGTTGCTCAACATTCCGCTCAACCCCTAAAAGATTAAATTGTATAAAGTACCGGCTCATTCGAAAGGCGAAAAAGCTCTTTTTGGATGCAGCGGCAGACCACTTATTGAGCAATGATGCTTTTTCTTCATCAGTTAATTGTTGCCCTGAGGTTGTTTGTGGCATGACTGATCCTGTTGGCGCTTGTTCTTTTACAGCCTGCGTAGGGGCGATTGCCGGTGAAGCCTCTTCTATAACTAGTTTTGGCTGCACTGCTTTGGTTATTTCTGCTTGCTTGGCTATTGAGGTAGGAACTTCCGTAATTTTAGATTCTTGCAATGCGGGTCTTAGAGTTAGCAATGGTTTAACTTCAGCTTTTTTAACGGTTGCTGCGGCAGAAGGCATAACCTGAGCTCTTACGGGGGCAGGTGCTGGTTTTGCAAGTTTTTGGCGTTCAGCGGTGCTTAAAACGGTATACGTTAAATTACCTGCTTTCCCGCCGGGGTATTCTGAATAGGTATTTTTCGCGAAGGCGTTACCTTGAGCATCCTTCACGTACAGCTCTGACATAGTAGTTGCCGGAACTCCGGTAATTACGAACTTTTCCCCTTCCTTCATGCCACTCAGGATGTTAGCAGGTATTGTGAATTTATATTGGCTATAACTAAATGATCGTGGGGCCTGCATCGCATACAAGCCAGTTGTTGCCAGTAAGGCAACAACTGTTAATAATCTTAATTTCATAATTTCCCTCATTTCCCTTATTTAACTTATTGTGCAACTGCACTTTCCAAAAGCTCTAATATTGCTTGGTATTGTGCCTTTTTAGCAATATTTTTCTCCCCTTGGGTGTATACCCAAGCTTTATCAATTTCTTCTTCAATTTCTTCTTTGGTTGCAGTTGAGATTAATGATTTTACTTTCTCAACATTTGCATCAGCTATTGCTTTACCCAGAACATTTTCTTTTTGTATCGGGAGGAATTGAGTGCTTGCCGGGCTTACGGGCCTAACCGCAGCGCGTAATTTTTCAGTTGCTTGGCTGGTCTTTTCTATTGCAGCCTTAAGTTCTTGCGCGATCTTTTCCGCATTTGCTCCAACTGATACTGGTGCCCCAGGTATGGTGATCACCTGAGCTCTGCCAGGTTTGATTATTGCTTGTGTGCCAGCTTGAGCGGTTTTTTCTGTAGGCAAGAATCTTATGGTCGCTGTTTTGCCTTCCTCAGCATCGGCGGTTTTTGTAGCGGTTGATGAGGTTGGTAATGTAAGTTGGCCCGTTTGTTTAAGGCCCGGTTGTGTAAATGGAGTTTTGCCAGCCGCTTGTCCTTGTGGATATTGGCCAGGAATTTCGGTTGCCGTTTGCGTTGGGGCTTGAATGGTTTGTGCGCTTACTGGCTTAGCAATTGGTGCAGGCAATAGAGTTACCGTACTAGCAGGAGATTGCGGAATAACTTGTGCTTCTTTGACTTCTGCTCCAGGAACAACTTCTAGGGTTGCTTGTTGAAGTTCTTGTGGTGCCTTAATGATTTGAGCGCTTACCGGCTTAGCGGTTGGTGCAGGCAATATACTTACAGTGCCAGTGGTAGGCTTAGCAATATATCCTTGTTCTACTGTTTTGAGTGGTAATTGAGGAACGGCCTCTATTTTTGATTGTTGAAGTTTGCCGCCTGTTTTAACAGGCAGTTGTCCTTTTTGCCCAGTGACTACTGCCGCAGCAGGCATCACCTGAGTTTTTGCTGGAGCAGCTTTTTGCAATTTTTGGCGTTCGGCCGCGCTTAAAACGGTATAGGTTAAGGTCCCTTTGCCGGGTACTTTTAATCCGCCCGGGTATACTGAATAGGTATTTCTCGCAAACGGATTTCCTTGAGCATCTTTGACGTATAGCTCTGACATTGTGGTAGGGTCTACATCCGTAATTACGAATTTTTCCCCTTCCTTCATGCCATTCAGGATGTTAGCAGGTATTGCGAATTTATATTGGTTATAACTAAATGATCGTGGGGCCTGCATCGCATGCATACCCATAGTCGCCAATAAGGCAATAATAGCTAATAATTGTTTCTTCATACGTTTTTCCTCTCTTTTTTTAGGTTTATACTCTAGAAATAGCCTACCAAAACCAATAATAAAATGTCAAATAGAAAATATTATTAGTTTTCATATCTAATTTTTGGCTTTATTTGGCAGGGTAAAGAACCAAAAAAGCCCTGCAAATCGCAGAGCTTTTAAAATCTGAGCCTAGGGATTGGAAATAATGGCTATAAAATTGGGCAAAAGACCTTTGGCGCTGAATAAAATGTTATTTTTTGCTTGCCGCAGCCTTTTTCTTCTTCTTGCCATCTTTTAATTTGGTATGTTCTTCAATAGGGCATCCGCAAAAAAAACATTCGTTTCTTTCTTGCTCATTTTTATAGCACCCTGTTTTTTCTCGATAGCATCGATAAATATCCTCTTGATGGTAGGTGCAGCGCAGTACATTTTCATTTACATGAGCCCGATCAGAGCGGTTGCATTTTCCATATGATAGGTGCATGAAAGCTACAAGTGATATAAAAAATATTTTTTTGGTGAGCATAGTTCCTCTTTTTTGCTTTTAGAGTAAAAAATTAGAAAACTTACTGTAAAGTCTAGAAAATTAATTCGCTTTTTATTTTCAAAAAGTATGATTTTAATGGGTTTTTTTTATGACTTTATAAAAAATCTTTGCAAATGAGCCATGCATGGGCTTACAGTGATAGTAAGTTCTTGAAGACGGGCGCGGGGGCATGCGATGGGAAGACTCTGAAGGGGAGTGGGGTGAACAACATGGTGCAATCATAAATCTATTCTCCCGCGCGTCTTATAATCTCTTGATTGATGTTCACGCTTAAATTGCATACTCTTACATTACTGCGTTGCAGTAATAATTTGAAAAACGATGTTCAACTAAAAGAATACTTAAAGCCTGTATTTAATGATTTCAATTTATATTGTATGGTTCGAGCCTACTCCGTAGTCCCATGCAAAGAATCATGGCTTTGACGTGGAGGCTACGAAGGCCGGATACAAATTGCTTGCGCAATTTTACTCACCACGAACGGTAATTAAATTAACATA
The DNA here is from genome assembly GCA_963788045.1 of uncultured bacterium. Classification (GTDB taxonomy): domain Bacteria; phylum Babelota; class Babeliae; order Babelales; family Vermiphilaceae; genus BTUB01. The sequence continues at coordinate 414,044 of CAWBEW010000002.1, forward strand.
AAAAATACATGTAAAATTCTGTTGCACGAAAGCATTTTTATGAAGCCAGCATATCAAATCGAAATTTCGGAACTTCTATTATTATTGCAGACCGATCGCAAAAAAGGTCTGACGCACAACGATGCTGAGAGTCTTTTACAAAAATATGGAAATAATGAACTTCCTGAGCAGCCGCAACCATCATGGTTTTGGGTATTTATTTGGCAATTTGCAAGTCCTTTAATTTATATTTTAATAGTTGCGGCCGCCCTTATTTATTTTGTAGCGGATGATCATCTTGATGCATTTATTATTGCCGGAATTTTATTTTTTAATGCCATTGTTGGAACTATTCAAGAAGGCCGCACCAGAAAAATTTTGGAGAGCTTAAAGCGTTTTGTTGTGCAAGATTGTATCGTGATTCGCGATGGCAAAAAAATGATAGCTAAAGCCGCGCAGTTGGTACCCGGGGATATTATTTTGGTGCAAGAGGGCCAACGGGTTCCTGCCGATGCGCGGATTATTGAATCTCATAATCTAAGAGTAGATGAAGCAATGTTAACGGGAGAATCTAAACCAGCTGGCAAAACAAGTGCTTTGATTTCCCAAGATTGTGCATTGGCAGATCGCAAAAATATGATCTATAGCGGTACGTATATTCTTGCTGGGTGGGCTCAGGCGGTGGTAGTTGCCACCGGGGTGACATCTGAAATTGGCAAAATTCATCAATCGGTTCAACAGATGCAAACCGATGTGCCCCTTGCGCGAGAAATGGCACGGCTATCATGGTGGATTCTGTGTTTTATTTTTGGCGTTTGTGTGTTGCTTTTTGTAATCGGTTTATTATCAGGGCAGCCACTCAAAGAATTAATTGTAATGCTGACCGCTCTTTTTATCTGTGTGATTCCAGAGGGTTTGCCGGTTGTTTTAACATTGGTATTGGTAAATGGCGTTTATCGCATGGCAAAACAGCGGGTGCTGGTGAAAAATATGCAGGCAGTTGAAGGCCTTGGGCATGCCAATGTTATTGTAATTGATAAGACGGGTACTCTTACGCGTAATGAAATGATTGTAAGCCATATTTTTGCCGATGATAAAATATGGAACATTTCGGGCAAAGGGTATTATCCGGAAGGCTCATTATTTCTTGATAATAAACAAGTAAGCATGTCGCCCGGAACTGATCTATTTGCAATGGCCCAAGGATTAGCGCTCTTAAATACGGCAACGATAACGTTCATCTGCCAACAAGGCACTTTTGATATTAAAGGTGATCCTACTGAAGCGGCACTGTTTGTATTTGCTCAAAAAATGGGCATTAAGGCTGATCAATTAGAAACAGAATTTGAAAAAGTGTATGAAATCCCCTTTGATGCTAACCACAAATATCATGCGTCATTTTTTACTCATAATGGCCGCGCAGTTGCTTTTATTGCCGGATCGCCAGAGGTTGTTTTTCATATCAGCACTCCTGCATCGGCAGCGCACCAGGCATGTAATGAATTTCTTGCATTAGGCTTACGAGTGATTGCAGTTGGAACTAAAAAATTTGACCCGGCGCTTATTCCTGGCAGCTCAGCAAGCGATCAGGAGCGCGCTCTTTTTTTTGAACAATTAGTCGCTCAAGATGTTTCGTTTTTAGGACTGTGTGGCATTGAAGATTCTATTCGTTCTGAAGCGGCTGCAACAATCGCTAAGGCACGCAAGGCAGGGTTTGCAATCATTATGGCAACCGGAGATCATCAACGAACGGCACTTGCAATTGCCACTCAAGTAGGCATTTATAAAGACGGCGACGATGCAATTGATGGCCCGGAATTAGATACACTTTCTGATGCGCAACTCAAAAATGTGATTATGCATACCACCGTTTTTTCCCGCGTGAGCCCTGAGCAAAAGCTGAGGCTTATCAATGCGCTTCATGCGCATCAGCTTACGGTTGCAATGACCGGCGATGGGATTAATGATGCGCCATCATTAGTGGCTGCTGATATAGGAATTGGCATGGGTGGTATTGGTACTGAAGTTGCAAAAGAGGCTTCAGATATAATTTTACTTGATGATTCAGTAGTAAATATTATTCATGCGATCGAAGAAGGCAGGCATACTATTTATACTCTGCGGCGTGTGATATCTTATTTCTTTTCTACTAATCTCGCCGAAATTTTAATAATTTTTTTTGCATTTGTGTTTGCTCTTCTATTTCCCGCTTGGAACATTGCATTTCCACTTACTGCTGCACAAATTTTGTGGCTCAATTTAGTAACTGATGGCTTTCTTGATAGTGCGCTTGCATTAGAAAAAAAAGAAAAAGGATTATTGTTTGATCAAAGATGGCTGAAGGGGGGGCATTTACGCTTAATAGATTTTACTATGATGGCAAGAATTCTCTATGCGGCTATACCAATGGCTTTGGGCGCGCTTTTTATGTTTATTTTGTACAGCCAGTATGATTTGTTGCTTGCGCGTACGATGACTTTGGTAACACTCGGAATGTTCCAATGGTTTAATGCTTGGAACTGCCGTTCGGACACAAAATCTATTTTTCAAATAGGCCTTTGGAGTAACCGCTGGCTTCTTTTAGCATTAGCAATCGTTTTTATACTGCAATTATTACTACTTCATGTACCACTTCTGCAAAAGATTTTTGAGACTGAGCCGTTAAATATCTATCAGTGGATTTTTATCGCACTAATCAGCTCTTCCATTATCTGGCTTGAGGAAATTCGGAAATGGTTTTTGCGAAGGCAAGATCGATAGACTACCATATTGCTCTTGGAGTGAAATGTTGTTTTATTCTGATTTAATTCTTCGGCGTAAACTATGGTATTCTTCCGTTGTAAAAATAATTGCCCGCAGCTTTTTACTGGTAGGTTATGAATTGGCTCTTTATTTTATCCATTCGCTAATCAATAATCCAACTTATGTTGCGACAAATATCATTAACAGGAAGTTATACATTCCCAAATTTGCACCGTAACCTTCCCAACTGAAATACCAATCAGCGAACAAATTAAAATAGAATGTATTAGCTCTTTAAGGATTTTTTTCATTATGGGCACCATGGGCCTGCAAATTCGCTGAGTATCAATTTGGAATTCATAATCTCCTATTATTAATAATGTCCCTAGCTTTTATATGCTGGGTGTTATGGGTTCGAATCCTATCAGGGTAATGAATAACCCCTAAGGCAATAAATCCTTGAGGGCATCATATTAAATCATAGGGAACTATGAATTACTTTTATAATTAGTGTATTTATCAAGTAAATAAACAAATAATATCAGACCAAAAATAGAACAGAAAAATAGTGTTGCCGTTTCATTGGCAAGAGGCATTAAAGGATAACCAAAGATTCCTCTAACCAGATTTGAAAAATGTTCCATGCCTCTATAGACAGTATAAAAAATACAAAAGTCTTTTAATGATTCTAATATTTTTTTCATAATACTTTCTTTAAATTGTGGGCGCTGCCATTCCTAGACCCCATGCCCACAATGCAGCTGCTTCGATGAAGCCCATTGTGCTAGCAGCTCCTGCTGTTGCAACCATAGCAGTAGTTGCAGAGCCCGCTGCAGTTCCTACCGTTGTACCCGCAATAGCAGTTCCAACCACTGCTTGGGTAGCAGTTGCTGCGACGGCACCTTTAGCAAGCACCCCTGCGCCCGCTATTACTGGTGTTGCGGTTCCACCAGTAGCTGCAGTAATCCCTACAATGGCCCCAGTCCCCATTACTGCCATACCAGAATAAGCAAGAACCTTCACAGTACCATACAGGAATCCAGCAAGAATAGGTCCACCGCCTTCACCGCGTACCTTTGCTGCCAATTCGTATTTGCCTTCCGAGTTCTTTATTGCTCGGATATAACCGACCTCTTTAAATTTATCCAAGGCTTTATGTTTAAGTAAGTCTCTGAGCTCTTTATTCATCTGATGAGATTGCACGCGATAAGTAGCATTTTCATCTTCAACAAAGACATGCTTATAATCAGTTAATAGTTTTACATTTTCTTTAGATTGTACTGAAACGGGAACCAGTTGCATTCCGTTAACGATTAATGGACATGCAAAAAGAGAGAATAATAATAGTTTTTTCATATTTCCTAGCTCAATAATATGAAGTGAATAAAAAGAAATAAATTTACGATTTGCTTGTTGGTGCGAAAAAAATTATGTGACCATCATGGATTGACTCCTAAAGAAAATTTGTTGTACATGTTCCTGGGTGCTTTTACTATCTCTTTAGCAACAACTACTTCCAAAATTCTGCACTAAATTACCAAATTAAAAACAAAAGTTAAAGAACAAGTTTACGGGTTTGGCATTTGTATAATTGCCCTGGCTTGAGCTATTGAAGCAAATACTCATAAATTATTCTGATATTTTGGGCACGCAAGAAGCTTGAATTGACTATTTTCATGAATTTATTAAAGTGAAAAGATGAGTGCAGTTACCCTAACCATAAAAAAACAAGGAACCATTATGAAAAATTTTGTAAAGCTTTCACTCGCGTTAGTATTGTTGGCAAATGTTGCCGGCATTAAAGCAGGAGATAACTTGGATAAAGTAAGAACGGTTAATTTACAAGCATTAATTTTAGAATCAGAAGCGGGCAAGGAAGCAGTTGCTGAGTTGCAAAGAGTCCGTGGGCAATTGGAAAATGAGTTGAAAACACTCAGCATGGAAATTCAACGCATCGATGATGAAGTTAAAAAATTGCGTACTGATTTAGCAAGTAAAAAATCTGTTGCAAGTACATCTGCAGTAGCTGATACTGAGCGCAAAATTAGAGACTTAGAATACAAAAAAGGCGAATTGCAAGCGAAGGGCCAACGTATTGTCCAAGATGGTCAAAACGATATGCAAATGAAAGAAATGGAACTTATGCAACCATTATTTAACGAATTTGCAGGCGTTGTTGCTCAATTTGCAAAAGAAAAAGATCTTTATATGGTTATTGATGAAAGTAGTGGCCGCGTTCTTTACAAAAAAGAAGGCATGGATGCAACGCCAGATGTTATGAAAATGGCAAACAAAAAACATGAGCAAAAAGTAGCTCTTGCCAAAAATAACAAGCCAGCACCCAAAGCTCCCTCAACAAAGGTAGCGTAGTGGTGGAAACACTGAATTTAGATATTAAAGCAATTATTGGGCTCGGTAATCCGGGCCCTAACTATTATTATACCAGGCACAATATCGGCTTTCGAGTGCTGGACGAGTTAGCGAAAGAATACGGCCTTTCGTGGCAATCAAAAGATAATCAAGAAATTGCACCATTGCTCAAAGATGGCAAAAAAATTCTGCTAATCAAGCCACAAACATTTATGAACTCATCAGGAAAGGTAATTCCTGCGTTGCTCAAACAGGGAATTAAAGCAGAAAACATTCTGGTGGTGCATGATGAACTTGAACAGCCGTTTGGTAATCTTAAAATTCGGATTGGTGGATCAGCGCGCGGACACAATGGATTAAAATCAATTATCGCCGCATGCGGTGATCAATTTGCCCGCTTGCGCTTTGGCATTGGAAGACCAACAGTCAAAGAAGATGTTCCAAACTATGTGCTTGAAAAATTTAAAGAAAATCCCGAAGATGTAGAACATCTCATTCAAAAAGCGGTTTTGCTTTTACAAGATCGTTTATAATTTTGCTTTTGGATTTTCCAGCAGGCGATTAAGAAGAGCGTTTGCTTGCGATAAAGACTCTTGAGCAGAACTAAGATGCTTGTGCGTTTTTTCATAATCAATATTATCCTTTTCCCACACCGCTGCTGTCGCATATTCATGAGCGCTTCGAGCCTCGTTTAAATGCGTGTTTATTTGTGAGACTAGTTTTTCTATTGGTTGTAGCTTGCCGCGGCTCGCAATTGTTTTTCTAAAAATTTCGTCTAAAGCATTTAGAGTTTGCTCCATAGGTTCTGATACAGAGTTTTTGTTAGATTGCATTGCTAACGTATCACCATAACTCATAATTGCAAAAAAACCGAAAATAACTTGATATTTCATAAAGCTTCCTTAATCCATTTTTTCAGATCGTCTTTTAATTGAGCATCAAATGATGGCGCTCCGCCTTGTAAGAATTTATCAGTGCCTCCGCCACGAATAGCGTAGGCGTCTTTCAAGTGAGTTGCAATTTTTTTCAAATCTATTTTCACATTCGGCGAAATTTGTGCAACATATATTCCCTTATTGTCTATCATGCTTGTTAAAAAATAGAAGCCAGGTTTTTTTATAGACAATTGTTGTCCTAATTCTTTTAAATCTTCATTGCTTGCATCAGCAACCAATTGATATAAAAATGGGATACCATTAATTGTTTCAACACGTTCAAGCCATTGCGGAATCTGGAGTGCATACATTTGCTTTTTTAATTGCCTAATTTCTTGTTGCGCTTTTTTTAATTCTTCTTTTTGCTTGAGAACTGCATCAAGCACTTGTTCTTTTTGCACCTTAAATTCAATTCCCAGCCCTTTGGTAATTGCAAAGGTCTCTTGGAACAATTCAAGTGCGCGTGGCCCGGTTACTGCAGTAATGCGGCGATGGCCCGCAGAAAGTGCTGAAATATCAGTAATTTTAAATACGCCAATATCACCGGTTGCGCGTACGTGAGTGCCTCCGCACAATTCTACAGAGAAGTGTGGAACTTCAACCATGCGTACTTTTTCAGGATTATATTTGTCTCCAAAAAATGCTAAAGCACCTTTCTTGATTGCTTCGGGTAGACTCATGTATTGAATTGATACCGGAATATTTTCCATTATTTTTTTATTTACTAAATCTTCAACTTTTTGCAGATCTGCTTGACTCAAATTTTCGTGATACGTAAAATCAAAGCGCAAATAATCAGGGTGCACCAATGATCCCGATTGCTTAATGGTTTTGCCAAAAAGTTCAATGAGTGCTGATTGTAGCAAGTGAGTTGCGGTATGATTTTTCATCGCATTCGTTCGCCATACTGGATCAACTTTGCTGATAATCGAATCGCTGACTTTGATTGCAACCGGTGTTTTAATTTGTGCGCCGATTGCATTATTAATATAGCGCACGTGCAGTAAAGGTGTTTCTTTTGCACTAATGATTATGCTCCCTTGATCAGGAACTTGTCCGCCACCAACAATGAAATAGGGCGATTTTTTTGCAACAATCCAAACCGTTGATCCGGCTGGAGCTGCATCGACTATTTTTCCATCAACTATCAGATGAGAGATAGCCGATTCAGTTTGCAGTTCTTGATAGCCGGTAAATTCGCTGGTCACCGAATCAGGCAAAAGATGTTCCAGTTCATCAGTTGTTTTTTTTCCTGATTGCTCTTGCTGTTTTGACATCTCTTTCTCGAAGCCCGCATCATCAACGGTAAATCCTTTTTCTTGTGCCATCACATGAATAAGTTCAAGAGGAAATCCATATGTGTCATACAGTTTGAATGCTTGTTGCCCCGTAACCATTTTTTCTTTTTGATGCTCTTGGAAATACTTTTCAAGCATTGCTTGGCCGCGAATTAAATTTGCAGCGAACTTGCTGATCTCGCTTTCAAGAAGTTTGTAAATTAGCGTTGCGTTAGCTTTTAACTCAGGATAAATATCTCCCAATTGTTCAATCACAACTTTTGAAAGCTCAGGAAAAATATTATCGGCAGAAAGTTTTTGTGCAAAAAGTGCAGCCCGACGTATAATTTTACGCAACACGTACCCGCGGCCTTCATTGGACGGTGCACCACCATCTGCAATAATAAGCGTTGATGAGCGAATATGATCAGCCAGTACATGGAACGCTGCTTGTGTTTGTGCATCTTGATCTGCGTATATTTTACCAGTTAACTTTTCAATGCGTTCAATGATCGGCATAAAAATATCAGTTTGATATACCGAATCTTTATTTTGAACAACTGCGCACAAGCGTTCGAGGCCCATGCCCGTATCAACACCGGTTTGTGTAAGCGGCTTATCAACGCCGCCGGGTTGGCGATCAAATTGCATGAAAACGAGGTTCCAAATTTCTAAAAATCTATCGCAGTCGCATGCCGGCCCGCATTGTGCCATATCTTTGCATCCAAATTCAGGCCCCCGATCGATATGAATTTCGGTGCAAGGGCCGCACGGACCGGTATCGCCCATCTGCCAAAAATTTTCTTTTTCGCCCAGACGATGAATTCTGGATTCGGCTATACCAATTTCTTTATGCCAAATATTATAGGCTTCATCATCAGTTTTATAGACCGTCGCATGAAGTGTGTCGATTGGCAAATTCATCTCTTTGGAAATAAAATCCCAGGCAAAATGAATGGCTTCTTTTTTAAAATAATCGCCGAATGAGAAATTGCCCATCATCTCAAAAAAGGTCAGATGGCGTTTGGTAAATCCGACATTTTCCAAATCGTTATGTTTGCCTCCTGCGCGTACACATTTTTGTATTGAAACCGCGCGGGTATAACTGCGCTTCTCTTTGCCTAAAAAGACATCTTTAAATTGGTTCATTCCGGCATTAGCAAAAAGAAGTGTGGGATCTTGGGCGGGAATCAATGAAGAACTCGCAACTTTTTCATGACCACGTTGCATGAAGAAATCAAAAAATTTTTGGCGAATCTGCATCGATTTCATAAAAATCCCTATCAATACGGGGTTATGGTAGTAAAACTATGTTCAGAATACTGGTTTTTGGACATATAGGCAATGCGCATGGGTTATTTTAGGGCGGATGCCAATCATGGGTTAAGCCAATTCTCTGGCTTTTTTTGCAGGATTGAGAATTACCAAAAATCTTTTTGGGATCATATTACGCAGAGCTGTCCCCAGTGGTATGCTTTAATGTTTTTGCCTTTAAAGTAGTTTCTTTTAAACAATTTTTTAAAAAAATAGCTAAAATACCTGGTTTTACCTTGGAATAATTCAATTTGAAACAAAAGATTGTTTTAAAAAAATGTCTGTGTTAATATATTTATGAAGAAAAGATTTTGATTAGAAATGTTGTCTAAAGGAGAAGCTATGTTTCGCTTTATTATGATGATTATGCTTATGGCCGCATGCTTTTTTGCCGGTAAAATGTCAGCACAAGAAGAACCTATTCAATTTATTGTGGAAGATGTTGAACAAGCCGAAGTTTTGCTACAAGAAATAGTTGCGCTTGCGCGCAATCAGGTTCTTAAGACTCAATATCCGGAATTATATCATGATTTTATGGTGTTTTTGGCTTCGCCTCAAATACAAGAGCAGTTAATTAACCCCAATCGTTCAAACTCACTGGTATATCAAAAGCTGGTTGATTTAGTACTTCTTATCAGATCAAATCTCAATGAAGAAATCATTTAAAAGCGGGCAAAAGCTTTTGATACAACTCTTTCAAATCAAAAGAAACCACTTTGGTGTTTGCCAAGGTCGGTAAGAAATTGGTATCCCCTTCCCATCGAGGCAAGATATGCATGTGCAAGTGGCTTGGAATACCGGCGCCCGAAGCGCTCCCCAGATTTAATCCCACATTAATTCCCTTGCATTCGAGTTTTTTCTGAACAATTTGGATGCACGTATTGGTAGCATCCATAATTTCGTGGCGTGCCGATTGCTCCAGGCTTTGCAAATCTTTTACATGATCATAAGGTATAACCATAAGATGTCCGGCGTTATAGGGATATTTATTGAGCACTGCATAGCAATATTTATAACGCGCAAGAATGAAGTTTTTTGTATCATTTTTTTTGTTTGCATGATTGCAAAAAACGCATTCATCTGATTTTGCTTTTTCTTTCTTGGTTGCATCGATGGATGCAGAATAGGGGCTGCGCCACGGAGCATATAGAATCTTCATAAAAAACCTCAAAGCCAATGTATGTAACCAATTCGTGATGTTTCATAGCATAAGCCGATCTGCTCAAGATTAATAGATACTTTGCTCCATTGCTCCAATAATTGATGGTGATTTTCAAATGAAAGATCCTGCATTTGTTCCAGCAGGGTTTGTTTTCGGTAAAGTGTTGCCGCAAGATTGTTATACATTCGCCAATCGCCTGAATCAGCATAATGAAATGCCCAGGCGTAGACGCGAGAAGCTACTTGATTCAGGGCAGGCAGTGGCTGCGTAATACCAGTTTGATGTGATTGTGTTTGGTCTTTGCCAAGTCCCATAAAAAACCCGTATGCGAATTTTTTTTCGAGTTCCACGATGCATTGCGCGCAATCAGCATAATGATTGAAGATCATATCATCGCACGCAAATAATATATAATCGTTGCTGTGCCGTACTGTTGAGATTACTTCTTCTTGAAAGTTTTTCGAATCAGTTTTAACCAGTTTAAGGGTGTAATGCATTGATTGTAATTGTTGGAATTTTTCATGATTGTTTTGATATACCACGTAAATGGTACCAATGTTTCTTATTAATTTTTCACATGAACTGATTAATTTTTGAGCTTGAAGAGCATTATTTGAAAACATAATAATATCAGCTTTGTGCGATTCAAATTGTTTAAAATAATCATTCAACGGTTTTTCTAGATGGTTATACGTTTGTTTTTCTCGAATTAGTTTACTGCCAAGGACTTGTACTTCTTTATTTGCTTTAAAATCATTGATCGGGGTAGCCACGTTACGAATGTAAATAAGCTCCGGAATAAATTTATAATGAAAGCCTGCCATCTCCATCATTGGATAATAATAGGCTAAATCAGCATTTGCGGGAAAAAACTCACCTTGAAAATAGGGCCCCTCAAATAAAAGATCTTTAAGTTGAACTTGATGCGCAAGCCATGCATAAAACGTGCGCAATTGGCCGGGCATCCACCATTTTTTGCGGAATAGTTGTTTTTCGATATATTCTTCCGGAAATGGTTTGCAATAGCCAATTACATTGGTTGGCCAATTAATAAATGAGCCATAGGTGATCCAAATAGTTGGGTCTTGATATATTTGATTGATCATTGCAAACACATATTCATCAGCAAGCCAATCATCGCCATCCATATTAAACACAATTTCATCTGGTTCACACATTTGAATCGCATAATATAAATTTGCAAGAGCTCGTTTGCGTGTTTTATTTTTGATCAGTGTGCAACGATGACTTTGATCGCAGTTGTTAATATAACATTCAACCAGTTCTGCAGTTCCATCCAGGGAACAATCATCAACATAAATAATTCGATAATTTTGATAGGGAGTTCCATCATAATTTTTTTGATTAAACATCATCCCGATGTTTTTATCATACCAGTCGGCATTATTATAAGAGGTAATAATGATGGCCAGTTTTCTTTCAACAGATATAATTTGATTGCATTGAAGGCTGATTATAAAGAATGCAGTAAAAAAAAATCTAAAATTTACCATGTTCTTTCCTTTAAGGGCTGATAGCGACGCATCGTTCTGATATATGCTTCTAATTCTCGTTGAGGCGTGGGATCATGATGATATGAAAGTGGATTATCATCATTATAAATATATAAAATGTCTGAAATAAACTTATGATGAAATCCTGCCATTTCTATCATGGCAAACATAGTAACTACATCCGCGCAAAATGGAAAAAATCCATTTTTGTAGGTAAGATCTTCCAATTGTATTTGTTGAAAAAGGCCGGCATAGAATGTACGCAAATGGGTGGTGCGCCACGAAATCTCTCGGATCGCATTTTTTTTAATGGTATCTGGTGGAATTGGTCGGCAAAAACCTTTCTTGTCTTTCTTTAGATACCAAAATTGTCCATAGGTAAGCCAGATATTTTCATCTTGATACGCCTCATTTACCTTTTCAAATACGTGATCATGGGCAAGCCAATCATCCCCATCCAGAATAATTATTATGCTTGTAGCGGGGCACGTGTGAATCGCATGATATTGATTGCATAAATGCCCCTTGCGTTCACTATTTTTTACGAATGTTATTTTATGTTCAAGTTTATTATCATGTGCAAGCTGCATAATCGATGCAAGAGTGCCGTCCGTTGAGGCATCATCCATATAAATAAGTGTCCAGTTATCATATTTTTGCTGTGCGACCGAGTCAAAATACTTCTGGCACCACTGAATGTTGTTGCGAGAAGCGGTAATAATGATGAGTGGTTTTTCTGTCGCGATAGTGTAGGTAATGATAAGAAATAGAATTGCAATTGCATAATAATTCAACGTACTATAAAAACTCATTATAGTTCCCCTAGCTTTGCCTGTCCCTTATCTAGCTAATACCAAAAAAATAAATTGAGGAGCAAGAGATTAAATATTCTGATCACTAATGCCTATAATCCAATCTGAAATTAATATCTTTGATAAAGTTATAGAAATTCTTGTTTTAAATAGCGTAAGATAAGGAAGAAAATTATAAGGGGTTTCTATGAAAATAAAAAAAATGTTTTTATTCGGGATGGCAATATTTTTTTTCTCCGGTTTCCAAACTGTTTTTGCAGTACGTATCACTATTTTGGGCACCGGATATGTTGGATTGATTACGGGTGCATGTTTTGCTGAATTTGGTCATGATGTTATTTGCGCGGATACTGATGTTAATAAAATCACTATGCTGCAAAATAATACTATGCCAATTTATGAGCCCGGGCTTAAAGAATTAGTCCTGAAAAATGTAGAAAAGGGGTATCTAAGGTTTAGCACTGATATTGATCAAGCGATTGCTTTTGCTGAAGGAATTTTTATTGCAGTAGGAACACCAATGGATACTGATGGCTGCGCAGACTTATCTGCGTTATCAAGCGCTTTTTCCATGATTATTCCTCATCTCCATCACTATAAAATTATCTGTATAAAGAGCACTGTGCCCATTGGCACCGGCCAAAGTTTAATTGACTGGCTTGAAGAAGCTGGAATTAAAAAAGACAGGTACGATTTAGTATCAAATCCAGAGTTTTTGCGTGAAGGCAGCGCGATTAGTGATTTTATGAATCCTGATCGAATCATTGTGGGTACGTATTCAGAGAATGCTCGTGAGTGGATGGCCAATATCTATCAACCTCTGTTAGAAAAAAATGTACCGTGTGTTTTTACCAGTATCGCTTCATCAGAAACTATAAAATATGCTTCAAATGCTTTTTTGGCGACGAAAATAAGTTTTATTAATGAGATTGCCAATCTTTGCGATCAAACGGGAGCCGATATTGTTGACATTTCAAAAGGTATGGGTCTTGATAATCGAATTGGTTTAGCGTTCTTAAAACCAGGACCCGGTTTTGGAGGGTCATGTTTCCCTAAAGATTGCCATGCTTTGGAACATATGGGAAAACAGTTCGGGGTTAACCTTAATGTAGTAGCAGCGGCGCTTAATGCCAATGAGGAGCAAAAGCATAAGCCGGTACAAAGGTTACATAAACTCATGGCAGAAGGTCTAGAAAATAAAACGATAGCCATACTAGGGCTGGCATTTAAAAGTAATACTGACGATGTTCGTTATTCGCCGGCGATTGCTACCATTGAAACACTCATACGAGAAGGTGCGCATATAAAAGCATATGATCCCGTTGCAAATGATAATATGCGTAAATTATTTCCTGATATTGAATATGCGCGATCCCTCTATGATGCTGCCGTGGGGGCGGATGCGGTTATTATTATGACTGAATGGGACGAATTTAAAAATATTGATCTGGAGTTATTGGCAGGATTGGTTAAAGAAAAAGTGATAGTGGACGCTCGCAATTTATTGGACCCACAGCAGTTGAGAAAATTTGGCTTTTCTTATGCGATGATGGGTAGACCTTAACAATAAAAATGGCGCCTTTTTACGGGCGCCATTTTTTTTCTAATTCAAATCAAATTAGTAGCGGTTGTTTCCACCAAAACGAGGACGTTGGCTATGGAAACGTGATGCGCCACCTTCGCGCATTGGCCGCTCTTCACGAGGACGAGCTTCGCTAACCACGAGTCTTTGGCCTTCATATTCCATGCCATTGAGGGCAGAAATTGCTTCTTGTGCATTTTCATTTTCTGGCATTTCGATAAATGCAAAACCTTTGAGTGCGCCGGTAAATTTATCTTTGATCATTTTGATTGAGGTCACTGGACCATATTGTTCAAAAAGTTCTCTTAGTTTGGTTTCATTGACTGTGCGTGGGAGTCTTCCGACATAGAGATTCATTATAAAATTCGCTTAAATAAAAAAAATTAATACACACAAAAAACAACAGAAAATTTATTTAGTTCTCGCTTATTCCCTCCAAGATTTTTGTTTTCATATATGATAGTGAGATTATATTTGATTTGATTTGCATTTAAAATGATAAGTTAAAATTGATTTATTATACCTATACTAACCCATTTCTTGCATTTAGGCAATCTCGAATTTCTTTTTCTATTAAATTCAGATCTGAATTATCGATTTTTTTGATAAAGTACGGCTCCATAAGACCACTGATTGCAGTCTTGAAAATCACGCGCTATCGCGTCTAAAACCATTGGTCTTAAGCCAGTCATCTATCGCCTGGGCGCTGGGTTGAACTTGATAGGCTTCTATAAAGTTTACTTCGAGAAAAATAAGGCTTGTAGCTTTGTAATATTGCCGGTGCATGCAACAAGACTGCCAGTTCGTGCCCTTGCATATCAAGCCACACAAAATCAACGCTTTTTACTCTATTTTCATGTGCCCATTGCATCAAGTGAGATTGTAGGGACATTCAATAGTTTTCGGGTAGGTAATAGGAGATTTGGTTAGGCGATCTTTAGGAACATTATAGGTTCCGGCTTGGCAGATTTCGCCCGGTTTTTTAGGATGCTGGGCAACATAAAACAAATTGGCTGCCGGTCTCGTATTGCTCAGGGCCAGGTGATAGCGATGAATATTGGGGTATGCGTATGGTTTCCTGTTAAAGTTCAGTGAAAATTTCTGGAACCGGTTCAAAGGCATGAATAGTGGCATTTGGCAAATACAGTGCTCAATTTTTTGGTATCTCTTCCATCAAATGCGCCTGCCTCAATAATAATTGCTTCAGCCGGCAGAAGCTTTTCAGTAATGGAAAAATATTTTTGGTGATAATCATGGCTAAACCGATGGGAAAACATTAAAATCAAGGGTTAAATTACTGTGCATTTATAAGTATATCGTAAATTGGGTAATATATGAGAGTGAGTATTATTATTCCTGCATATAATGAAGAAAATAGAATCTAAAAATACGCTCGAAACGTATAGCAAATTTTTTAATAAACAAGATTTTGACTATGAAATTTTGTAGTTATCAATGGAACCACTGATTCAAGTCCTCAAATAGTAAAAACATTGCAACAATCGATACCCAATCTTCTGGCAATTGATATTCCGCAAGGGGGAAAAGGATTGGCCATTGCTGCAGGATTTAAAGATGCGCTTTTGCGTCATAATGATTTAATTGGATTTGTTGATGCTGATATGGCCACATCTCCTGAAGCATTCTATGATCTGATAAAAGAAATAAATGGGTATGATGCGATTATTGCCAGTAGATATATGCCCGGCGCAAAAGTAACCCCTCCAAGACCATGGGTAAAACGATGGGGAAGTAAAATTTTTTTTGAAACATTAACCCGCCTTTTATTTGGCATTAATTATTATGATACGCAATGTGGTGCGAAGTTATTTAAGCGCCGAGTGATTGAAAAAATTTCTCCCTATTTATCGGTGCGACAATGGGCATTTGATATGGAAATATTATATTTATGCAAGCGATTTGGATTCATGGTAAAAGAGCATCCGACGATCTGGCATGATAAAGCAGGAAGTAAATTGCGCATGATGCGTGCCGGATCACGAATGCTCGGCACATTGTTTAATGTGCGTTGGCATTATTGGTTTACGCACCTTAAGTCGAATTGTGAAATTAAATAGTTAAACCATGTGTGATTTTTGTTAGATTTCTAAGCATGAAAGCCGCGAGAGCGGCTTTTACATGCGCTAGAAAACTTTCTGCTGATCGAGCAAAACCGTGAAGAGCTTTTAACCTATTTTTCAAATAACTGAAAACTCCCTCAATTACTTGTCGCTGACTCAATTCTGCTTTATAAACCTCATTAAGATATGGATCCATATTTTCTCTCTGTTTAAAAATAAATTCTAAATCCTGCTTTTTCAGCTTTTTTAACAATTTTTTAGGGCAGACATACCCTTTATCGCCGATTAATAATCCTTTAATTTTTCCTATGAATGATTTGATTGAAAGCATTTTTACATCATGAACATTTGCTGTTGTTATCATGAATGAAACAATTTCCATTTTTCGATTGATAATAATATGAAGCTTAAATCCATAATAATAACCAAAGATATTTTTACCAAGTTCTGCTTGATCAGATGCCCATTTTGGACATTCGCGTTTAGCCACTGGCAATGCAGTCGAGTCAATTATGTAAAAATCTTTTTCGAGCTTTTCATTCATTTGGCATAAAATTTCTAATAAAAGGTCCAGATATTTGGAAATTGATCGAATTCCTCGAGTAAATTGCTCATAGCAGGGCACATTTTTGAAATAATCTTTCAAATGAAATGTTACGTATTCATAAAGCTTTTTATCAGTTTCTATGCTGTCAAAGTGCCCAATTAAAGCCATGGTTATCAATTCGCTTTTTCGAAGCTTATTTTTTCTGCCTCGAGAAAATTTTTTGCCAGATTTTTGCTCAATTTTCTTGACCAATTCATCAACTACGTAATATATTTCTACTATCTTTTTCATGGATGGCTCCTTTTTTTGTCCAGGAGCTATCCTACCTCTCTTTTAAGTTCTTTTGAATTTCACAATTCGACTCACCTTAATTAATTGTTGACATGCCGATGGTAATTTTCATATATCAAAAGAAAGTTTAAATCCAAAAGAGGCAGTTATGAAGTTTCAAAGTTTGTTAATAAGTATTTTGATAAATAGTAATCCCATTTTTGCAAATTTTAATGGAATAACTCGATTTTCCCCGTATGGCCCAGAAGAAAATAAAGCAGCATTTGCCATCCGTTTATCAGCTGATTATATGAGAGCGCTTGGGCAAACTTCAAATAATCTTGCCGCAGAAAATAATGGCGATGAAAATACTGTTCCGGGGTATGCTTCCCAATTTAGTAAAACTTTTTCGCATGATGCTAATACCGGTCTACTCACTGCGCAAGGCCAAGCAAGTTATCAACAACTTGTTAAAGCAATGAATTCTGGTTTGCAATGTGATTTTAATGCGATTGTGCGTTACCCTTCCTCATTTAAATTAGTAAACCCGCAAAGTGGTCTGGCCTTTTGCATGGAAGGGTGTGATTCATCGTTATTTTCAATAGAAGAATTTCCTCAATTGAGCAGCGCAGAGCTTGCTGCTTATATGATAGAAATTTATCTGATGCAATTATGCCGCGACGTTCAATTTAATCAGTACGGAACTGGCCAAGGTTCAGATTCAAATGGATCTGGTGGATCACTGACCAATGATGCCGCCGCAGTATTGCAAGATTTGGGACCAGCATTTATAGGCCCAAGAAATATTTTTGGCATAGTGGATGCAAGTGTTTTATTTCGTGGTGATTCTTATGGCAGTCTTATTGGGCCGTATGTATCCCAATTTGCCTTTTTATCTTTAAAGACTCCATTCATGGCTGGTATTGGCGCGCAAAATCTTAATCCCGCTCCTTTTTTTAAATTAGTACAGCAGTGGCCTATTGCGCAGGGGCGACAATTTGGTGTTTCTTTTGCAGATTTTGTAGCAATTGAAAATGGTACTTGCCCTAAACCATATACGGTTAATGATTATGATCCGGTTAATAAGCGTTATATTATTACTGGCAGAGATTGGGGCAGTTTTGTTCACTTTGATATAAATTGTGAATCATTTTTTTATGCTGCATATATTTTAAATGGATATGGCTTTCCTTATTCTTCAGCATTGCCATATTATAATGGCAGTATGCCCAATGAAGCGGCATTTGCTACCATGGGCATAATTGAAATGTTTAGCATGGTTGAAGGGGTTGCGGTTGAAGCAATGAAAGCTGCGTGGGCACAAAAGTGGAGATGCAACCGTGCATTGCGCCCAGAAGCTTTTGCTGGATTGGTGCAGCTAGCCAAAGTGTCTGGGTCAAATCCATTCAGTTTAGATAACTCATTATTTGTTTCACATGCGGGAATCAATGTTCTTAATAAAATTCTTGCTAATAATACACTTCAGGCAAGTTATCCTGATAATAATTTAACTCCTACTCAAGCTGCAACGTACTTATTTGCGCAAATGTATCCAGAAGGAAGCCCTGCGCATCCGACGTATCCCTCAGGGCATGCGACCGTAGCCGGTGCATGTGCTACTATTCTTAAAGCCTTTTTTGAAGATACAACATTGATTAAAACAGTTGTCACACCGGTTCAGCCAAATCCATCAAATCCTACTCAGTTAGTGCCGCTTGCAAATCAAGGTGAAAATCTATTAACCGTTGCTTGCGAGCTTGATAAATTAGCCTCAAATGTTGCCCTTGCAAGAAGTTTTGCTGGCGTGCATTATCGCATTGATGGCGAACAAGGAATTTTACTTGGGGAAGAAGTTGCTATTTTATACTTGCAAGATCATTGCATGAACTATAATGAGCAAGCATTTGCTGGATATGTGCTCACCAAACGCGATGGCACGCGCATACGCATCACTGCTGATGCTGTTACTGTTATATAAAGAATAATGGAAAAAATATGAAAAGAACGATTAATTTTGTAGAAATATTTGCTCTATTTTGTTCTTTAATTTTCTATAATTGTTGGGGATTTGATCTATGCTTCCAAGACATTAATATTGAAGTGCGCGCAGGCGCAGCTCCCATCTTTTGGGCACAACGGGAGAATTTTGCAGCGATTTCATGTAATGCCACATCAGTATTACAATTGCCAAGTGTATATGTTCCACTTTTTACAATGCCACAGTTTCATAAATTATTTTCAGTGCCCTGGTATTTGGGATTGCACGGTGGATACTCATTCTATGAAAATCAAGAAGTATATGCGGAATTAAATTATCGGCAATCGCATGCGCGGACACTCACGTTAAATCAATTGGTTGTTCCTAACATTGATACTATTAGCTTTGCAATGATGCCAAAAAATAATTATCACATCGTAGATGCCTATATCGGCATGCGCTCATATTGGCGACTCTGTTGGCGTGATGATATTGAATTATTTTTAGGTGGAAAATTGGGATTTGCGCATCACTCAAAAATTAATTTTACCTTTACAACCGCTTCGGTGATTGTGCCGCCACCAACTCTATTTGTTTCAACAAATTTGCCATTATTTTTTAGCAATACAGTTCCGGCAATTGGAGCAAATATTGGATTGGTTTATGAAGTTGGATGCGACTTTTCAATAGTTTTAACGGGTGAATTGGTCGCAAACTGCGGGCCTGACTCAAATGCAAATATCCCTTTCGATTTTTTGACTCAAAGTATTTTTATTAATCCGGTATTAGCGCCTAATAATTTTATTGTCGGACCAATTGGTACTGAAATAGCAATTCCAATAACTATTGGATTGAAGTATAGATTCTAATTTTTTTCAAGACACATCTAATGTCTTGCATTTTTTTAAACTTTATGGATAGCATAATTTTTGATGTTATTATTTCTAAATAAAGGAAGATCATGAAAAATATTCGCCTTCGTATGTATTTTATCCTTCTGTTAGGATTTCTGGTAAGTTCGCCTACCATGATAACTGCACGAGTATATTCTGAGAGTGATTGCTGTCAAAAAAGCGATTGTGAGCCGGATTACGATTGCGGATGCCCATTGAATTGCGGCTCGCTTAATATTTGGTTGCGCGGTGGGGTTGCCCCATTAAGCTGGAGAGATCGTGGCGATTTTTCTGCACTTTCGTGTAATTCATTAGCAACAACATTTGGTCAAGATATTGTTCCTATTTTGCATCCATTGCCGCAATTTAAGAAATTTTTCCATCTACCATGGATTGCCGGTGGACAAATTGGTTATGCATTTACTGATTGTTTCGAATTTTATTTAGAATTTAATTATCGGTCTGCGTCACGCCGTGTATTTACGCAAGAAGGCATTGTTATTCCCAACGATACGGTTACGGTTACCTTGACATTTAATGATAACTATCGTGTATATGATGCCTATATTGGTGGAAGAGCTTATTGGGGCCGTTATTGGTGCGATCGTTTAGCAGTATTTTTTGGTGCGAAATTTGGTTTGGTTCACCATAAATCAATTTGTCTTGCTTCTCCTTCTACTATAACCTCTAGCTCATGCCCTGCTTCTCTTCCATTGCAAATAGCGGCTGGAACAGCCACAGTTCCTTTTTTCCTGAGAAATACTCGCCCTGCTGCTGGTATAAATGCCGGGTTTGACTGGTGCCTTGGCTGTGGATGGTCATTCATGATTATGGGTGAAATTGTTGCATCATGCGGACCAAAATCGAATGGTGAAGGTAATCTTGTAATCACCAGTAACTGTACCCAATTGCCATCTATTCTTCCAAGCAACTTAATTGTTGGCGGTACAGGTACAGAATTATATTTCCCAGTAACTTTCGGTCTTAAATATAGCTTTTAAAGCGTAAATACGAACTTTTTTAAAACCCAGATGTTTGCATGCGCGGCATCTGGGTTAGTTTTTTTAAATATTACTCTTGATTTTTTATGATTAATGTGAGTAGTCTAGTGTCGGTTGCAGTATTAACACTTTAAAAAAAAGGGTAAATATGAAAAAATTTACTGCAAAATACCTCTCTTTATTAATGCTTGCTTCATTGCTTGGTGGCAATGCGCAAGCAAGTAACGATGGCTATGCAAATGGCGATTGTTGTCCACGTCAGTATGAATGTGGTTGCAATCCGTTATATTGCGGCGCATGGGATTTACAATTCCAAGGCGGTGTAGCTCCAATTACCTGGCGGAATCGCGGGCCATTTCTAGCAGTTAACTGCACGTTAACCCCACCGGTTGTGCCAGTGCTCACAAATGCTCCAAAATTCAGCAAACTATTTAAAACCCCATGGATTGTGGGTGGTCAAATCGGTTATGCGATGTCAGATAACAGCCGTTTGTTT
This sequence comes from uncultured bacterium, assembly GCA_963788045.1. Taxonomy (GTDB): domain Bacteria; phylum Babelota; class Babeliae; order Babelales; family Vermiphilaceae; genus BTUB01. The sequence continues at coordinate 434,997 of CAWBEW010000002.1, forward strand.
GTAGAATTTGATTATTCACAAGCGAATGCAAAAGATGCTGTTGCACTTACCAGCGATTCTACTCCAGCTGGTACACTTTCTTTTACCTTCGATAAATTCAAACTTTTTGAAGGTTATGTAGGAGCACGTTACTATTGGGATAGATGGTGCGATCGCTTATCATTCTTCTTGGGTGGTAAAGTTGGATTTGTACATAATAAAAAACAAAATGTAGTTCTTGCTGCTGCATTCCCATCAACAGTGACTGCGATAACATTTGCATCACAACCGTTTAATAGCAGCTCTACAAGATTAAGCGCTGGTGGACATATTGGTCTTGATTACTGCATCTGCGGTAACTGGTCATTAGTTCTAACTGGTGAAGTTGTTGCTACCTGCGGTCCTCGCGGCGTTGGCGCAATTCACTTAACAGGTACTGGCTTTGGCGGATTCACTGATATCTTTACCCCAAGCGTTGGCACTGCACTTCGCTTCCCAGTAACATTAGCGGTTCGTTATAGCTTCTAATACGCTATTTCACGCTAACAAAAACTAATAAAGAAGGCACTCAATCCAAGTGCCTTCTTTTATTTCATCTGCAAAGCTTGATTTTTTCTGATTCTTGTGAGTAGTCTATAGTTGGTTGCAGTATTAACACTTTTTAAAAAAGGATAAATATGAAAAATCTTACTGCAAAATGTCTTTCTTTAATGATGCTCGCGATGCTATTGAGTGGCACAGCGCAAGCGAGCCGTGATGACTACATGAATAATGGTGGCGATTGTTGTATGCGCCAATATGAATGTGGTTGCAATCCGTTATATTGCGGAGCGTGGGATTTACAAGTGCAATTTGGTGTGAATCCAATTTTATGGCGCAATCGTGGTCCAATCACTGCGGTTAATTGCACATTGACCACTCCCGTGGTATCTCTTTACAACGCATCACCAAAATTCAGCAAGCTGTTCAAAACTCCTTGGCTCGTTGGTGGTCAAGTTGGTTATGCAATGTCAGATAATACCCGTTTGTATGTAGAATTTGATTATTCACAAGCAAAAGCAAAAAGCGATGTATTAATTAACACCGATTTTTCTACCCCAACCAGCGCAGTTACCTTCAATTTTGATAAATATAAACTTTTTGAAGGATATGTAGGAGCGCGTTACTATTGGGATAGATGGTGCGATCGCCTTTCATTCTTCTTTGGTGGTAAAGTAGGATTCACTCATCACAAAAAACAAAATGTGGCACTGTTAATAGCAATTCCTTCATTGGGGCCTGTTAATATTCCTGCTCAGCCATTTAACAATAGCAGCACTGTGGTAAGCGGCGGTGGCCATATTGGTCTTGATTACTGCATCTGCGGTAACTGGTCATTAGTGCTCACCGGCGAAGTTGTTGCTTCATGTGGTCCACGTGGTGTTGGTCTTATTCCGTTACCATTAAATCCAAACTTGAGCGGCTTTACTAGTTTGCTCACTGCATCAATCGGATCCGAACTTCGCTTCCCAGTAACTTTAGCAGTTCGTTATAGCTTCTAATACGCTATTACGCTCACGAAAACTAATAAAGGCACCGAATTTCGGTGCCTTTATTATTAATATCACTTTTTTCACGATTCTTGATTTTATTTTAATAACTGGAGTAGTCTAACATTCAGTTATATATATTCCATGTAAAAGGAGATTGTATATGAAATTTATACGTTGCAAGTATTTTTCATTACTTGCATTAGCCTGCATGTTTGCGGTATCGGCGCGCGCAAGAGCATATGATGATAATCAAGGGATAGAGTGCCGTACCCGTTGCAATGATTATGTATGCGGATGTAATCCATTGTATTGTGGTGCATTGGATTTTCAAGCCCAGGCAGGTATTCTGCCCATTTCATGGCATGATCGTGGCCAATTTTCACGAGTTCAATGTGCCGGGCCAACAGTAAACCCCGTAACTGCTTTATTTGGTATTCCAAAATTTAGTAAATTCTATAAGTTACCATGGACCATTGGAGCACAATTTGGCTATGCGGTTTCAGATAATGTTCGAGTTTATTTTGAATTCGATTATTCACAAGCAAAGGCGAAAAATGATGTTTCTTTAGCAACTTCAAGCGCAGCTCCAATAACGCTCGTATTTAGTAATAGTAAGTATAAACTCTACGATCTTTATGTGGGTGGCCGTTATTATTTTGATCGCTGGTGCGAAAAGCTTTCATTCTTTTTAGGGGTTAAGGCCGGCTTGGTTCATCATAATCGGGTAAGATTTAGCTCTACCGTTACTATCATATCTCCAACTACCTTGACTACTGATCTTGAGTTACTCAAGCGTAATACTGTTCCAAGTGGTGGATTAGATTTTGGGTTTGATCTTTGTTATTGCGGCAATTGGTCATTTGTTTTGACGGGCGGCATCCTTGCAAGCTGTGGCCCTAAGACTAATTCCATAATTACTTTCAATCCAACAGTATCAGGATTTAATAACTTGTTCATCGGCAGTATTGGTGCTGAATTACGATTCCCAGTAACGGTAGCAGTTCGCTATACGTTCTAAATTTTTTTGTAAAAGAAAAAGCCGACTATTAATCGTAGTCGGCTTTTTCTTTTAATATTTTATGTTTTCTTATTACATATCTTCTGGTGCAGGAAATATTAATCTTCGTTGAGCAGGAGTATGTGCTGGCCGAGCAGGTGGATTTAGCAAACGATTTGCTCTATCAATAGTTGCTTGTGCGCGGGCAGCAAGAGGCAATTCTAAATAATACGCCATATCTTTTATCGTTTCAGCTTCTTGTACAACTTTAGCAAGATCTGCCGCAGGAGTATTGAGAGCCTCATTTAATTTATTGAGCCTATGTATCAAGTGTGCTTTCTCCTCTGGCTGCATCGCAAAGGCAGTATGCGAACAGGCCATAAAGAAATTAAAAACTAAAATACTCAATTTTAACTTATGCATGATTATCCTAAATGTATCAGATGTTTAATAAAGCATGTATTGATAATAAATATATGTGAAAAAATACCAATTGTACATTTTTAATTAGAGGGTATAAATAGGATATTTTCCGCAAAAAATCTCTACTTGTTCTTTAATAGTCTTCAAAAGCATCTCATTTTCATGATTTCTGACCACATCATCAATGAGTTGTGCAATTTCTTGGATTTCTTCTTTTTTGGTAATTCCTCGGGTAGTGATTGCGGGTGTCCCGATGCGAATTCCGCTGGTAATCCAGGGTTTTTGCGGGTCATTAGGAATGCAGCTACGGCTCACATTAATTCCCGCTTTTTCTAATGCAGTTTCTGCGGCGCGTCCAGTGATATTCTTGCTGCGTAAATCCACCATAAAAAGATGATTATCGGTGCCGCCAGCAACAATGCGATAGCCCATTGTTTGCAAGCTTTGCGCAAAGTTTTGGGCATTAGCAATTACCTGTTTTTGATATCGTGCAAAGTCTGGTTGTGACGCTTCTTGAAAAGCAACCGCTTTTGCGGCAATTACTTGCATAAATGGTCCCCCTTGAGAACCCGGCATTATTGCCCGATCAAGAGCTTCTGCATGTGTTTGCTTGCACATTACCAAGCCTCCGCGCGGGCCGCGTAATGTTTTATGGGTGGTGCTTGTTACAAAATCGGCGACTGCGATGGGGCTTGGATGCAAATCAGTGGCAACAAGACCGGCAATATGGGCAATATCGGCCATAAAATAGGCGCCAATACTTGTGCGCAATGTGAGCAAACCGTTCAAAATCAATGATGCGAGAATAGGCTGAAGCTCCGGCAATTATCAGCTTTGGTTTATGTTCGTGAGCAAGTTTTTCTACATGATCATAATCAATGAGTTCAGTCTCTTTATTAACACCATAGGCTACCGATTTATAGAGGTTTCCTGAGAAATTTACCGTATGCCCATGGGTTAAATGGCCCCCTTCAGCAAGACTCATGCCCATAATAGTATCGCCTGGCTTTAAAATGCTAAAATAAACTGCCATATTTGCCTGAGAACCGGCATGCGGTTGTACATTGGCATGCTCGGCATTAAATAGTTTTTTGCATCGCGCAATGGCTAATAATTCAGCTTGATCCACATTGGTGCACCCGGCATAATACCGCTTGCCCGGGTAGCCCTCGGCATATTTATTGGTAAGCACAGAACCGGAAGCCTGTAAAACAGCGGTAGAAGCATAATTTTCAGAGGCAATAAGGGTTAATTCTTTTTCTTGCCGAAGCGTTTCTTCGTGGATAATGGTGAATATTTCTGGATCGGTAACATTAAGCGTGCGCATGGGAATCCTTTTATTGCAAATATAATTGCATTTTTTAAATGCTTTCCTATACTAAATCATATAACATCTTTTTTGTTTATAAAGGATTAATGGTGATTTCTACTTCAGATTTTCGTAAAGGCGCCAAAATCTTATTTCGCGATGCGCCCTATATGGTTCTTGAATTCCATCACGTAAAGCCCGGTAAAGGTGGCGCATTCGTGCGTACCAGAATGAAAAATATGCTTACCGGACTTGTTCATGAAGAGCTTTTCCGTTCTGGCGAAAAATTCGCGGATCCTAATCTTGAATATAAACAAATGCAATACTTATATGCAGAAGGCGATGATTATAATTTCATGGATCAGGAATCTTATGAGCAAGTTATACTCAATAAAAGCCAACTTGATGAAGTATTAGACTTTCTCAAAGAACAAACTATTTACACAGTTCTTTATTTCTCAGAAAAGCCTATTGCCGTTACTCCACCTCTTTTCATGGAATTAGAAGTTAAAGAAACTCCTCCCGGAGTTCGAGGTGATACTGCTCAAGGCGCTGGTTATAAACCCGCAACACTTGAGACCGGATTGGTTATCCAAGTTCCGTTGTTTGTCAATGAAGGGGACGTTCTGAAAATTGACACACGTACCTCAACATATCTTGAGCGAATTAAGAAATAAAATCCCAATCAATGATGGAGTTTACCTCGATGAGCAGCGTTTGTTCTGATATGAATCATGATCAAAATCTTGAAGAAATAAATCATCCGGTTTCTTATAATGATTTATCGCGCCGTGAAGTGCGATCATTAATTTTGCATCTTCTGTATGCCATGGATGCATTTGATTATAGCATTTCTTTAGAATCTATTACTGATAATTTTAATCGTGGCTTTGAATTGGCCATTCCCTTTGATAGTGAAGTTTTCACGATAGCAAAAACGGTAATCGATAACCGTGATGCACTCGATGAAACCATAAAACCACTTTTACACAATTGGCGCTTTGATCGCATCGGTCTTTGTACTAAATTAATTCTGCGGCTTGCACTTTGGGAATTGCATAATACTCAAACATCAGCAAATATCGTGATGAATGAAGCTATTGAACTTGCTAAATGCTTTGCAGAGCGAGATGCCTATAAATTTGTGAATGGCATTCTTGATGAGGCTGTCAAAAAAATGGGCAGGGAATCTGAAATGAAGGCAGCTTCTGAAGTTACGGAAGAAAAAGAATAAGTATTTTAATCTTTAATTGTTTTTTGTTTTCTCTTCAAAGATTTATTGAGTGATTTTTCTAGATCATCAGCGAGTGTTCCAATAGATTGCCAGCTCATCACATTGCCACGGCTTCTTTTTTGGCTATGCTTTCCACCATAAATAAGATAGTTATCATCAGGAGATGTGCCTGATAGCTTATTCCATTCTGCTAAATTATCAAGAAATGCTGATGTTGTTGTTTCTGATGCTTTGGTTTCAAGGGCATTTAATTGTAAACCTTGATCAATAATACAATCTATCTCAATTCTGCCATTTTGTTCTCGCCAAAAATAAAGAGGTGGCCGTTTGCCTTGATTAAAATATTGTTTGCACAGATCGCCAATAATTAAATTTTCAAAAAGATGCCCTCTAAACGGACTAACACTGATTATTGAAGGTGAAGTTATATCCAAAAGGCTACAGGCAAGACCGGTATCATAAAAATAAAGTTTTGGTGTTTTTGTGAGACGTTTATCATAGTTTTTATGATATGGGGCAAGAATGTATACAATATATCCTGCCTCCAAAATTGAAAGCCATTTACTTGCAGTAGGAGCACTAATGCTACAATTGGTTGCAATATCGGTTAAGTTTAGTTGTTGGCCAATTCTTCCTGCGCAAAGTGCCATAAATTTTTGAAAAGTACGCAAATCACCGATGTTACTGAGTTTGCGCACGTCTCGCTCAATGTACGTTTGTATGTAATCAGGGTATACGTCATATGGCTCAAGTTTTTCACTGTATAGGCGAGGATAAAAGCCTTTGATCATAAGAGTATCAATATTAGAATCCCAAAGTTTATTTTCTTTTAATTCGTGCAATGAAAGAGGTAATAAGGTGAGGATGCCGACTCTTCCAGCCAGTGATTGGGATATTTTTTCATTCATTAAATAATTCTGAGACCCAGTGAGAACAAAATAGCCCGGATGCTTTTTTTCATCCACTGCAAGCTGAATATAAGAAAGAATCTCAGGAGCATTTTGAAACTCATCAAGTATGATGCCATGTTTGTTTTCATGCTCGCGTAAAAACCTTTCTGGATCAGAGGTGGCGAATTCGCGCACCATAGGATGTTCAAAAGAGAAATACAAGTGCTTTTTAAAATAGTTTCTTGCCAGAGTTGTCTTGCCGGATTGGCGTGGGCCAAGTATGGCAACCACAGGCAACTTGCTGATCCGCTTAAGTTTTTTAAGGGAGTCTCTTTTATAAATCATCGCTATCCTTTTGTGTGGATTTAAAGTTCAATCTTAAAGTAGCACAAAATAGCAGGTATAAGCAATATAAAATTATCGCCGTTCGGTTCGAACGAGCATTTTGTGCGAGTCGAGAAATTAAAAACTTCTCAAATCGGCCTTCGGCCTCCTTCGAAGCGAACGGGAGGGGGGGAACTCATTTTTGCAGCTCATACAAATACACCGGTGAAGCTTGCGACCATGACATTGGCAATTCGTATGTTTTGATACGCTGAAATTTTTCATGCCGTGGCAAATCTTTGAGCGTGATTACGCGTAATCCATTCTTGCATTCTTGTGCCATCTTATTGGTAAGTGTTTCCATTAATCCATCTGAGAAACAGGTGGAGCACATCAAGATTACCGTCGCTTGGCTCAGATTAGTGTTTAAAATATTTTGTTCGATAAATTGTAATTTATCAGGATTGGTGAGAATCTTTCGTTTAATCAGCTCTTTTTTAATGAGTTGCGCCCCTTGATATCTGCTGGGTGATAGCTCGATTCCAATCGCATGGGCAGGAGTTGTCAGCGCAACTTGTACGCATACTTTTCCAACGCCTGAGCCTAAATCAAAAAAGACATCGTGGGCGGTTATCGGTAAATCGTGTAATAATTGTCCAACGGATTCAGTAGTAATTTCACCATAAGTTGGATTGCCGCCTTGATCTTCAATAAATTCACGTTCTTGCATGCCGATGCTAAATCCGGTCACATCAATATACAGATCATCGATTATCTCATTGAGTTCTTGTGTGTTGTACAATTTTTGAGATGGTGATTTTAATGTATAAGCAATTACGAATGCAATAAGTGCCAATCCACATATCGCACTTAATATTTTTTTATTGGCGGTCATTACCAACCCTCTTCAATTTTTATTTCACTTTTTCGATTTTAAAAATTGTTTCTTAACTATAGCAAAAAATTCTATCTTGAAACATGATGTTTGAAACTATGAATTTGATCTATAAAGGAGTGGGAAATGTTTAAGCGAATGAAAAAAGATACGATGATAGCGATCCTCATATTTTTGGGAGCATTGTTGCTGGGTTATTCTTTTGTGGATAAGGGGGGATTTTACCTTTTATTATTAGCAACAAATATTTTTACCGTGTATATGTTAATTGGTGACAAATTTCATAGTATAGTTCTCGCCTTAATTTCTGTGGTTGGCATTAGTTTAATTTTTACTGTAATTGCTGCGACCTTTTTTTTACTTGGCGTTAATGATGGACGAAGACTTGATTTTATACCCAGCCATCAAAACTTATCTCCATTAGTGATATCACTAATCATGGCTATGTTCTCTTCTTTATTGACCTCTATCGTTGAAGGTGCAGCGCTTTGCTTATTATTCAAAGGTTGTGAAGCACGTTTTTTTTATATCTTATTTATCGCAAATTCTCTTTTTAATTTTTTGATTTTTAAACTCATCTAATAGCAAAAAAAAGGAACGAAATATTAATTCGTTCCTTTTTGATTTGTTTTCTTAATTTTCGGTTATTTGAGATTTTGAGTTGCCGCTTCTTGAGCAAGGTCAGGCTGAATATTTTGCAGTGAGTTTTCTGTAGGCGCAGTTGCTTCAACAGTTGGTTGTTCTGCTACAGCAGGAGTTTCAGCAATTACTTGTTCTGCGGCATGCTCACCATGCACATGGCAGTCGCCACAGCAATTATCTTTGCGTGAAAAGAAATAAAGGCCAATTATTAAGAGTGCTGCTAGTGCGGTGAAGGTAATAAAGTAAAAATTTGAATTAGTGATTCTCATGCTAAATTCCTTAAAAAAAATAGGGGGAACGCAAGTTCCCCCATGTTGTTTGCTAATTATAATTCAGGAAAAAAGAGCTTAAGTTCAATCTGAGCGTTTTCAGCTGAATCTGAACCATGTGCTGCATTTTTGCCAATATCGGTTCCAAACAGATTACGAATGGTTCCTTTATCAGCTTTGCGTGAATCAGTTGCACCCATAAGATCGCGCCATGCTTTTACTGCATTATCTTTTTCAAGAGCGATCACTACCACCGGTCCGGATGTTACAAATGAAACAAGTTCACCAAAGAACGGACGTTCTTTATGCACTGCATAAAATTCTTCGCTTTCTTTTTATCATGGTGAGTTTACGCATGCCAACAATAGTAAAACCATTTTGTTCGATCATATCGATGATTTTGCCACTATTTTTAGCGGCAACTGCATCGGGTTTGATCATTGCAAAGGTGCGTTCATGTCATTCCTTGTCGTCTTCGTCTTCTTTCTTGCGCGCAGCATATTTTTCCAATTCTAATTGGAAGAGAGTTCTTAGCTTTTGGTGACAGTAGGTTTTTGCTGTTTCAGCTTTTTCTCACTTTGGTAGCTTTGCTTGCCTTGCGTTCAGTTTCTTGACGTGAGTAGCTTCAGAAGCACCTTCTTTTTTCAGGCTTAAGCCAAGTTTGCGTTCTTCTTTGTTAACGTTGATCACTCTAAATTGCTCTTTTTGACCAACTTTAAGAATATCTTCAACTTTGTTAACATTGTGATTAGCTAAGTTCAGAAATATGAACAAGCCTTCAATGCCGCTTGGCAATTTAACAAATGCACCAAAATTGGTGATTTTTGAAACGGTTCACCTTCAATGATACTGCCAACTGGATATTCTTTTTCAATATTATCCCATGGATCTTGTTGAAGTTGTTTAATACCAAGAGAGATTTTCTTATTGTTTTTATCAACTGCTAAGACAACCGCTTCAACCGTGTCGCCTTTTTTATAAATATCAGCTTGGGTGATCAATATGTTCAGTCCAAGAAAGATCAGAAATGTGAACTAAGCCATCAATTCCCGGCAGCAATTGAACGAAGATACCAAAATCAGTAATGTTGCTGATGGTGCCTTTAACTTGTTGGCCAACTTTAAATTGTTCTTCAACTTGTTCCCATGGATTTTTCTCAAGTTGCTTAACGCTCAATGACATTCTGCGGTTTTCTTTATCCAGAGAAACAACAAGACTTCAATATCTTGACCAACTTTGAATTTGTTGTGAAGATCATTAATGCGATCGGTCCAAGAAACTTCAGAAATGTGTACAAGCCTTCAACGCCTTTCATAACTTCTACAAACAGGCCATAATCGGTGATGCTTGCAATTTTACCTTTAATCTTCTGGCCAACTTTGAGAGATTCAGCTGCTTTTTCCCATGGATTGTCGGTCAATTGTTTCAAGCCAAGAGAGATTTTTTCATTGTCTTTATCAAATGAAAGTACTTTAACGGTAATAGTATCGCCGATTTTTACCATTTCGCTTGGATGAGAAATGCGGCCCCAGGTCATATCAGTAATATGCAAGAAGTCCGTCAACACCGCCGATATCAATAAATACACCATAATTGGTGATGTTTTTAACCATACCTTGAATAACTTGACCTTCAGAGAGAGTATCAAGAACTTTTTTGCGTGATTCAGAGCGTGCGTCTGAAAGATATTTACGGCGAGAGATAATAACGTTGCCGCGTTTTTTATTAATTTTGATAATGCTATGCGGTAATGGTTTGACCAACATATTGATCAAAATCAACTACTCGTTGAAGATCAATTTGTGATCCAGGCAAGAATGCAGGAATACCAATATCAACGCTTAAGCCACCTTTAACTTTATGAGTAACGGTACCTTCAGCAGGTTTGCCTTCTTCAAAGAGACGGGTAATTTCATCCCATGCGCGAAGCGCTTTTGCTTTTTCATAAGAAAGGACAACGTTGCCTTCTGAGCTTTCTAATTCATCAAGAATAACTTCAATAGCATCGCCGGTTTTGAATTTTTTAAGTTCATGTTCAGAGAATTCATAGCGAGGAATAAAGCCATCAGATTTAAAGTTGATATCGACTAAAACGCCATCATTTTCAACTTTAAGAACGGTTCCCTTTACCAATTTGCCGGTGTTAACATTATCGAGCATACCACTATAAAGGGCCGCAAGATCTTTTAATTGTTCTTCGCTTTTACATAAGGCTGTTCTTCAAGCAGGCGGCGCGATCAGCATGGGCAAATTGGCTGGGTTTTATGACTTCTTTTGACATAGAAAATGTTCCTTTTTGGCGGGAAGCCAAAACCTTATGGGGAATAAGGGTTATAGGGTTAAAAAATGCGTAAAATACGTATAAATAGGGTATCATAAGCATTTTGATTTTACAAACGCACATTAATTTCAGATAGCAACTCTGGCATTTAGATTGCTATTTGGGCTATTTGTGGCTATGCTTACACCCAAAATTTACATGTAGCTCGAGGAGTTTTCTATGAAGATCCCTTATTCTTTTTGGGTTATGGCGGCCGTATGTTCAGGTGGCTTACCAGCGATGAACCCCCCTAAAGAAGTACAGTTAGAGATTCAAAATGTAAAAGCGATGAGGCCCCCTCGGGAGCCTCTGAAGCCTTTAATAGAAATTCACAAGGAATGTTACAATTATCTGTTTGATTGCAGAGGACACGCACAACTTAAAGGTATTCTTAATCAATACAAAAAGTATCCTGCAGATGATTTTGCTGAACATTGGATTGAAACAAGAGAAATACTTGTTGGCACTGCAAATGCTATCTTTAAATGCAGCCTGGAATACGTTGCCAAAACTTCTGTGATGACGACTACCAATGTTGTTACTGCGGGCATTAATAAAGAAATAATTAAAACTTTTGATAAAGATGCACTGAAAATTGTGAAGGACTATCTCAAACACAAGCCGGCAGTGCCAATTACCTTAAAATCTTCACATTAACACATTGATTGTTGTGTTTGAGTATTGTTGTGGATGGTGCTAAGCTGCGGGTTCAAGAGTGTATCAAAGATAATCTGGCTCCACGTTTCCATATCTGGATAAAAGTCCTTAATTTCTTGGGCTGTTAACAATTGGCCGCCTTTGAGTTCTGAGCGAATCTTGATGTTGGCAGTATCTCCTTCAAGCAGAAGAACCAGGCCTAAGTGAACTTGGCCTACGGGATTGCTATCATCATTAAGAATTCCCACAGGGCTGATTTTTAAGTTGCCTTCATAAGCAATTTCTTCATGAAATTCTCGTTTGCCCCAATCAAAAATAGTGGAACCGGTTCCCATATCTTCTTCGCGCATATGGCCGCCAATTCCTAAAGAATACTTATTTTTGAGCCGTTGATCGGTGCTGGTTGCCTTGCGTTGCATTAAGAAGTAGCGATCCTGAAATTTAAAAAGTAAATAAGGAATAATTTGCTTATAATTTTGATCATCTTCCATGAGTGGTCGCGGTCTAAATTCTTTTTCTTTAATAATGGTTTCAAGAAAGGATTGTGTATTGGCGGCAATCAATCCTTGAAAAGCAGTTTCAGGGAACAGCTTTTCCCGTCTGACTACCAGAATGTTTTCATTTTTCATTATGATCCTTACAACCGAGCGCGCAAAAGTTTGCTTTTTTTATCGGTTAAAATATGGGATTTGTCAGATTCAATCAGCAATTGATCAAGCAAATGTAATGCTTCTGATCTTGCCTGCATATTTTTAATTTTTTTGGGAACAGTAATGAGCGGTGCAGTGATTGCAAGCAAGAGTGCAAATTTCATAGTTTTTTCCTTTAGAATTTTGGCAAAATTATATTGTATGTTACAATACAATTATTCTTTTTTTCTGCATGTCAAAGGACATTCCATGAGTTATGATTTTAAATCTATTGAAGAAAAATGGCAAAAGATCTGGGCAAAAAATCCGCCGGCAAAAACCAAGCCTGCCGGAAATGGTAAAAAATTCTATTGTTTAGATATGTTTCCGTATCCTTCTGGGTCAGGATTGCATGTGGGCCATTGGCGTGGCTATGTGCTTTCTGATATTTATGCTCGTATCAAATGGATGGAAGGCTATAATGTCTTGCATCCGATGGGATGGGATGCATTTGGCTTACCTGCAGAAAATGATGCGATAAAAAAAGGAATTCCACCAGCACAAGGCACCGCATCAAATATTGCCACATTTAAACGGCAGTTGCAGCAAATTGCTGCAATTTATGATTGGGATAAAGAGATTAATACTACCGATCCTGAATATTATAAATGGACGCAATGGATCTTTTTAAAAATGTATGAAGCTGGGCTTGCCTATCGCGCAGAAATGCCAATCAATTGGTGCCCAACAGATCTGACTGGTCTTGCCAATGAAGAAGTGGTGAATGGCAGATGTGAGCGATGCGGCACATCGTGATTCAAAAAAATATTGCCCAATGGGTGCTCAAAATTACTGCGTATGCAGAAAAATTACTAGAAGGCCTTGATAGGCTTGAATGGCCAGAAAAAGTAAAACTGATGCAACGCAACTGGATTGGCAAAAGTGAAGGGGTAGAAATTATTTTTAAAGCAACAATCTAATGCGGGCAAAATATTAGATTTGCCCGTTTTTACCAAATTCCCAGAAACTATTTATGGAGTAACCTTTTTGGTGATTGCACCGAATCATCCATTGGTAAATGATCTAGTGACTGCTGAAGATAAAGCAAGATGTGCAAGAATATCGCGATATGGTGATGAGCACCCGCATGATGGGCGCTGATACTGATGATGGCAAAGAAAAAACCGGCGTATTTACTGGTGCATATGCAACCAATCCGATAAATGGAGAATCAGTTCCTATTTATGCCGCATCATATGTGCTGATGGGTTATGGCACCGGGATTGTGATGGGAGTTCCTGCGCATGATGAACGTGATTTTGATTTTGCGGTAAAATTTGATTTGCCGCGCCCGATGGTTATTAAAGCGGAAGGGGTGCTTACCGATGCTGATGGAAATCATGAAAAAATCATATGAAGGTCCAGGATTTTTAGTTAATAGCGGACCATTTAATGGTCTTGATGCAATGACGGAAGGTCGCGAAAAAATTGTGCATCATTTAATCAACAAAAAATTAGCAGAGCAAGTTATCAAGTACAAATTACGCGATTGGATTTTTTCTCGCCAGCGATATTGGGGTGAACCAATTCCATTATTCATTGCATAAAAGATGGTATTGTTCCGGTTCCTGAAGATCAATTGCCGGTGACATTGCCGCGATGTTGAAAAATATCAGCCAACCGGCACTGGTGAATCACCGCTTGCTGCAATTGACATCATGGGTGAATACCACGTGCCCAAAATGTGGTGGGCCAGCAAAGCGAGAAACAAATACGATGCCACAATGGGCAGGTTCAAGCTGGTATTTCTTGCGCTATCCAAATCCACATTTAAAAAATAAGCCGTTTGATAAAAAAGATATGAAATATTGGTTGCCGGTTGATTTATATATTGGTGGAATTGAACATGCGATTTTGCATTTATTGTATGCACGCTTTTATGTAAAAGTATTTTATGATTTAGGATATTTGCCATTTGATGAACCATTTACGCATCTGTTTAATCAAGGCATGGTGCTCAAGTATTCAGAAAAATCTGGCCATGTTGAAAAAATGTCTAAATCTCAAGGCAACGTGGTAAATCCGGATGAGATGGTAGCATGCAATATGGTTCTGATGCTTTGCGCATGTATATGATGTTTATGGGACCGCCTGAGCTTGATTGCGAATGGCAAGATAATGGCATGGAAGGCATTAAACGCTTTTTGAATAGATTGTGGGATTATTTAAATAATCCTCGAACTATTTTGCAAGATGGCGTTCAAGAAGATATGCCAACCAAACAGCGTTTTAATAAGTTCTTAAAAGAATATCAAGAGCGTTTGGCGCACTATAAACCAAATACGGCAATTTCTGCGATGATGGAATGGCTCAATGATGCCAATGCTGATACAATGATGCTCTCGCGTGAGACGGTTGAAAAACTTGCAGTTGCACTTTCAGTGCTTGCGCCGCATATGGCAAATGAATTATTGCAAACAATTTGTGGCAAACAATTGCATGATTGCGCATGGCCGACATTTTGATGCAAAGCTTGCGGCAGATGAATTAACTACGTTGTGGTGCAAGTGAATGGCAAATTGCGTGCAAATATTTTTGTAAAACGTGATGCGAAAGAAAAAGAAGTGCGAGCTTTAGCCGAAAAAGAGATAGTTTCTTGGCTTGCAAGGATAAAGCAGTTCACAAAGTTATTTTTGTGAAAGATCGACTGATTAATTTTGTTGTTGCTTAAATTAAATTTACGGTTTCTATTTATGGATAATTATTTTAAGTGGATTGCCACTTCTATTAGAATGTTTTTCTTAATTTCTATGTTTTTGATTGGATATAGAATTTCTGCAATGGAGAGCAATCTGCATAAAGCAGCAATTTCATATATACTTAATAACTCCAATGAGCAGAGCGATTTGGTATCTGCTTATCAACAAGAAGCTCTTTTTAATGAGTACCGTTTTAAGTGTAAAATACAAGATTGTGCCAAAGCTTTTAAAACAAATGGTCAACTAACAAGTCATAAACGTATGCATTCCGATGAGCGGCCTTATGTATGCGATGCTCCCGGTTGCGGAGCGTCATTTAAGCATCAACATAATTTGTTAAGACATCGACGGAGAAATATTTGCCCAAAGAACTAAGAATTATTTTGCAAAAATTTCGATGTTAATTTATAAAAGATCACGTGAGTAATTCTGCTATTCAATAATTTTTAATTGCATTCCCTGATACTTCTGTTACAATGTGTCATCATTTTAAAAAAAAGATTGTGGTAATAGGGCGACTTCCTTAAACAACTTTTGACACATTCACAAGGAGAACTCTATGAAAACAATGAAATTTTTCGCATTAAGTCTTTTGGTAATTGCGTGCAACGCATCTGCAAAAATTAATTTTTCAGCAGGCGTAGTACGTGGTGAAGTTTTAAATTCTGGCTCTAGAATGAGCCTTGATCTTAATCAACGTGAACTTTGCTATAGCGATGAAACAGCATATATTGAAGCTGAAATGGTTGAAGAAACTGCAGAAAATGTAGTAATTCAATTTACCGTTGCTACTAAAAATGAAACGGGCACTTTTATGGTGCGTGGCTTGCCAAAACTTGCTTTCCCTATCAATCAAGAATCAAAAATAAGCAATGGTTCATTGCGCTGCGATGGCCCAACAGAAACGTTTACTTTAGTAGTAACCGTTGAAAAACTTGAAGAAGTTTCTGAAGTTGCACCAGTTGCGCAATCCGCAGAGTAGTAGCATTTATTAATTTTCGTTTAAGGAAGATGAAAAGGCAGACTCAAAAAGGTCTGCCTTTTTTGTTGACTTTCGCATGTGCGATCTTTCACATTTAAATCATGAAGATCACATTTCTTGGCACGCGTGGCTATATAGAAGCGCGGACAAAAATTCATTATCGGCATACTTCAACGCTCATCACGTATAAAGGTACGCGAGTCATGATCGATTGTGGGCTTGATTGGCTGGGCAAAGTTAATCGCATTAAGCCGCACGCAATTATCCTTACTCATGCGCACCCGGATCATTCGTGGGGCTTAAAAAATGGCGCGCCATGCCCCGTTTATGCAACGCGAGCAAGTTGGAATGTTAAAGAGCTTAAAAAATTTCCCATCAAAGAAAAAATGGTAATCCATGATCGGCAAGAGTTTAAAATTGGCGATATTACCTTTGAAGTTTTTAATGTGGTACATTCACTTATTTGCCCTGCAGTTGGCTATCGAATAACCGCCGGGAAGAATACTATTTTTGTGTGCATGATGTAGTCGCAATTAATCAACGGCATGGGGCTTTAAAAAATTGTAAATTATACATTGGCGATGGGGCAACTATCCTAAGGCCTATGGTGCGCGCTAAGGATAGAAAATTATTTGGGCATACCACAATTCGTGCACAGCTTGGCTGGTGCAAAAAGGAAAGAGTGCCTCGCGCAATAATCACCCATTGTGGAACTCAAATTGTTGCGGGCGACACTAAAAAAGTTGAAAACAAAATTGAGCAATTGGGCATTGAGCGTGGTATTGATGTGTGTGTTGCCCATGATGGTATGAGTATAGTGCTGCGATAATAGTGTATCTCTTGCAATCTTATAGCGCCTTGAAGCAGTCTAAAAACAAAAATGAAAAAAATTGTATTTTTTATTCTTGTATTGTTTTTAGGATGCATTACAATGGCAGCAAATTTAAAAAAATATCGCGCTCGTCGCGAATTAAAAAAAACATCCAAATATGAGCCCTACGGCAAAGTAAAAAAAACTTCTTCAAGTGAACCTCTTTATGTTGTTCAAAAGCACGATGCAAGCCACTTGCATTACGATCTACGCTTAGAAATCGATGGCGTTCTTAAATCGTGGGCGGTGCCAAAAGGATTACCAACCACGCGCGGCGTGCGGCGTCTTGCGATGCCCACTGATGATCATCCGATGGAATATGGTGATTTTGAAGGGATGATCCCCGAAGGCCATTATGGTGCCGGGACCGTTATGGTGTGGGATACTGGTACCTTTGAAAATATTAAAGAAGAAAAAGGAAAGCTGGTTCCTCTGGATGAATGTTATGATCGAGGAACGGTAGAAGTATTTATTAAAGGTAAAAAAATTTGGGGCCCCTACGCGCTCATAAAAACCAAAGGGCTTTCTAATAAAGAGAGCTGGATTGTATTAAAAATGAACCCGTCTTCGCCAAGGCTACGCCGGACACGCCCACAGGAAGATGAGCCCAAAAAAACCTTGCGTAAAACTATTAAAAAAGATGTCTCTGCTTTAAGTGGGCGCACCATGAAACAGATTACAGATGATCATGATGCCGAGTGGGATTAATATGAGTTCAACCAAAATTGGCAACCGCATAATTCAGTTAAGCAATCTTGATAAAGTGTGGTTTCCCAAATCAAAGATCATCAAAGGTTCAATCATCAATTATTATTATCAAGTTGCTGACTATTGCATTAATCATATAAAAAATCACCCATTAACCATGCAACGTTTTCCTGAAGGAATTACCGGACAATCGTTTTATCAAAAAAATGCGGGCAGTTATTTTCCTGATTGGATAAAAACAATACCGATAGGAAAAGAAGAAGGTGGAAAAGTATATTATGTTATTGGTAATAATCCCGCCACATTGGTCTATCTTGCTAACCAAGGGGCAATCACCATCCATTCATGGTTAGCGCAATATACTAAATTGCATACTCCTGATCGCATGATTTTTGATTTAGATCCTTCAAAAGATGATTTTGGCAGTATTCGCAATGCTGCGTTATTAATCAAAGAGATTCTTGATGACTTAAAAATTCCTTGTTTTACCATGACAACCGGTTCACGAGGAATGCATGTGTACGTGCCATTAAAACGAGTGCATAATTTTGATTACGTTGCCGATTTTGCCTATGCAGTGGCAAAAAAAATGATGGAAGAGAGCCCAAAACAGTTCACGCTGGAAGTTCGTAAAGCAAAACGAGGCGGGAAAATTTTTATTGATACCCTGCGCAATCGCTACAGCGCAACATCGGTAATGCCCTATGCCGTGCGGCCAAAAGAAAAAGCTCCGGTTGCAGCCCCACTTTTTTGGGATGAAGTAAAAGATTCAAAATTAACGTCACAAAAATTTACTATAAAAAATATCTTGAGCAGATTAAAAGCTGAGGGTGATCCCTGGGCTGATGTCGATCACCATGCGGTGTCATTAAAGAAATCATATAAACAACTCGTGGGTGAGAAATGAGAATACTTTTTTTCTTACTTTTAACAGCAATAGCACTTGGTCTGAGTGCCTATTTTCTCATTCATAGCATGCGTCCCCCAATTAGATTAGGTATTTTGCATTCGCTCACCGGCACCTTGGCATTCAGTGAAAAAACGATGGTGGATGCAGAACTAATGGCAATAGATGAAATTAATGCAAAAGGGGGCATTCTGGGACGAAAAATTCTTCCGATAGTTGTAGATGCGCGATCCGATGATGCTGTTTTTGCGCGAGAAGCAGAACGGCTCATTGTTGAAGAAAAAGTGTACGCAATAATCGGGTGTTGGACTTCATCAAGCAGAAAAGCAGTACGCGCCGTGGTAGAAAAATATAATAATGTATTAATGTATCCGATTACTTCAGAGGGAGCAGAAGAATCTCCGAATGTGGTTGTGGTTGGTGCATCGCAAAATCAACAAATTGTTCCGTGTGCCTTATGGAGCTATTATAATCTAGGCAAAAAATTTTTTTTGATTGGCACAGAAGATATTTATTCGCGGGTTGCGCAAGCAATAATTAAAGAGACTCTTAAAACGGTTGCCGCTGAAGTAGTAGGCGAAGAATATCTGCTATGGAAAAACGTTGATGTATCTGGATCAATACAAAAAATCTTAGAATTACAACCGGATGTAATTATCAATACGATTCAAGGTGATGCGGTTGAGGTTTTTTTTAATGAACTCAGATCGCATGGCATTACGCCAGAAAAAATTCCGGTGATGTCCGTTGGCAGTGTGGGAGAGACTGAATTTGCAGAACTTGGCGTAAGTGCAATGGCCGGGGACTATGTTACTGCCAGTTATTTCCAATCAATTGAACGGGAAGAGAACTATACCTTTGTTACTAATTTTAAAAAACGATATGGTACCAATGCCTCAATTTCTGATTGGACCGAATCGGGCTACGTGAGTGTCTATTTATGGGCAGATGCTGTTAGGGCAGCTGAAGATCCTGCTCCTGAGCAAGTTTTAAAGCATATGCATAATCGAGTTATTAATGCGCCAGAAGGAATTGTATATACCGATAACAATGAGCTTAATAGTTGGAAAATGATTTATGTAGGAAAATTACGGTCTGATGGGCAATTTACTATTGTCTGGGATTCAGAATCTCAAGTGCAGCCACTAAATTTCCCTATTTTCAAAAAAAAGAAAGAATGGGAACAATTTATCAATGATCTCTATGTTGCGTGGGGAAATCGATGGTCAAAAATAGAATAATTCCAATTCTTTGCGCGATCTTATTTGGTATCGCAAGTTTTTTATGCGTCAAATATTGTTATGAACGATCAAGTATTATTGCTCGCCAAGGATCAAAGCTTCAAAAAATTGCTGAAAAACGAAAAGAACAGATCATTACTTTTTTGGAAGAACAAAAAAAGCAGGGAGCGAAACTAGTTCAAGATCAACAGATGATCCAACATTTTATCACGCTGAGCGCTCTTTTTGATCCTAATCTTGCGAGCGATGAATATAAAAAAGAAGAAGTAAAACTGGATCAATTTTTTAATCGCTATAAACAAAACTATAATTTTCGGGATGTAATTTTTATTCGCCCCGATGGAGCACTCTTTTACACGACTAAAATAGATGTTTTTGGTGATAAAAATATTTTTAAAGAGCCCTATCGCAATGGGATACTGGCAAAATCTTTTGAACGCGTTCGTATGACGCTCACTCCTGATTTTACTGAATTTGGTATGAGCATACTCTCTAAAGAGCCCTCATTGTATTTAGTACAACCATTATTTTCTGGTAATAAATTTATTGGTGCGGTTGCAATTTGGATCGATGAAACAAAATTATATTCGATTATCCAAAATTATGAAGGCCTGGGTAAAACAGGCGATATTTTTGTGGTAAAAGCAATTGAAGACCGGACTCTTTTTGTTGCTCCATCCCGATTATATGGTAATGTTGCGTTTAAGAAAATATCCGCATCTGATAAATATATTGCAACTCCCGCGCGCAAATCTGTTCTTGGTTTGCAGGGTTTTGGCAGCGCCATTGACTCACTTGGTGTTGAGGTTGTTGCGGCATGGCTGTATGTGCCCCAACTCAATGTTGGTTTAAGTGTTGGCATACAAAAATACGAATTATTACAATCTCTGAGTATTACTCGATGGATTTTATGCATTATTCTTGCCTTATTATTGCTGTGTGCGGGTTATTATATAATTGCGTTAAGAAATACTTCTGTAATTCGCCATGCTCGTTCATATATTTTTGCGGAATCTACGATACGAGTATTTTTCTGGATTGCTTTTATAATAAGCGCATTCTTTAGTATCTGGTTGGCATGGAATCACTATAATGCATATCGAACAATATTTACTCACACCAAACAATTGGCTCAATCAAAGGCCCATACTGAAGCAATCATTATTAATCAGTCAATTAAAGAAGTTGAAAGCATTGCGCAAATGATTGCTCGTGATATACAAACTGGCGCGCTTAAAAAAGAGGATATTGGCATAAGAATAAGCCGAGATCTTAAAGAATCACCGGATATTAATGCCATCACCGTAGCATTTGCGCCGTTTGCGTATGATCCCGAAAAAAGACTTTTTGCGTTGCAAGCCACAAGAAAAGATTCCGCAACACAAGTTACCGTCTCGCAAGAAGATTATATGGTGCCGGGCACTCAAAACGAATCTGCAACTGGATGGTATGATCGGGCAATCAAGAATGGTGCATTGTGGTCTGATCCTTTTATCGATGCTGCTACCAAAAAGCAGAAAGTTATTTATGCGGTCCCATTTTATTTAGCGGATCACGATAAGCCTGCGGGGGTGATAGCTATAGAATATCGCTTAGACAAAATACTCGCGCATGTGCGGCTTATTGAAATTGGAAAAACTGGATATGCGGTGATCCTTTCATCGCATAATACGTTTGTATATCATCCATTAGAACAATATGTAAAAGAAAAAATAAATCTGACAGAAATCACCAAAAATACTAATAACGCCGAATTAAAAAATATTGCCGAACAGATCAAGAAAGGATTCACCGGCTTTGGCTCATACTATGATCCAAAAAGCTTGCTGCAGCATTGGATTGCCTATGAGCGAATACCATCTATCGGTTGGACGATAGCAACGCTTTTTTCAGACGAATCGTTTGAATTACCAATAGAAGAGCTTCACAAGCAAGAGATCTGGGTATATATCAGTTTTGTAATAACTTTGCTATGCCTTGCTTTAATTTTGAGTCATCTTGAACGTGCAACTATTGCACAATTAAAAGTGTGGTGCATTTTAAGTACTATTATTTTTGCTGGGGCAGTTTGTGCCTATTGGTTCTTTCTGCATAGATCCGATTATCAACCTCCTTCTAATATTGTTCTGGTGCGTGATCAAACAGGCATTGATAAATATATGGCATTTCTGGAATTTGATGCCGCGCAGCGGAATGAACAAAGGCCTATTGCAGTTTCTACCGGCATTATTATTCAATCGCTTAATTTTTCTAATTCTAATGAGGTAATAATAGCGGGCTATGTGTGGCAAAAGATTAAAAAAGTATTGGGTATTAAAGAGGGAATTCGATTCCCTGATGCGGCAAAATTTAGCGCAGAAGAAGTGGTTCGAAAGGTAGATGGTGATGAAGAATTAATTGGTTGGAATATGCAAGCAACGTTTGCTCAGAAGCACCGATTTTCTTGGTTCCCTTTTGATCGGGTACATATAAATATCATTCTTGGATCGGCAGATTTTGAAAAAAATATTATTTTAGTGCCCGATTTTAGTGGATATCAATCACTTGATATTGATCCATTGCCTGGCCTTAATAGTGAATTGGTAATTCCTGGTTTTAATAAAGAATTGTCATTTTTCAGTTTTGGAACCATTTCGCAAATTAATGAGGTTGGTTTAGAAACAATTCGCAATGTTACTGAGAACGTTCAGTTGCACTATAACATCATTTTGGAACGCAAACTTACCAATCCGCTTATAATTTACCTTCTGCCGTTACTCATTATACTATTCACCATTTATGCAATTTTCTTATTAAGTTATAAGGGACACTTAAAAACCGATGCATTTAAAACCGTAAGCGCTTATACCGCAGTGTTCTTTTCGCTTATTATTCTCCATCAAACCCTGCGCAATCAATATCAGGCGGGAGAGCTTCTTTATTTAGAATATTTTTTCTTTTTTGCCTATGTCTCATTGTTCATTTTGATTTTGCATGCACTGTTATTGCGGGTAAGCCATTTTAAAACCTATATCGATCATAAAATTTCACCCTATTTAATAATCCTATTTTGGCCGGTGCAGACGGGCTTGTGGTTTGCAGTTACGATGATTGTTTTTTATGTACTTCGATAACCAATTATGGAGAAAGCAATGAAGATTTTTCTTGATACTGCCGATGTCTTTGCAATAAAAAAATGGTTGCCAACGGGGCTTATTGATGGCATTACCACAAACCCTAGCAACTTAAGCAAAGAAGGGAAAGATCCAAAAAAAGTTGTAACGCAAATTTGCAATCTATTGCCCGAAGGGCATATTAGCGTGGAAGTTACTCGCCATGAAGCAGATGATATTTACAAGCAAGCGAAAGCGATAGCTAAATTAGGCAAAAATGTTTGGGTAAAAATTCCCTGCCATGCAAACTATTATGAAGTAATAAAAAAATTAGTTGATGAAGAGATAAAGCTTAATATTACCTTGGTTTTTACGGTACTTCAGAGTCTTATGATGTGCAAGCTCGGAGTTTATTATATTTCTCCCTTTGTGGGCCGTTGGAATGATATTGATGTTGATGGAATGGCTTTTATTCCTCAAATGCGAGAAATGATCGATTTTTATGGCTATGAAACAAAAATTTTAGCCGCATCAATTCGCAGTGTGCAAAATTTTCATGAGGCATTAACTGCCGGAGCAGATGCCATAACTATTCCCGTGGATGTTTTTGAAAAATCAGTATCAAATCCTTTAACTGATGCAGGGATTGCAAAGTTTTTAACTGATTGGAAGAAATTAGGAATTAATCGATTTCCTTGATTGATTTTTTAAAATTTCGTATGCATAAGAATATGTATTTTTTTGCCATTATATAAGGAGTATGTAGTATGGGCATAAAAAATAAGTTGTTACTTAAGTTGTTACCACTCTTGCTTGGTTCATTTGGTAGTTCTGCATATTCAGAATCAATCAATGATGAAAGCGTGCGATTCACATGCCAGACGCCGGCATTCTTTCCGTGCGGAGTCAGTGCGCCATGCATCACTGCAGGTAATTTGACCATTACCGGACCATTAGAGGTTTTTGGAGAATCAGATTTTTTGTCACCGGTGTTTATCACCAGTACCACTCCAGTAACAAGCTGTTCTCAGGCGGCGTTAGTTGTTTTTGGCGGCCAAGCAATTGGCGGCGATCTTGATGTCTGCGGTACAATAACTGCGGGTGGCCCGAGAAATAGCAATTCACTTGCGCATGAACTGCGTGCGGTCCCCGGTTGTTCTGGCGGCATTTCCGGATGTACCGGGCCTAATCTTACCTTAGAAGTATTAGGCGATGCAGGTATTACTGATAATCTAACTGTTTGCGGTGATATCTTTGGTAATAATCTCAATGTGTGCAATAATGCCACGCTGCAAAATCTTACCGTTTTAGGCACTGGGACTATAAATAATTTTGTGGTTTCTGGAACGGGCACCGTTGTTTTTAATAATTTTACGGTAACCGGAACGTTAACTGTTAATAATCTTACGGTTACAGGCCCCTCGAGTTTTAATGGGCCCGTTACGGTTAATGATATAACAGTTAATGGAACAGGCACTTCAAATAATTTCAACGTTACTAATAATTTCACCGTCGGTGGTACTGCTGTTATTAACAATGAAACGGTTAATAATAATTTGACCGTTGGTGGCACCGGGACCTTTAACAACGTTAATGTAATAGGCAATACAACCGTTAATGATATAACCATTAATGGAACGGGCAGTGCCAATAATTTGAACGTAACTAATAATTTAAATGTTAGTGGTACTGGTACATTTAATAATTTGAATGTAACTGGCAATGAATTAGTTCAAAATGTCACCATTCTTGGAACAGGCACTGCGAATAATTTAAACGTAACTAATAATTTGAATGTTAGTGGTACTGGAAATTTTAATAATTTAAATGCAACCGGTACTACTACTCTTAATAACTTGGTTATTAATGGCATGATAACTGGCCCTGCACTCGCGCAACTCAAAGGCGCAACAGGGGCAACTGGCCCGTGTTGCACGGGTCCAACAGGAGCAACCGGTGCCGCTGGTGCTACCGGGCCTGCAGGCGATACCGGACTTGCTGGCGCAACCGGCGCGGATGGAGCTACTGGTCCTGCCGGAGATACTGGTCCGGCTGGTGCAACCGGGCCTGACGGTGCGACTGGTCCTGCTGGTGATACGGGTCCGGCAGGAGCAACCGGGGCTGATGGGGCTACCGGACCGGCTGGCGCAACTGGTGCTGATGGTGCGACCGGTCCTGCGGGGGATACAGGTCCTGCTGGAGCAACGGGCGCAAATGGTGCGACAGGCCCTGCCGGTGGGCCTGCTGGTCCAACGGGAGCCGATGGAGCAACCGGTCCTGCTGGTGACACAGGCCCAACGGGTGCAGCTGGTGCGAATGGAGCAACCGGAGCTACCGGAGCACTTACTGTTGCATATGGATGTTTTTATACAACTGGGAGCAATGTGGTTCTAAGCGGTACAACTGCCATAGTACCCCTGCCAAGCTCAAATGTTACACCAGTTGGGATGTCCTATTCAAACGGAACAATTACTTTAACTAATCCCGGAACTTACTATGCTTCATTTCAAGTTTTTAACGAGACTTCAACATTTGTACCCTCGGTAGCCGTCGGAAGTATTCAGCAATACGGATTATTTTTAAATGGAACTAATATAGTAGCAAGTGATGTTTCGACCGCAGTTTCTCTTAATGGTCCGGGAGCAACAGCAACCTATACTAATGGTGGAGGTGTTATTTTTACTACGAGTGTAGCGAATGAAGGTCTTCAATTAAGAATATTTTCTGATAACTCGGGAGATAATATTATTGTTCAGGCCACAGTAAGTGTGTTTAGACTAAGCTAACGCAATCACAGAACATTTATTTCAAAAAAGGCTCTGCTCAGGCAGGGCCTTTTGATATTCTTTAGAGACTTTGGGCAATTCATTATTTGACAATTTGGCAAAATAAGACTATCATAAAATGATCCATATTTCATGATCAAAAAGCGAGGTTTTCATGGCGAATTTATTCAAGTTGCATACTCCCTTCAAGCCAGCCGGTAGCCAGCCTGAAGCAATAAAAAAGCTCAGTCAGGCAAGGCCCGGTATTTCTACATTGCTCGGGGTAACCGGATCAGGAAAAACCTATACCATTGCCAACACCATTGCCAATCAAAATAAGCCGGTTTTAGTACTTGCGCCCAATAAAACCTTGGCTGCCCAACTCTATGAAGAATTTTCCCTCTTTTTTCCTGAAAATAAAGTTTGCTATTTTGTAAGCTATTATGATTACTATCAACCAGAATCCTATCTTCCGGCACAAGATATTTATGTGCCAAAAGAAACCAAAGTAAATAGTGAAATTGAACGATTACGCGTTGAAGCGGCCGCATCATTAATGCATCGAAAAGATGTAATAATTATTGCCTCAGTTTCTTGTATTTATTCCTTGGGAAACCCTCAAGAATATAAAAAATTGGCGTTACCGTTAACAATTGGGCAAAAGATAAGCCGAAAAGATCTGATTCATAAATTGATTCATATTCAATACGAGCGCAATGAGATGGATCGGCGCTCGGGAACTTTTCAGGTGATGGGCAATTCCATAGAAATACAAATTCCGTATCAAAAAGAGAAGCTGCGCATTGAATTATTTGGTGATGCGATTGAAGCGATGTCTTGGGTTTCAAAAGGTAATAATCAAGTAGTTGCCGATGCAGATAATACCATTGTGTTCCCGGCAAAACCTTTTGTTACCACCGATGAGCAACTCAGAATTGCAGCGCAAAGCATTAGAAGTGAACTAATGGATTGGGCTCCTACGCTTTCTAATCCATTGTATCGCGAACGAATCGAAAAACGTGTCGCTCATGATTTAGAAATGTTGCAAGAAGTGGGATATTGTTCTGGAATTGAGAATTATTCGGCTCATTTTGATGGTAGAGCTCGAGGAGAGAAACCCTATTCACTTTTTGACTTCTTTGAAAATGATTTTTTACTGGTGGTTGATGAATCTCACATGGCATTGCCGCAATTGCGTGGCATGTATGCGGGTGATCATGCACGTAAAAAATCGCTCATCGAATTCGGATTCAGATTGCCATCTGCATATGATAATCGGCCTTTGAAATTCGAAGAAATTGAGACCTATTTTAAAGATGTGATCTTTGTTTCTGCTACTCCTGGAGAATATGAATTACAGCGTTCAGATTCGATTGTTGAGCAAATTATTAGGCCGACCGGTTTGGTTGACCCAGAAGTTCAGGTGCGTCCTCGTATTGGGCAAATTGATGATTTAGTTCGCGAGATTAAAGATACTACTGAAAAAGGGTTTAGAAGTTTAGTTATTGTTCTTACTAAAAAACTTGCTGAAGATATGGCGCGTTATTTAGAAGAACGGCAGATAAAAGTATGTTATTTGCATAGCGAATTAAAAACGCCACAACGTACTGAGCTTTTGCAGAAATTACGCTTAGGTATTTTTGATTGTTTAGTGGGGGTAAATCTCTTACGAGAGGGTATCGATTTGCCTGAGCTGGCATTGGTTGCTATCATGGATGCAGATATTGAAAGTTTCTTGCGAGATAAGCGATCTTTGATTCAAATTATTGGCCGTGCTGCACGTAATACGCAAGCGAAAGTTTTACTGTATGCGGATAAAATAACTCACTCGATGAAGCAAGCAATGGATGAGACCAATCGCCGAAGAATCTTGCAACAAGACTTTAATACTAAGCATGGCATAACCCCGGTGAGTGTTAAGCGTGAAGTAACCAAAAGTATTACCGATTTGCAAAAAGCAATCGCTGAGGCTTCTACGTATAAAGCAAAGAAAAAGAAAAAAATCTTGCCAGAAACTCCGCAAGCAATAGAAACTAGAATTGCTGAGATAGAAATTGAGATGGCGCAAGCGGCTGAATCTCTTGATTTTGAGACCGCTATTGCTTTGCGAGATGAATGGTTTATGTTAAAGAAAAAATTAGAAGAAGTTAAATAACTCTCGAAGGGATAGTACATGAGTAGTACGATGAGAATTGGTCTAATTATTGGAGCTGCAGCTCTTGGTGCTTCATTATTTTATTTTTTGAGAAAGCCAACAATGATATATGCGCATGATCTAACTAATATACAATCGAGTGCTGATGCAATTGCAATTTTCCCTACTTCCATTGAACAAATTAAAGCGGGGACAAAGCAGGCAATTGAAGAAACAAAAAAAGAACTGGAAGCAATTATTGCGATTCCAGAAAGTGAGCGTACCTATGCAAATACGGTGGCTGCTTTTGACAACTTAATAGGTTTTTCTAATTTAGCAATATTAGGTGCGCTTTCACAGACGGTTGATTTAATTAATCCTGATGAAAAAATGCGCGCAGCTGGCCGGGAAGCATTGGTTGAAATTTCTAATTATCTGATAGAAGTTACCAGTGATAAGCGTGTATATGCAGCATTCAAAGCATATACTCAAGGCAATGCAAAAAATGAAACTTTAACAGCTGAGCAGAAATACTTTCTCGATGAAACGATGAAAGATTTTGAACGTTCAGGGCTTAATCTGCCGGATGAAGAGCTCGATGAAGTAAAACGTATTAAAAAAGAGCTTGCGCAATTTGAGATTGATTTTAGTAAGAATATTGCCGATGATCAGCGCAAAATAATGGTAAACAAAGAGGGCCTGGAAGGCTTAAGTGAGGGCTTTATTAAATCACTCACTGCTGATGCTGAGGGCAATTATACCTTAGGAACTGATACGCCGACCTATGTGCAAGTGATGGAAAATTGTAAAAATGCCACTACTCGTAAAAATCTTTGGAATGTGTATCAAAACCGCGCATATCCAATCAACAAGGAAGTACTAGAAAAAATAATTGCCAAGCGTTATGAACTGGCTAAATTATTGGGATATGATTCGTATGCCACGCTAGAGCTTGATGGGCAAATGGTTGGTAACCCAGCACGAGCACAACAATTCTTGGATGGTATTGCAGTTAAAGCAAAAGCAAAAGCTGCAGCTGAATTTAAAGAATTTACTAAAAATCTTCCTGAATCAATAATGCTTACTTCCGATGGGAAATTATATCCGTGGGATACTGCTTTTTTGAAAAATTATTATAAAAAAACGGCCCTCAACCTTGATGAAAATAAAGTAGCTGAATATTTCCCCATGCAGCATACGGTTGATAGTTTATTAAAAATCTATCAAGAATTTTTTAATCTGGAATTTAAGCAATTGCCGGCAAAGGGACTTTGGGATCCTGAAGTTAAGCTCATTGAAGTGATTGATAAGGCTACGCAAAAAACTCTGGGCTATCTCTTTTTAGATCTATTCCCACGCCCAGGCAAATACACGCATGCATGTGAACAAACTATTGTGCCAAGTATCTATCTTCCGGATGGAAAAGCAAATTTGGCAGTAATTCTGGTGGTGGCTAATTTTCCAAGGGCTACTGCAGAAAAACCTTCTTTACTTAAATATCGTGATGTTACCACGTTTTTCCATGAATTTGGGCATGCGATTCATGCGTTGTTTGGCCGTACTGCTATTGTTTCGCAATCAGGGGTCGCCGTCAAACGCGATTTTGTAGAGATGCCATCGCAGATGCTTGAAGAGTGGATGCGAGATCCAGGAATTTTAAAAATGGTGAGCCATCATTATCAAACCGGCCAACCAATGCCTGATGATCTGATTGCCGCCATTCTAAAATTGAGAACATATGATTCAGGATTCTCTGTTTGCCGGCAGTTATATTTGGCCAATTTCTCATTGCATTGCTTTGATAATGGCCCTCAAGTAAATATTGAGGAGCTTAGAAAGAAGTTATTTAATACCTTTATGTATGGTATTCAATATAATTCCGATGATCATCAGTATGCGGCATTTGGGCATTTGACCGGATACGGCGCCCGTTATTATGGGTATTTATGGTCGGAGGTATTTGCGCATGATCTATTTGATGAGATTAGCAAAGAGGGCTTATTAAATCCTGCCATTGGCCGGCGATATAGAGATCAAGTTATTGGCAAAGGAGCTAGCAAAGATCCTAATGATCTGCTTAAAGATTTCTTGGGTAGAGAGCCAAATCAGAAGGCGTTCATGAGAAATATGGGCTTTTAAAAAAATAAAGGAGGGCATTTATGCCCTCCTTATAGTTTCTACTCTTGAGCAGTGAGTTCAAGATATGCTACATCTGGTTCTAATGTCACATGGAGCGTTTGGCCTGGTTTAACTTCATCGATATCATCAGTTAAATCTCTTTCGACAATTTGCGAGAGCTTTATGAGTTCATTGGCTGAAATTTTATTAATGCTGCCTGGTTTTAATCGTACCGCTAATTTTTCTAGAATAGCTTTAAAGTAAGTGGGTTTCTTTTCAAAATTTAAAACGTAAATATGGTTTTGGTCAGTTAAGAACAAATACTGGGGGCCTTCTTTTGTCCATGCGTCCATATTAAATTTTTCATCTGCAAATTTGCCTTTATCGGGCGTATTTGCATACCAGTAGTCCTTGCTCTGTCCTTGTTGTATTGATCTAATAAGACCACCAGTCTTGTTGATGGTTTCAACTTTTAGTGGACTTGATATCTTTGCTTCCAACGCGTTTCTATACCACTCAGATTTTGGGATAGTGGGTAGCAATTCTTGCGCTTTTTGCATGGCAGTTAAAGAAACACCTGCGCAAAGCCCAGATATTACGATAAGACTCTTTAAAGTAGCATTCAATGATTTCATATTGACTCCTTATATAGACTAATTGTTTAAATATATTTCTATTATAAATATATCAAATGGGTGGTAGGATTGTCAATCGATAATGCCCTTTAAAATAAGGTATTTTGGCCAAATAACTTAAACTATTGACTTTAAAAGAAGCAGGAGAGCTTTAACCTGAAAATGATAAGAGGATTCATCCCAGAAGGCCTTTTATAGTTGTTATTATTTTTACATTAGATAATATTGATAATATAAATTTAAAATTAAATTCAATTTACAGGGGCTTTTTTTATGAAAAAAATACTCATATTTCTTGTGGCGGTACTTTCTATTGGGTGTACCAAATCAGAAGAAAATCAAAGAAGTTGGTTGAGTTATTTTAGTAAACCAGCCCCTTTGTATGAACAATCTCCATCTGCGGGCAAGCCAAAGGTAGCAGCACTTTCCTTAGTCGGAGATTTTGATATTGCACAAGCAATGTTTCAACTCACCAGCATGGCAAAAGATAAGGAAATTTCTGGTATTTTGATCAATATTGATTGTAATGGTGGCAGTGCAGCGCAATTTTCTGCCTTGCATGATCTTATAAAAAAAATTTGTCTCAAAAAACCGGTTGTAGCATTAATCATAGGAAGTGCGTGGTCTGCAGGCTATTTGATTGCGAGTGCCACCAATTATATAATCGCATCGAAATGTTCTAGTATTGGCCAGATTGGCGTAGCGCTTGAGCTTGCTAAATATAAAGAGGCAAAGACAACCGGAAATATTGAGGCAAAATTAGAAGTCGAACTGTTCGGTGAAGGCCAGTATAAAACAATTTTTAATCCATATCATACGTTGTCTGATGCAGATAGAGCATATATAAAATCGGAGATGGGCAAGACTTATAACTTGTTCTTAAACCTTGTCGCTGAAAATAGAAAGATCGATCTGAAAGATTCCAAAGAATGGGCCGATGCCAAAATTCATCTTGCAGCAGATGCTTTAAGATTGGGCCTAATCGATGAAATTGGTACCATTTTTGAGGCTGAAACAAAATTACTTGAATTAATGCGCGCAAAAAATCCCGATGTTTTATATTGCGATGATATTGAATACCTTTTTTATAACGTATCAAAAGTATCAGATGCAAATTAGAGCGTTACTTAGCTTCTAGCGTTCCAAAAGATTCTTGTAATACCAGCTTACCTTTTTTTAGGGTGTGATAAGCAGTCAAATTATGAATGCGTAATTTATGGAGCATGTTTTCTTGCTCATCTACTATGCTGATTTCCTCGGATTCGTCTTCTACATTTGGGAAAGATACAAGATTTGTAAGCTTTGTTTCTATTTGAATGAGCTGTTCTGATCTGAGCTCGGGCTTTTCTTGCATCGCAACGTAATCGCTGTTCTCGCTTGAATTATCAGAAAAATTGTTAATCCAGCTTTCATCATTTATTTTGAATGAACTAATGTTATTGCAAATATAACTTTGATAACAAGTAGTGCCGCAGATACAATTTTTATCGCGTGTTTTAACCCTTGATACAATTGAAGCTTTAGGCTTTTCATTTTTTATTATTTTCTTTAGCTTTAAAATACCTATTTTATTATCGAAATCACGCGCTTTGATTTTTCTTGCATTCCCGGTAGTCCGATATGGTTTGTAAACAAGTTTTTTTTCTTCCATGCCTAATGCATTACAGGCAACAATCAATAAACATAAAAAAACTTTTAATTTCATATTAATTCCTTATAAAAATACAATATGAAATGATATAGGAAATTAATATTCTTGTCTAGAGTACAACCGTTTGTAGCACTTCTCCGGTGATCGGATCATAGTCGATTAATCCCGGAAGAAGATGCGCGGTGCATGCTGATGGCCGTTGAATATGCAAAATATGCGCGAGGCTTGGTGCCAGCTGCAATGTCCATACTTTTTCATAAATCACCCGGCGCTCGAGATTATGCTTTTGATAGAGAATCAATGGTACATGGGTATCAGGCTCGTATGGTGTGCGATGCCCCGTGCCGGTGCCAAAATCATCCGCAACGCAATAGGGGAATGGCTGAATAATATATTTGCCAGTTCTACCCGGGTACATCTGGTATTTAAAATGGGATTCAAGCATATTTTCATCAAACCAACTATTTTTTAATTCTTCCGCACTCCATATTTTTTTAATTCCCGCATGGTAGCGCAGGGTATCTTTAATAATCGTGAATGCGTTTTCGTTTTGCTCAGGGGTTAAACTTCTGGATAATTTTTCATTTACAAAAAGCTGATTCGATAAGCAATGGCAAATATATTCATCAATTTCGAGTTTCTTTTTAATAGACTCATTAATTTGTGGAATCACTTTGCTATAATCGATTCGCGTAGCAGCACTATATCCCTCATCATTAAGCAGTTCGGGGATTGGGCTTACCCCATGATCGGCAGTGAGGACAAATAATACATCGGTGCGCTTGAGATATTCAGAAATTGAATCCATGAAGCGTTCGATCTGGCAATCAAGATGATAAATCATATCAATGGCTTCTCTGCTTTGCGGCCCAAATTCATGGCCCACCATATCAAGCGGGCTTAAACAAAGCCAAAGCATCAATTCTTGGCAGGAATTTCTGGTCACGTGAGTTTTAATGCAACGTACTGCTAAATCAAAAAGAAGTTGATTGGCGGCAGGAGTGCGGATAAAGAGTTCAAGTGGTTCATCAGAATTCCAATCGATAGGTAATGTTTTGCCAACAATGCTGGGCCGTGTACTGTATTGATAGTTATCTATGTATTTAAAATTATATGCCGGGCTGCAGCGAGGGAAAAAGAGCGGCCAGGATATTTTAGTGAGTTTATCAAGCCGTTTTTGCTGATTAAACTGTTTTAACCATGAGGGCAGTTGATCATAATATGCTTTGCTAGAAGTAAATTGCCCGGTATTGGTATCGAGCCAAATTGCTTTGCCCATCTCATTGGCGGTGCAAACTGCTGCACGGCTTTTTATTGAAAGAGAAATGGCAACACGGGGCGATTCTGGCTCTTGGCTGAGTACAAATTGATCGCTAATACCATCAACTTCAATATGGAGAGGGCCTTTGCCAAATTCGTAAAAACCGCCCAGCGGATTAATAACAGCCGCTGTTTTAGGATCATCATCATCGCAGGCTACTTTTTTACCAAAGGGGGTTGCCCAATGATTGGAAGTGATTCCATGATCCTTGGCATAACAACCGGTGCTTAATGCCGTGTGGCCCGGGCCAGTTGAAGGCATGCCATGAGGATGCTGTGCATTTTCATAGACGATGCCATGGCGCATCAGAAATTTGATGCCATGCTTAAGATAGCAGGATAATTTGCGCAGATATGAATACGCAAATTGATCCACAACCATAATAACGGTTAAACGGGGCTTTTTAAAATCTGCTGAAATGCCGATTGGAAGGCATACGAGTGCACAAAATAATGCGCGTAAAAAAATTGGCTTCATTTTTTTCCTTTTTATTGGCAGAGGGTACGCGTTTAATCTATGGCATGTCTTTAAAAAAATCAAAAAGTTAATGGATTGGTTGGATCCTTGAACAAAGATGAAATAGCATAAAGTGGATAGGTGTAAATTCTATCGGCTAAGGAATAATTTTGAGGGGAAAATCTGATTCCATATGGTGATTGGCGATGGCTCTCTAAAAATATTCTCATACTTTGCATCGCACCACCATGCCCACTTTTTACTTCGATAGGAATAATATTTTCATCTTTTTGAATTAAATAATCGACTTCGGCATTGCTTGTTCGTGCTTCTCTATGCCAGTAGTATAAATTGCGTTCAGTAAAAGGACTCGAGTAAGCAAGTAATTCTTGTCCTACAAAGGCTTCAGTGAGATTTCCTTTGTTAATGAATTGGGTTAAAGGGTCAATGATCCATTGGCCTGCTTTTAATCCCAAGACATTTTGGCTGAGAGCTACATCTAAAAAGATCACTTTAAAGTGCTCGCGGCTTGCTTGGGCCCCGAGCGGAATCCCTTGCCCAGCAGTTTCAAATATTTTGGTGGCAATGCCGGCCTTGCAAAGCAAATCTAAGCAGGGTTCTAGCTCTCGCTTGGTGTAATCTTGGCTTACGGCGCTATATTTAAATTTTTCTCCCAGCCGTTCTGGAATATGAGTAAATAAGAGATCTAAATATTTAATTTGCGATCGCTTTGCGTATTTATCAAAATCTTTTTTATAAGTGCTGCTGATTACTTGTAAAAATCGAGCTGAAGAATCAAAATCTTTAGTATTTCTCCATGCTTTTACTGCCGCCGGCATGCCTCCTACAGCAAGATATTCTCCGAGCAAAGAAATACCTAATGAGTGCAGTGATTCACTCATGGGTTTATGGGGATCATGAGAAAGAATTTCTTGAGCCAATAACTCATGTCCTATTGCATGCAAAAATTCAAGAAAAGATAGGGGATGCATATAAAGGCACTCAATGCGGCCGACAGGCATACCAATTTGTTCAATTTGAAAATCCAATAAAGATCCAGCTGCTATCAGATGAAGGGAAGGCATGAGCTCATAAAAATAACGCAGCGAGCGGAATGCATGTTCTGATTCTTGAATCTCATCAAAAAATAATAAGGTCTTTCCCGGGGTAATAGGACGCTTTAAGTGAATGGACAGCTCTCTAATAATTCGTTCTGGTTCCAGATCTTTTTCAAAGATAATGTGCAGTTGAGGACTTCTTTCAAGGTTGATTTCCACAAAATCATCAAATGATTTGCCCAGATTTAAGGCAGCATAGGTTTTACCTACTTGTCGCGCTCCCCGAATAAGCAAAGGCATGCGAATATCACTATTTTTCCAATCCAAAAGATATTTATCGATTAATCTTTTCATAAGGTTCTCCTGAAAGCGCTTAAAAATCCAACCAATTTTAGCATTGTTTTGCTTAAAAATCCAGCCATTTGTTTTTGGATCGAAAATTAATAGTCAAATAAGCTAATGCACGATAGAATGAATATTCATCACTCTTCAAGTAAGGTTATTTGTGGAAAAAAAGAGCGGTATTATCCTTAAAACCTTTTTCCCTAAAAAAATGAAAATGGTGGTTCTTGATCAGCAACTGGGCAAGATAGAAGCAGTTCCCCCTTCAGATCAATTTGCGGTTGGATCTTTGCTTTCTTACTATGCGCGCCCACGAACAAGCATTTATTTTTTGCATGAGATCGCGTTGATGGATATGCCTCTTGCGCTCGCTAAAGATGACATTCTTTTTTTGCACCATGTGCTTGAAATTTGTTACTTTTGTGCTCCATTTGGCAGTAATGTTCCTGAGATTTTTGATGCGGTGATGCAGCTATATCAGGAGCATGCAACGCCGTATGCGTATGAATTCAAGATCGCATTTTTATTCAAACTGTTGATCTTGCTTGGAATGCATCCTGATGAGCCGCGCTTTCAGGACCCATTTTATTATCATCTTGCGCGAGAATCTATTGACACTATTATAGATAAATCAATACATTTAGACACAAAGCAAGCATTGCATGAATGGGTGCGTTCGTGTGTTTCTATTCACCCTCTCATTCATGCTTTTAAGACCATGCATTTTTTAGATACAAATAGGTCACTATGAATATACGATATACAAAATTTATTTTCCTAGCAGGTGTGGCTATCAGCCAATTAATGGCTGGAGCAGCGCTTGTTGAGGAAGCTGGCAAAAAATTATTACCGAGCACTGAAAAAAAATTTTTCACCACTCGTGAGGATGAGGTAAGGGAAAATCTTGCGGAAAGCAAGAAAAAATTAACAGAATTTCTTGCTAGCGATAAAGAATTTAATACCACTATTAATGCTGCTATTGATCAATTAAAAAATCAGATCACTTCCTATGAGCAAGCATTACGTATCGCTCCTGAAAATGAATATATTAAACAAAAACTGGAATTAAGCCTTGAGCGCTTTCAGTCTCTGAATGATACCAAATATGCAAGAAGTGAAATTATTCGAATTTTGGGTGAACTAATTAAGCTTTACCAGGAATTTCTTGCTGATCCTGATCAAAAAAAGATAGCTCAAACAATTTTGGGCAAAGATAAATCCTCATATTCATTTGATGATGATTTATTGCCATTATACGAAAAAATTCTCGAGCGCGAAAAAGAGATTACCGTACTTGCTGCACAAGAATCAAATGCAAGTGAAGAAATAGATAATCGTAAACGCGCCGCACAATTAACCATTGAATCATATCAAGCCAAGAAAGATAAAAAAGAAAATGAACCGATTGGTTTAACAGCAAAACAAAAAACCGATCTTGAGGCGTTGCGAGAGCTTGCCTTTAATGATCGCAAAGCGCTTGATGCAATGCGGATTTCTGAAGCTGAATATAAATATACCCTTATTAAAACTAAACTGTTTAATGCAAAAGAGCAGTTGAGTGTGCTCAAAAAAGTGCTAACTACTATTAAACCGCTCACCAAAGTGAGCGAAGCTGATGTGGCGCTTGCCCTAGAAGAGCTTGATAAAAAGCGTCAGCAAGCATTTACCGTTAAAGAAGGATATCGCCAAGAGATTGATAAACTTGGTAGTGAGCAGCGGGATAAAACCAGAGAGTTAGAAACCGTGAGCAAGCGGTATAATATCGCGCTGGGCGCTGAGCTTGATGAATGGTCAAAAGATCCAAAACGCTCGGCGGCTGCCTATGTGGCCCTTGCGCAAGTGGGTACACTCAATGATGAGCTTTTGCTGGTTAAAAAAAAGAAAGAGCTTTTAGAAGCTCAGTTAGCGTTTGAAGAAGAAAAATTGCGTGATGAAACCTTGCGTAACAATGTAAAAGAGTCTTTCTCTAAAATGGTAGGCTCCCGCTTTAATACTGAAGATGATGTTACGCGAGAAATGAAAAAATATGATACATCAAAAGCTGAAAATAAAGCGAATTATGCATTGTATAAAGAGCGCCAAAGTAATGTGGCTACCATAATTGCATCACAAAAGAAGGCGCTGGAAAATCTCAAGGCAAAACAGCAAGCTGCTGAAAATGAAAAGGTGAGTATTTTTAAAGATGCATCAATTGATTATGAGCAGTATGTTGCTTTGCTTAAGCATGCCGAAGAAAAAGTTCAGGAACAGCTAGATTTGCTTGGTAAAATTAATGGAGTATACATTGATATTCTTTCTAAGATCGGCAATGCGGGTAAGCATCTTGATTTTATTAATGCAGAATTAGGATCAATTACCATTTGGTATCGCCCTGAGCATGCAATTTCCTGGGATGGCATTAAAAATAGTCTTCCGGATGTACAGGCATTTATAAAAGACGTAAAAGATCATGTGAGCACCCTCGATTTCTCTTCATTGTGGCAAAAAGTCAAAAATCTTTTTGTCTCTCCCTGGCAATTGATACTCTTTCTTGTAAAGCTTCTACTGGTAATTCTGGGTTTGCTCGTTCTCAAAAGGTATCTTCCTTATATTACTAATAAATTAGTTTCTATCGAGCAGGCACCCGTTGGGGTTCGCTGGACCAGTATTTTAACCGCGGTATTTTTGGGATTTGGCATCAAGCATTTAGTGAGCTTGGTTATCTGGGTCACGCTATTTATTGTATTACGGCTTTATCCATGCCCCGATCCATATGTGTATATTTTATTTTATTTACTTTCAATACCGTATCTTTTATATCTTGCCAATCGCTTTATGCGCTATTTGGTATATTTCAATGAAAAATATAATTATGTATTTTTAAGCAAAGACTATCAAGAACGATTTGTTGTGGTATTTTCAACGCTGATTTATGCAACCATTATTATCGTTTTCTTTCGTGAAGCGTTTATTTTGGGAAATTATCATAAATCAGAATTGCCAACGATTTTGCTCGCCGTTAACTTTATTATCTTTCAGATTGCGGCAATTTTATTGCTTTCCAAAGATCAAATTTTAAGCTTAATTTCAACACGATCTGATTTTGGCAAATGGGTCTATGAGCTCGTTGATACCTACTATTATCTCTTGCAGCTCTTTCTCATTGCAGTGATTGTAATGAGTAATCCATATGTTGGCTATGGCCGTTTGGTGCTCTTTATCCTTAAGCGCCTGTTGTATACCGCAATTCTAATTCAGTTGCTTTTGTGGATTCAGGAATGGTTTAAGCGCGTTTCTTCACGAATATTCTTTTATTTTGATAGTGATGAAGAAATAGCACGCGACCGATTCTCATATGCAAAAACATGGTACGGGTTATTAGTGGTCATTATTTTTGCTGCATTTACCTTTATAGGTCTTTTGATTGCGGCTCGCATTTGGCATTGGCCAGAAGTACTTATGAAAGTGCAAAGCTGGTCGGATGTGATGGGATGGATTAAGGCCCCATTCTTGCTTGAAAATACCCGTTCTCCAATTTCATTGTATAGCCTCTTTAAAATTATCGGGTTTGTATTTGTTGGATCATTAGTTGCATTTGCAATCAATAAATTTGTTCTGGGCCGTATTTTTGATATTTTGCTCATCGATGCGGGAGTTCAAAATACGATTGCTAGCTTGATTCGTTATTTAATTATCATTGCCGCAATTATTTTAGGATTTCAGGCTATTGGGCTTGCAGATCAGATCTGGTATCTCATTGCAGCGTTAGTGCTTGGTGTGGGTTGGGTGATTAAAGATCCGGCAGCAGATTTGATCTCCTATTTTATTCTTATTGTGCAGCGGCCCATTAAAGTTGGTGATTATATTCATATGGATGATACTACCAATGGTGTGGTGCGGCGTATCACTCCGCGTTCGGTAGAAATTCGCAGAAAAAATAGTACCACCGTAATTATCCCAAATACCCAAGTAACTTCTCGAACCGTGACCAACTGGAATCATGCACGCGGATTTATCGCATTTGATGATATTCTAGTGACCATTCCATATAAAGTTGATCCGGCACATGTGCGTGAACTGCTTATGCGGGTGCTTGATGAGAGCAGAGTGGTGCTCAAAAATCCACGGCCGGTTGTTCGTTTGGAGAATTTCTCTGATCTTGGATACGTATTCTTAGTCCGTGGATTTTTAAGCTCAAATCATACACTCGATATGTGGGATATTGCCAGCGATATTCGTTTTGCGATCGTGAAACGTTTGCATGAACATGGTATTGAAATTGCGTACCCAGTTCGTATCGTGGTAAGCAATTCAGGAACCACTGATCGCAAGAAACAAGACTAAAAAAATAGGCCCCTACAAAAAGGAGCCTATACTTAGTTTTAAAATTAATTATTTTTTTTGAGAAATTTTTGTTTTAAGAGTTTGAATTGCATTGTGATACTGCATAACCGGATGATCTTGATGTTCTGCTGCAATTTCTTGAAAGATAGTAAAAACAAGTGGGCCAGTATCTTCTAACACATCAAGCAAGCAACCGCCAATATCTTCTATTGCTCTTTCCACTTTGGGATCTTTTTCATTCTTTGCAATCGTGGCTTTGATATCAGTAATCAATGCATCTAAACCATTTACGCCTGCCGTGATATTGGTGGTTACTTGGTTTAACTGCGATGTATGATCAGTGGTCACTGATCCTGAGTTAATGATAGATTGCAATGTACTATTGCCTGTTGTTATCGATGTTTTTACCGATTGAACAAGGCTTTGTATCTGAGCTGAACTGCCTTGTTGCATAGCAAAGGCATAACTACTGCAGATGAGTAGCGCAAGAGATAATGATCTGTTTGCAGAAAAAAGATTCATACAAACTCCTTTGAAACTAGAGTAAAAAAATAAACTTACTTATTTTTATTAACTAGTTTCATTAATTTATGGTATGCATCCATCTCCACGAAGCCATAAATCATGATAATGATTGAGGCAAGCAAGAGGATCATTTGCAATCCCATAGTGATAATATTGGTAACATATAAAAATAAAATAAGGCCGGCAACAAAAAATAATGCGCCTTTAACGGTATTAGAGACGTGTGGCATATGTGTCATAATAAAGCTCCTTTTTAGAATAGAAATAATTACTTAATACAAAATACAAAAATTGAGAGGTATAATGCAATGATGCGCGGATTAATCAAAAAAAATTGTTGGATTAGAAAAATGAATCAAAAACTGTTTTTAGTCTGCCTATTTCTCATAACCAGATCATCACACGCCATGGAATTGGGTATTATAGCTGAAGAGCGGCTGCCATTTCGGGATAAAACCACCTATCCAGAGTTGCTACCAAAAGAAATTCAGAATATGGTGAGAACTTTTATGATAGAGGGAGCGCAGTGCGAGGATGCTTTGCAGGATGCGGTTTTTTCATGCCTACTCAAGCAAGAAATATATGAGTCTAATGCACCGGAAGTTGTTACGATCTTGAAAAAAAAGTAAGCTATTTTTATTAAAGTTATCCGTTTAATCGAGGTAGTATGATGTATATTTATTTGGTGCTAGCAGTAGCTATTTTTCCCATCTACAGTTTTGAATTGGCGCAGAAAAAATGTGAAATCGAAGAGATCGATTTACATTTTGATGTTAATAAAACGCTAATCGGAGTCGATACCTCTGCAAAAAAATCTCTCGATAAAACAATTCTGGGTATTTTGGCTGAGTTTACGTTTGAAAAATGGGATGGCAAAAAAGAACAATCATATTATGCATTTGTGACTGATCAAATCATACAAAATCAAAAATTAGATCCGACTGATGAAAAACTCAAAGAGCAAAGAAGTGAGATGATTAGTAAATTTCCTGATCATCTCAAACAGTACCATCCACTATTGTTTGAAAAATACGAGCAAGATAAAAATAAAATGCTAGAAATTTTGAGTACCCAAAAGGTTACCGTATTTCCCTCATTTATTAAAGCAATGCTCTGGATTACTGTTTATTATCCAAAAAAATGTGCGATTTATCTGCGGACTTTTGGAGAGGATGCTCCTACGATTATCCCTACCATTGAAAGTAAAACCCCAATCAAATTTTCCGGCCAAGGGACTTTTAAAAGCAATATTTTGACCGTCGGCTCAAATACTTACGATAATCTTGCGGAGTTTTTTAAGAACCCAGAGCGCAAACATTTTGCATTGCGCGATGATTATAGCCATTGGAAAGCAGAAAAATTTCAATCAAGTGGCGGTAAGCCCTTTATTGTTAGTGAAGAACCATCTTCTAAGATAACGCTCTTTTTTGATGATAATGCCGATGATCCTGATAAGCCAATTTTGCAACCGCGGGATTCTCAGGGGAAATTGCTTGGCCGAGAGGAATTGCTAAAAAAGGGAATAATGGTGGCGGTAAATCCCAAAGAAGCAATTCTTGATCCGGATTATTATATTAAAAAAATAAGTTCAGTGTTGAGCAAGAAAAGAGCTGAAGCTTAATGATTTTTGCCTTCGATAAACTTTAATAATTCCTGTGCTTTTTGTTGTGGGGTATCAGTGTCTGATGTTTTTTTGATGATGATGTCATATGCCATATCGGGCCGAAGGTGCACTTCTTTGTTTGTGCCAAAATGCGCCAGATATTTTTTGCGCCGCTCCTCCATTTCTTGGGTGGTCATCTCCTGGTGAGTGAACTTTTGAAGTGCGGATTCTGTTTCTTGTCGTAGTGGCTTCATACGAGCTAAACAATATAAGAGTGTTTCTTGAGAAATAGTATCAAGAGCAGGCTCCTTGGAATCGGTCAAAAATATTCGTTCAAATGAATTAAGAATATGCCAATATGAGCGACGATTTTTAAAAATATCGGTTTCAAATGCCTCACGAGTGGTCTTTATAAGAGCATTAATTTGTAGATCAAGTGGTATATAGCAATATGCTTTGATTACTTGGTAATGTGGTTCAAATTCATGAAAATCTGCTTCATTGAGTATCCAACCATCATTTACCACATGATGTTTGTTTTTAAGTGATTTTAGAATGCGATCTTTAACCAAATTTTTAACTTGTTGGTGGAGCTCTTCTTTTTTATAAACCTC
This sequence comes from uncultured bacterium, assembly GCA_963788045.1. Classification (GTDB taxonomy): domain Bacteria; phylum Babelota; class Babeliae; order Babelales; family Vermiphilaceae; genus BTUB01. The sequence continues at coordinate 477,202 of CAWBEW010000002.1, forward strand.
AGGCTGATTATTAGTGTATTGAATATGCGAAATTGCCTCAAATGCTGCTTGTTTTTTCCCTTCGCTGGCTTTTGGTGTATAGCAAACCTCATTGCGTTTTATGGCATGAAAAAGATTTTCGGGGGCAATGGCGTTTGCTATTGCTGCGTATTGTTTCGGAAATTGTTTTTGGCACATCTCAAGCTCAACCTGCATGGTGCAATCGTCATCACTTACAATTTCCCATTGCGGATCTTGTTTGATAAGTGCCCGGCAGATATCACCTTTGCCTAAGGTGCTCATCCCTCTAAAAAATACAATTTTTTGAGCTATTTCTTTTTGCATCGGATAAATATTATTGCAGTGTATGCTTATACTGCATGCACAAATAATATAAATAGCTCTTAATATATTCATATATTTTCCTTTCTAGGAAGCGGTCTTCAGATAGTAGCAAATGCTACTCAGTGAAGTTTTCTATAAAGCCGATGAATTTTGCAAGGATTTAAAAACGTTTCAGGTAAAAATCCGCTAACTGATGGTTCTGGTATAAATGGGGTATCATTTACAGTTTTCAGATAATTATCTACTTTTTAATCTTAAATTCGGATTATTTTTCTAAATTTCTATTTCATGTTTAATTGTGAGAAATTCCTGCAGGCACTTTTTATAAAGCATAAAAAGACTTTTCAAAGAATTATATTCAATAGTGCGCCTCACTAAGGCAATTTTTATTCTTTCAATTTCCCTTTTGCTTTTACTCTCGCCAAAAAATTCTTTTGTGAGAAGTTCTTTTACATCTTGTTTGACCATTAGGTTTTGATCCACATATTCGTCATACAGGCTTACACCTGTTGAAAATTCCTCTTTTTCTTCACCATTTAATGAAGAAAGAACTTCCAGATAAACAGTAGTGGCACTAGCGGTTATTGCGTCTATGAACTTTTCTTTTTCTGCAATTAATTTGCTGATATTTGAGAGCTCGATCTCTTTGCTATAAAGATCATCTTTTAATGTTGTTATGGTTGTTATGTTATGGCCATAACATAATGAAAAAGTAGCGGGAAGTGAAATATCATTAAATGTGTAGATTTATTTATCACGATTGTTCCTTTATGATTATTCAGAATTTTTTTTCTTTAAGATAGATCGGCTTTTTAGTTCCCCTCTTTTGAAATATATTTTCTGATGAGAAGGCCAACAATTGTTGCAGAAAGGACCATGGATATGAAATTTGTGATATCTTTTGCTGCGATTCCAGTAGATCCTGCCGCAAACATCAAGCCAATACTTAACGCGAAGGCGGATGCAAATTCGCTGAGTATCAATTTTGCATTCATGCTCTTCCTTTAATTAATAATGCCCCTGGCTTTTATACCAAAGGCATTTGTATTAAAAAAATACTCATTTTACATAATGATTATTAAAGGTTCTTATAATCTTAGTGAGCTCTTCCTCACTGGACGCTCTTGCAAACGCATGCGCAAAGTCTTCACAATCAGATGGAAGCTCCAACTGACTTTTTTTATGGCTAGTTTTTGAAGAAAGGCATTCCTTTAGTTCTTTTCTAGCCTTAAGCAGAGCATACTTTTCACGATACTCAAGTTCGAGGGCCTTTTCTTTCATGGATGGGCTTATGTATGATTTTACATCTTTACCCATATCCCATAATTGTTTTGCGGCAAAGGCACCGGTAAATGCGCCGAAAACCCAGACAGCCCCTGTCGCAACTCCAGCTAAACTGCTCGATGAATCCTTTACTGCGTTAGCGACCTTTTCTGCTCCTTCCACACCGAATCTGGCAGATGCTTGTGGAGCCGCTTTAGCTAATTCTTTTGCTGCTTCTAGACCAAGTTTTGGTACTGCATCCTTTGCTGCTTCTTTTAAAGCTTCGCCACTTATTTTTGCAGCTTCCGTCATGCCATCTTTAATCGTGTCAGTTCCCCATGCATAAACATTAGATTGGTAAACAGCACAAAAAATAACTAAGAAGAAAATAATTCTTGAAAATTTCATATAAATATCTTTTTGATTATGGATGTTAAATTTATTTTGAAGAAAAATAGCGTGATATTTTTGGCCATGCAATATAGAGACACGTAGATATGCCTCCCATAACAATCAAGCCTTTAATGACGGTAATGGTAGTTTGGGCAGAATCAATAAAACTATCCGAGGACTCGCTTGTGGCTTCGTTTGAATTAAAAGCTGAAACCAAAATTTGCGCGGCTTCTGATCCTGCCTTAGGCGCAGCTTCAAGGAATGCGGAGGCAAGAATTTCTGCCGCTTCCAATCCAACTTTGGGGGCTACTTCACATGCTTTTTTTAGAGCTTCTGCTTTTATAATAGCTGCTTCTTTCTTTGCTTGTGCTATTTCTTCTGCAGGATCTGCTATGTTGTAGTGCACTTGTGCACATAATAATAGGGTGAAAATAATATTTTTTTTACTTTGCATAGATAATCCTTTTGTAAGTCTCTTCTTGAGATGGATAAACTGCCTTAATAATGCAATACACAAAGCAAAAATGAGCGATACAAGTGAGTATATCTGCTCCAAGCTTTGTTGCTTTATCATCTTCTATAACTTGAAGCGTCTCTTTATTTGTCTGTAAATTTATTTTTAATGGGATATAACTGTAATTGTTCATTGGCAACAGAAGGATAAATAGCGAATAGAGGAAAAATTTTTTTACATTTTTCATTGTTTAACTTTTTTTGGCATGAAGTTCTTGATTTTTCTTAAACGCTTCTTTCAATTGCATTTCAAAAGGTTGCTCTGAAGCTTCTTCGCGCATAAGTTTAATAAGTTCTTGTTCTGGCGTTGGATAAAAACATTCCTTTGCCCATTTCCCACCATATGCTCCATATATTGATACGCTTATCTTTGTGGTGAGAGGTGCGGCTATAAAAGCACTCTTAGCCCATAAAGCAGTAGCTATAGTACCCTTAACTGCCATGGAAGTACCAGTATATGCCCAAGCCTTGGCGGCTGCTAAAGTTGCTGCACCTGCTTTTGTACCAACCACTGTACCAACGGACAAAAAAACTGGAGCATAGACGATTGCTGTTGACCCTACTCCTATTGCACCAATTACTGCAATCTTCTTAGTTGTTGACCATTTGCCATTTGACTCCCCCGCCTCATTGTCAACTTGATTCATTGCATGAAGGTTGGCACCAATCAGCAATAATAAAATTAATCTTTTAAACATTCTTATTTCCTATAATAGTTGTTAAAGGTCGCTGTGATCTCATTTAGTTTTTCTTCGCCTGCTGCCATGGCAAATCTGCGTGCTTCTTTTTCACAAATTTTAGGACGGCCCGAAATTCCACGCGCATCATGAGCATTATTGATAAGGCAATTCTCGAGATATTTTTTTGATTTATGCAATTCAAGCATCTCTTCAACCGCAAGAGCGTGAGCTTTTTGCTCATCGTTAGGAGCTATATATGACTTCACATCTTTTCCAAGCGTCCAAATGCTGTAAGCGCAACCGGTTGCTCCGAAGAATGTATCGCCTATAGCCATCCATTTTGAGCCATTTTTAACTGCTGTCAATGCTGCTTGTTTTGTTTTTTCATTATTCAATGCCCGCAATCCTATATTGCCAATAATCTTCAACATTTCTTCCGACATAGCTGTTTTTGGAAGTGGGTGGTTCATGCAATTGTTATTGGATGTTTGAAGAATAAAAATAAAAGTAAAAGAAATAGTGCTTATAAGTTTTTTCGTATAAAACATGTTGATTTCAATTTATAGCAACATTTATTAAGCATGACACATAATTCCTAATGTTTTGACGGCAGCCTCATAAAAATCTTTCGCTCCCTCAGCTGCGGCCCTAATCTTATTTTTTACAGCAGCCCACCAATGTTCTATCGGATTAAAATCTGGAGAATATGGCGGTAAAAAAATGATTCTACAGCCAGCTGCTTCAATAAGTTCGGCCACTTTTTTAGATTTGTGAAATCGAGCATTATCTATTACAACAACCATTCCCGGCTTCAAAGCGGGAACCAAAACTTGCTCAACATAAGTTTCATAAGTGCTTGCCGTCGAATATCCCTCAAATAAAAATGGGGCAATTAATTGGTTCAAATTAAGTGCTGCAGTTATGTTGTAACGCGTTTTTCTCTCAGCCTTTTTTTCCGCATGACAGCGCTCTCCTCGTGGTGCCCATCCAGTGTTTGGAACTTCGTTGTCATCAATTCCCGTTTCATCAGAATAAACAATATTTGAAGGATCAATATTTTTGATTTCTTCTAAAAATTGTTTACGTTTTTCTGCGTTGGCTTCGGTGTATCCAAAAGTTTTTTTTTGAAGTGTAACCAATTTTTTTAAGCGCTCTTTGCATGACGCTTTCTGACATATTTACGTTGGTAATTTTTTTCCATTCAATAATCATTTTTGGTGCAGTGAGATGTTGATATTCATGGGCAAACTTTTTAAATTTTTCCCAGTCGGTAATTTTGTGGCTATGTCCTTTCTGATAGCCAGATTTTGGCGCAAGGCTCGCAGTTTCTTTGCGTAAATCGAGCCAACGATAAATCGATTTTCTACCAACTCGAAATGATTTTGCGACATCCGTTATGCGCATTCCATCTTCTATTGCTGCTATTACTCGTTTTCTTAAATCAATACTGAGTGCCATTTTTCTCCTTAAATTTGAAGAAAGTTTAGCACATTCGTATCTTATTTAAAGCGGGTCGCTATATATGATATTTGTTTTGTATAAATCTAGCTTGAGATGCTTATTTCAGCTGCAGATTTTTTCTTTTGGAGCAGCATTAATATCTGGGAACCTTAGTCCTAACATTTATGCTGCTCCTGCCGCTTTTTGAGCAACTTGAAAATTGATCACATAGACTTTTTATGGTGTTGGTAATGCAAAGGCCCACGCTGACCATGTTAATGCGGTAGACTGTATTGCAGCAGTTGCGCCGGCAACCCCGCCTGTGCCAAGCGCAATAGTTGTTGCTGCTGTCCCCGCGCCTGGGGCAAGTGTATTTGCCACAATGGCGCCCGTCATTAAGCCAGTATAGCCTGCTACTTGTACCCCCAAAAATACCGCAGCACTTAACCAGGGACCACCGCCTTTGCCGCGAACTTTAGCAGCCAATTCATATTTGCCTTCTGAGTTTTTATTAACTCTGATATATCCAGCATCTACAAACTCCTTCACTGCTTTACGTTTTGCAATTTCTTTGAGCATTGGTTCAATATTATGTTTTTCAACGCGATATGCAGCATTCTCGTCTTCGACATAAAAGTCTTTATTGTTTGTATAAAGATTTAAAGCATTTTTTGCAGATACTGCTCGATGTTCAACCAATTCCATCGAAAGCAATGGATAAACGAATAATAATGATAATAATAAACTTTTCATGAGAGTTCCTCTTGGATAAATTTCTTGGCAAAACTTATTATCCGCTCATTGCTAATATCGATGCTTCCGATAGATACGGGGGGATACCCAAAAATTTTGGAGTAAAAGATTTTCAGTTTACCGCTTATTGATGATCGCTTTGATAAATTAGCCAAACTTCTCACACGAATCCCTACCAAAGAAATTGGGGTACCTGGGACTCTATAAGGTTCAATCTCGGCTACATCAATCCATTTAATAAATCCAAAGTTTTTAACGAGAATTCCTTCTGAATTGAGTTGAGCTAACGGCTCCTCAGGATCGTCAAAAAATAATGCATAGATCAATCCAATGCCAAAAAGAATAATTAGAATAATTAAAATACTTTGAATGAAAAACGTAATGTAATGGCCCAGAAATGGCTTAATCCAAAAACTTTGATATAAGAAAAATCCCAATACCATTGTTATAAATACAATAACTTTCGTGGCCGCGCTATTAGGTTGTGGAGACGGAATAATAAGTTCTTTCTCTTTCATGTTACCTATCTTAATTCGATGCCCTGGAAAGCCAGGGCTATCAAAAAAGTATTTAATGTTATGACAATTTTATGTGGTTAAAGCCACGGCATCAAGGATCCCCAAAGAGCAGCTTTTATAGCTACTGCTTCTGTAGATGCCAAGTATGCAGGTACGCTTCCACCTATGGCAATAGATGTCGCCATAGGTCCAGCACCTGGGACTACGGCATTAGTAGCAACTATACCGGTCATCAAAGCTGTGTATGCTGCTGTTTTAACTCCAACATAACAAATAGCTCCCAATATTGGTCCGCCCCCTTCGCCGCGAACTTTAGCCGCAAGCGCATACTTGCCTTCTGAGTTCTTGTTTATGCGTATATATCCAGCATCTTTAAATTTGCTCAATGCCTTGCGATTTGATATTTCTTGAAGCAACGCATTCATATTATGTTTTTCAACACGATATGCTGCATTTTCATCTTCAACGTATATATCTTTATGATTCGTATAGAGTTTTAACGCAGAATCTGCTGATGAAACATTGCTTATGTCAATTAATTCCATTGATGGCACATGAGATATTGTATTGCTTGATTCGACTAATTCCATCGCATGGATTGTTGGAATGAAAAGTAACGTTAATAAGAGTTTCTTCATTAGTTACTTCCTTTATAGTAGTCGTATGCTTTTTTTGCACCAATAGTAGCCAATGATCCACCTACGAATACAGGTCCAAGCGCGCTACAACCGCCGTTAGCAACGCCAACAATGATAGAATTATTCAACAGTACTGCTGCAAGACCAGCATTTTTTATAGATTCTTTATGTTCTTGTAATAATGATTTTGTATTTGATTGCATCCCAAAAAGTGGGCATGCAAAAAGACAAAGTAATAATAGTTTTTTCATATTTCCTAGCTCAATAATATGAAGTTAATAAAAAGAAATAAATTTACGATTTGCTTGTTGTTGAAGAAAAGAAAATTATGTGACCATCATGGATTGGCTCCTAAAGAAAATTTGTTGTACATGATCCTGGGTGCTCTTACTATCTCTTTAGCAACAACTACTTCCAAAATTCTGCACTAAACTACCAAATTAAAAATAAAAGTTAAAGGAGAAGTTTACAGGTTCATTATTTGTATAATAGCTCTATATCAATGAATTGAATGAAGAACATTTTTTAATTTTGCTGATATTTTGAGCGCATCTTTTGCCAAAAAACTCTGATTTTAAAAGGCTTTTTGCTTGCTGAAATGTTTAGAAAATAATTTGAATGGTGGCTATGAAAAATCATCCTAAAAAAGATGTCGTGGTCTCTCAAACCAAAGCAACATCTCGCTTTGCTACATAAATTGTTCGAGTTCTCTTGCAAAAAAAACTTGATTTAGGCGTAAAAGTCCCGAGTTTGATCGTTCATGCTCTTTGGTCTCAGCCATTGAGCTTACTGAGGGCATGAAGCTGCCGGGAGTTGTTACGCTTTTGAATAAGAATAAAAAAAGTTTAAGAATGATTTAGGAAATAATGCAATTAATCCAATCGCTTAATTTTTTTGGTTGAGGCCATTTTGCAAGCTCATCTTCTGCTAACTTTTTTGCCTCATTAGATTCTTTTCCCATGTCTTTAACTGCTGCTTTAATATCTTCATAGGGGATATAACGCCCTTGATACGCGGCAATTTCGCACATGACCAGATCGCGTGGCAATAAACTAAAATAGGTAGTGCGATCGCTACAAAGAGTGCGCAGGTTATCCATAACGTTTTGTATCTTGGTGCCGGGCATTCTATAGTTCAAGAGCAATTTAGTACTGGTAAGTCTATTGTTTTGTATGGCACGAAAAAGTGCAGTGTACCCGTGTTTATCTTGTATATTTAGTTCAGTGCAAGGATGATCGAGAAGTAACGGCAAGCATTTATCTCTGCCGAAGAATGCGGCATAGTGCAATGGAGTGGCTCCGTGCTCATTTCCAAACTTTTTTTCAATGAAATCGTCTCTTTTGATGTTTACGTCAATATCAGTGCGAGCAAGAACCCGCTTCATAGTTTCATCATTATCTTTGGTTGCCGCATAATGAAGCAGGGCATATCCTTTATTATCTTTTATATTCACATTGGTTCGTGCATCATTTAGAAGCAACTCAATTATTTCGATCTTGCCATTTTGTATGAGTCCCATTAGGCAGACAATTCCATCGCCTGTGGGACTTGCTTTGCCCGTTTTAATATTTACATCAATATCAGGCCGTGCAAGTAGTACCTGTACTATTGCGATAAAGCCATTGAAACTTGCACGGTGCAAAGGTGCCAACTGATCAGGGCCGTAAAGTGTGTTTAGATCTGCTCCTTTATTAATGAGATCAAGAGCCGTGCTAAGATCAGCTCTAATAAGTGTATCACTAAGTTGTTTGCCCATTTCCTTAGGATCGGGAGTTTCTTTTTCCATACTATTGATGGCAGACGCGAATAGGATAATTAACGATAAACATATTTTAAAGCTATATATCTCTCTCTCCGTTCGCCTCGATGGAGGGCCGTAGGCCCGAGTGGAGAGGTCTCCATTCGCTTCGCTCCATCGACCCGAACGGTTTTGGAAAAAATTTAACACTAATCTTTGTACGTTCATGCGTTAAAATATATAGTAAGTTGCAAAGAGAAATCGAGCATTGCCAACAGGGATGGTGTTGGTTACGTTGCCAAAATTATCAAGCGAGCCATAGGTTGCCCGGGTGTATTCAAGTTCTGCGCCGAGTACAAAAGATTTAATATACAATCTAATGCGGGGCGAAGCTCGAAAAACGGTTTTAATATTAGTCCCCAGACCATATACAGTAATCTCATCTGCAATAGTGGGAATAATGGTTTTGGTAGCGCCGATATTTTTTACTAATCCAATAAATAATGCCGGTTCAATGGGCCCTTGAAAAATGAGTTCAGACCACCATGAAATGGTGCGAAGCGGCACATAGGTTCTACTATCGGTGACAGGATCAACGGTATGAACCGCATATCCGCCAATCATATCCCAAATTGCTGCATCTTGTGCATAACAAAATTTGTTGTAAAGAATAATGTGATCATACGCAAAACGAGAATATACAATAGCAGAAAACGCATTGAAAGGATTAACATCTTTATAATTTTTATTACTCACTAATCGCGGAGTGATGCGCATAAAATCGACGCCAATTCCAATATATTGGTGTGCATCATCCCATTTAAATCGTGTTTGCAGATGCAGATCTGGCATAATTGAATCTCTAAAATATTTATCAGTTGGTCCTAATGGCCCAAATGGGCGGCTGCCCAAAAATCCTATCGCTGCAGCAACGATATCAAGACATTCATTATGATACACGAATCTAAATTGAGGGGATCGCACATACGGATCAATGGGGGTGCCTGTGTTAAAAGATATTGTATCGGGAGCTTCGACCGGAAAATACATGGGGTGCCACGTTTGCCCAGCCCAGAAATCAAACTCTTGGGATTCTAAACATAAATATGCGTGGCGCATTCGAAAGCTATCAAGCGTATCATCAGTAGTGCCAAAAAAGTCCGCCTCAATATAACTTCGGCTTCTCATGCAGCCAACATCCGGGCCGAATGCTTCAAAGCGAATACGGCTTTGTATTGCATATTCATCAAAGTCACCGCGACCATTAATATCGCGTCCATTTACATCTGGCAAGCGATTAAGCGGAAAAAAGAGAAAATGCCCATCACGTTCAGTAAAATTTTGCCGTGTGTCAAAAATTCCTTCAGCTTTTATATAGCCTGAAATATCAATTTTGACTGGTAATGTTTCGGTCGCCCATACTGCTGGTTTTATTGCATGATCCAAAACATTAGCCCGTTCTGCTATCACGCTAAATTGATCAGCAAGCGCGGGAAAAAACATGAAGGCAAACAAGAGAAGAGTCCATCGTTGGTTGCCAAAAGAGGGGGCGACTTTAGGAAAATCAAAGGGATTTAGGTTAAAAAAGCTCACAATCAGTCTTACAAATTTCATACTTTCCTTATTCTAAAAAACATAGTAGGTAGCAAAGAGAAAACGATTATTAGCAACAGGTATGGTGTTGATTATTCTTCCATAATCATCAGGAGTTCCATAAGCTGCGCGCGTATACTCATATTCAATGCCTAAAATAAATGAATTAACATACCAGCGTAAGCGTGGGGCAACTCTAAAAACGGTATCGATATTTATACCTATCCCAAAAATAGTAACGAGTGATTCGCTGCCCGGCACAATAGTTTTAGTTGCACCCAAATTTTTAACAATGCCAATAAATAATGCAGGCTCTAAATAACCTTCTTTTATAAATTCCGCATACCATGAAAGAGTTTGCAGTGGCACCCAGGTACGCAGATCAGTTATTGGATCTATTGAATGGATGGCAATTCCTCCAATAAGTTCATATGCTGCCGCATCTTGGGAATACATGAGTTTTGAATAGGTTACAAATTCCTCAAATTGAAAGCGCATAAAAAAATCGGTTGAGATACACGTAAGTCCAAAATCTTCTTTATAGTTTGCATTAGTGGCAAGCCGAGGTATGAGCCGGTAAATATCAAGCCCTGCGCCAATGTAATTTGCCTCATCAAGTTTAAATTTTGCCATGATGTAAAAATCTGGCATCATAGCATCACGAAAGACTCGATCGGTTCCTCCGGCAAGGCCAAAGGGGCGATCCCCCAAAAAACCTATTGATGCAAAAAGAAATTCCATGTTTGGATCATGATAGGTGAATCTAAATTGCGGCGAAAGCGCAAAGGGAGCAATGGGAACTCCGCAGTTATATGAAATCGTATCGGGGGATTCGATGGGAATACAGATCGGATGATATGCTTGGCCCGCCAGAAAATTAAAATTTTCAGATGTTAGTTCAAGAAAGCCTTCACGAAGATTAAATACATTAATGGTCGGATCTGTCCTACCAAAAAAATCTCCTTCAATAAGGGCCCTGCTTTTCATGCACCCAATATCGGGGCCGATGGCTTCAAGATCTAATCGCGATTCAATAGCATACATGCCAAAATCGCCTCGGCCATTTATATCCCGCCCAATAACATCCGGTAATTTTTGCAAGGGGAAATATAAAAATTGCCCTGATCGGAGCGCAAAATTTTGACGAGTATCAAAAATGCCTTCATTTTTTACGATCCCAAATAATTTCAGTTTCGTGAGAAATGGTTTATTCGACCACATTAGTTGCATGCGATCTAAAACGTTGTGTGCTTCGGCAATTTCGCTAAAACGGTCTGCTTTAAGTGTTACGGGGATCAGTGTGAAGAATATTAAAAAGAGGCTTCTAATGTGCATTCTATCCTTTTTTATATGCTTCGACGGGGCTCAGCACGAACGGTCTCATCCATTCATCCTGAGGAGCACCGCAAGGTGCGTCTCGAAGGATAATAAGTCATTGATATAGCATGTTTTTAGATATAATAAAAGAAATTATTGCCTGCTCAATTTTGAATATGCTATGCAAAGCCGGTTATTGGCCACGGATTGGTAAAATCAAGATGTGAATCTTGCGCGGGTTGTTGATTTACTAAAAAGCGTACTCTTTTTATTGATGGATCCACCATTTTTATTGTTTTGAGTAATCCCTCAATAGCCATCCATTTATCAAAAGTGCTATTTTCTTTACTCCATGGCAGCCGATCTAAAGAGACAATAAGTTCTTGTGTATCGAATGTTATAGTTGCTGATTGGAGACTTATTTTCTTTTTAGTGATTCTTTCTTCATATAAAAGCTGGGCCCATCTGCTTACCAATTGCCGCATGTTGGCAGCGCTATTATCTGAAAACAGTAGTGAAACCTGCTCAGTGTGCCAACCATTTTGATACCAAAAATAGATTGGAACATTTTGTTTTTGCGCGGCAATTGCTGCGGGCGCTAAGGGCTTGCGTGTTCCAAAATTAATAATGATATATTCTTTCTGGTACGCAAAGAGTATTAGGCTTGCTATGAATGCAGCTAAGCAGATGAAAATATAATTTTTGTTGGTCATAATTTACTTTAATGCTTCGACCCGCTCAGCACGAACGGGTTTTACCCGCGTTCCGTTCGCCCTGAGTTTATCGAAGGGTCTTTAATAAGTTTTTGCTATCGATTATTAATGATTGTTACTATCCCGTCTATCAAAGTTTGACTAAAATTGTGCCATTCAGATCTATTTTTTAAACCGATTTCAATGCCAATCGCCCCTGCTTTAATGCCAATTAATGGTTTAAAGGGGAGCGCAAAAACTCCTTGAACATTCCATAATAAATTTTTTTCAAATGTTTGTTTGAGTTGTTGGGCCCATGCACTCGTTTGAGTTTGATTGACCATATAGATTTTATCAAAGGGATAAAAGCTTAAACCGGTATCTTTTGCAATAAAATCATCATGATATGAAAACTGATATAAAAATATGCGAGGCTTCATTTCTGTTTCTGCAAATGCATGGATGCTGATATAGCAATCAACATCAAGCTTGTTAGCAAAATTCGCATTCTGAAGGGGAGCCACTGTTTCAGTGGCGGAGCGGTTGAGAAATATTTTTACATTGGGGCATTGAGCAAGAATTTCTTGTTTGATGGTGTGAGCAATTTCAAAGGTGATGGTACTTTCAAAACTATCATCAATACTGCGCCCGGGATGCAGAGAGTCGCCGTTTGCTTCCAAAAGAATTACAAATGGTTTTGCTGCAGGCATGTTGAAAAACCATGCATAATTCATGCACGGCATGAGAAGAAGCAATAATATTTTTTTCATCTGCATTGCAAATCAGTCGTCAAAAATTGCGTTAAAAAAGTAGTGCGGGTTAAACTTTTATTATTTTTAATAGCCATAGCAAGTGCTTTTGGTTGCCCAATAATAATACATAATTTCTTGGCACGTGTCATTGCGGTATAAATAAGATTGCGCTGCAAAAGCGTAAAATGTTGCATAAAGATGGGAATAATAACTGCGGGATATTCTGATCCTTGGCTTTTATGAATTGAGATTGCATAGGCCAAAACTAATTCATCAAGATCATCGGTTTCATATTCCACAATGCGTTCATAAAATTTCACAAAAATAATTTTGTCCGAAATATTAATATCCTCAATAGCACCAGTATCCCCATTAAAACCGCTTTATCATAATTATTGCGAATCTGCATCACTCGATCACCAATTTGAAAGCGATAAATACCATGAGAAATTGTTTTGTTTCATCTGTAATCGGATTCAGTACTTTTTGCAAATCATATTAATTTTGAGTTCCCACAATACCCCGATTCATAGGAACAAGCACCATGGTATCTGCAGCGATTGATTCCGGAACGAGGGATTCGATTAAGGAGAAGTTCATCAAATGATGGTTAACCATTTTGGGTCATTCTCTTTGATAAAGACAAAATCTTTTTTGGAATCAGGCAATGATGATACGGGAAATTCCCCATGATTAATGCGGTGCGCATTCACAATAATCAAACTATCCTGCGCTTGCCTGAAAATTTCTCTAAGGCGAATAGTTGGTATTTTTTTACTTGCAATCAGATCATTTAAAAAATTCCCCGCGCCCACGGAAGGCAATTGATCAACATCCCCAATAAAAATCAGATGCCCGGTAAAAGGTATTGCTTTTAAAATTGCGTGCGCAAGAAAGATATCAATCATTGATGCTTCATCAATAATAAGAAAATCAAGCTGAAGTGCATTTTGTTCATTGCGGGAAAATCCGCGCGTTGCGGCATCAAATTCAAATAAGCGATGAATAGTCAGCGCAAATTTACCGGTTCCTTCGGTAATTCGTTTTGCAGCGCGTCCAGTTGGCGCTGCAAGCTTGTAAATAAGTTTATGGTCATCAAGAATTGCGAGTAATTTTTTAATAAGTGTTGTTTTGCCTGTTCCTGGTCCACCAGTGATCATCGTTGCTTTATTTTGCAAGCAGGCAAGAATTCCTTGTTGCTGATCGTCATTGAGTTCAATGCGATCTTCTGGATTGGGAACTCGTAGTGCCTGGTATACTTCATTGCTGTTAACCGTATGATGCGGAGGATATTGCAATAATTGCAGCAATTTCTGCGCAGTCCCTTTTTCTGAAAAATAATAATGCGTGAGGGTGATGTAATGCAGATTATTTGCCGAAATGAGTTTTATTTTTTCTTCATTGTATAAATCGTGCAGCGCGGTTTTGAGTAAAAGTTCGATACTTTCGTGCTCTAGTTCAAGCAGTTCGGTTGCATATTGTTTTAATTCTTGTAAGTTCTGCATATAAATGCCCTTGGCCCACATGAGAACTTATTGCAAATAATAATCCCGCCTTTACTCGTTTTAGCGAATCATGAGGAATACCAATTGCTTGGGCAATTTGATCAGCCATTTTAAAGCCGACACCCCAAATTTCGTCTGCAAGCCGATAGGGATTTTCTGTGAGTACTGCAATAGAGTTTTGGCCGTATGCTTTATAAATTTTTGCCGCGTACGCAGTAGAAATACCCTTATCTTGCAAATAGACCATAACATTGGAAATCTCTTTTTGATCTTGCCATGCTTTAGCAATCTGCTCAATTCGCTTGGGCCCTATGCCCGGCACTTCTTTAAGGCGTTCGGGATTTTTATCAATGACTTCCAGAACAACTTCGCCAAAATATCCGACCAGTTTTTCTGCGTAGGCTGGGCCAATGCCTTTAATTAATCCGGAACCTAAATATTTTTTTAACCCAACAATACTGGTGGGAACTTGTGCCACGCATTCTTTGGCCTCAAATTGCCGTCCAAATTTTGGGTGTGTGATCCAGGTGCCGCGCAAAATAACTTCTTGCCCGGCTTGTAAATTCGGCAAATAACCGGTTGCAGTTATTTTGGTTTCTTCATCGATTTGCAGACTCAAAACGGAATAGCCGTTTTCATTGTTTTGAAATAAAAAACGGTCTATCGTGCCCTTAAGTTCTGCAGTATCAAGCATGAAAGTTATTTATTATTTTGGTTTTGCTGTTTCTGTTCCATGATTTGCTTAAAATGGGCGCATGCTTTTGGGCAGCTTCGCAAGAGTGTTTCTAGGAAATAAAGCAGATCAGCGCAGAATTGATCAAATGCTTTAATGCTCAATATTTTGTTATAAACAGCGTTTGTCTCATCACCTTCTTTGGTGTGGCTCCAATTAAGCAGTTGGCTATCTTGGCGATTTGCTTTTACTGACCATTCAGTAATTAGAATAACCATTTGGCCTTTTGCACCGCGCGCATCAGCTAAAAATGGTTTAACCAAATCGATAAATTCCTCTTTGATTTTTTGGAACAACTCATTGAGTGTGGCAAGGCGTTTTTGGTCAGAAGCAGAATTGCTTTGTGATAATTCTTTTTCAAGTTCGATTAACATTTGCAAGGACCATTTTTTACCTTCAAAAGTATAAAATCCTTCCATTCCATTAGCAGATTTAGTGCCGAATCGCCGTTTATTCAAGTCGCGACGCAATTTCATGATCATTCCTACGGTATCAGGATTTACACCGAGTGGAAAATCATCAACGATTTCTAGAATTTCTGCTTCGAGGGTGAGCGGTGGAAATTCATTTGCTGAACAATTGTACGCGACTGTTACGGCGATTAATGAGACTAATAACTTTTTCATGTTTTTCACTTTCAATTTTGCTTATTTACGTTCGTCCCGATGGAGGCCGAAGGCCGAGTAGAGGGATGCGAACTTTAATTAATGGTTCAACTTCTTTTACTTATTCGCATAGCGATGATTCCTGGCCAACCCTTTTCAGATAATGTTTCTTTCTTTTTTCTATTCCAAGTTTTAATTTTTCTTTCAGCTTCCATGGCTTCAGTTCTTGAAGCGAATTCTTCTACAAAAACTAACGTAACAGGTAATCGCTTTGCTGTATATCCCTCATAGCTGCCAGCTTGATGTTCGGAGATTCTTTTCTCTAAGTTATCCGTATGTCCAGTATAAAAAGAGCCATCATTACACTTTAGTATATAAACATAGAAATTTAACATTTTTTATTTATGTTCGCATCCCTCTACTCGCTACGCTCCATCGGGACGAACGGACCTTATTAATTTATTAAATATTATCGTATATTTCTGTCAACTCGATTCAATTTTGCATTACTTATTCCGAGTTCGTCTTGAGTAGGTCTTGGGCCGAGTTAAGGAATACTAAACGCAATCAAAACATAACATTAGTTTTTAATGCAAGTGTAAAATCTGCCCCAATTCCTATATTCATAAAGGTATAATCGCCGATCAATCCAACGGTCCACAATTTGTCCGGCTTCTCAATTTTCCAGAATGCTGATGCGCAAACCTTACTTTGATATGATATCGGGCATCGTGCGGTATCAATATTAATAATTGCTTTGGTTGCAGCGGTTGCATCAATATTTGAAAATGATTCTTTATTGCGAACATAGGTATCGGTGCCAAAAGAGAATCCACCATAATTCCCTTCATAAATAAATTGCGAGCTCCAGCGGAAAATAAAACCTGGGTGCACCGTTGCCTGTAGGGCTCTTGGAAATAAGCGATCATTAAGTTGTTGCAAGATAAATTCATAATTGCTGTTGATGACTGCTTGATTATCAGTTTCGGCTAAATTTCGTTCGTTAAAAAGTGCCTCTTGCACTGGGACGCGAAAACTGCGCCACTCGGTTGCCGGAAAAAGATATTCTAATGAGATAAAGCTGCGCATGTAAACGCGGCGCGCCCAATCTTGTTTGACGAATGCGCTGAGTGGAGATCGATTACGAATATACCCGCCTAGTCCTAAATGGCCACCGTTGCCCATTGGGCTTTCAAGAACCATGGCGCTAAAATTGGATAATACATCGAGCGCGTAATCAAACGCTTGCACATCTGGAATTGGTTGCCCATTGGCATTTGAAGCAATAGCCGCATCAATTAATTCTTGCAAATTAAGCGTTTGAGGGAATTGTACTCTTTGAAAGTGCGAGCCCTTAAGGCCTTTTTTCATGGCAAACGCGGTAGGAATTGTTGCTAAAAATCCTAAGCGAGTCGAAAGGTATTTTTTCTTGATAATCGGATAATCGCAATAAATTCGAGTATCACCTATTCCAAACTTATCGCTAATTAAATAGGCATCTTCAAACGCATGTTGCCGTCTGAGCGCCAAATCAATTTCTTCTTGAGATTTTGGTGCGCCAAAAATGTCGGTCATTAATGCCTGTAAATCATCTTGCACCGCTTGGTCCACAAAGTGGTTGCGTTCTAAATAGTACCATGGGGCCATGATGTGAAAATGCCAGCGATCAAATTTGGTTTTGCCGCCGATCATTAACCCTAAGCGCCGCTCTTGTACGGTAAATGTTTTGAATAAATCGATCAGGCGTAAAAATTTGTCTTTTTCAATCGGCGATTCGCCACCCAGAAATTCACGCACATTATCAAAGATAGTGTCCAAGACTGCGATAAATGATGGTGAAGCAACTGCCAGATAGCTGCAAATATTGCTGCTATCTTTATTGAAATACATGCGCGGCGTCTCATTAAAAAAGAGATCGATATAAACCGCGCGCTTATCTTTATCATGGCGCCAGGGAATGTATTCAGGATAATCAAGCAAGCTGCGCGATCGAAGAATATTGCTTCTTAAGAAGAAATTTTGTTGCAATAATGGAAAAAAGCCCAAATTATCGAGTAATGTAATAACCGCTTCTTTTGAGGCGGTTCGGGTTACATTAAAGGTGGTATCATCAAGTAGTTGGCCGCCGGCATCAGTATCGGTGAATGCAATAAGATCATCAAAGGCATCACGAGGGGCATCTAAATCGCAGATTGACGGTGCATGATAAAACAGTGCCAAACCAACGAATAAAAAAGAAGAGAAATATCTCGATTGATTCATAAAGATAGTTTTTTTCATTTTATTAAGGGGTCTTGAAGTCTCAATAATGGTATATTATTTTGATTGAGATGACAAATTACCCCCATGGCTGACACTATTTGGTTATATATAAAACAATATATTTCATGTAAAAAAACATGTTTAATGTTTTATTTGTAATTTTGTTTTGCTATGATTAGCCCTCTCTTTAGATAGCAGATGAAATTCTTGTAAAAAAACTTGCGCAATAACTAGAATAAAATTAGATATACGCTATGTTATTACATTAATACGGTTATTTAGAGCCATTCTAAAGAAAGGTTACGCACATGGTTGAAGGTATTTTTTATGCAAAGGCCGCAGCGTGTATTGCTGCCGGGCTTGCGGTGGGGATTGGTGTCTTGGGCCCTTCATTTGGTCAAGGGGCGATTGGGATGAAGGCGTGCGAAAATCTCGGAAAATACCCGGAAAGCGCGAGTAAAATCAGAACATTAATGTTTTTAGCCATGGGTGTTATTGAAACTCAGGGTTTAATTGTTGCCGGTACGGCAGCTGCTTTGATTTATCTTGCTGCTACCATGTAACAAATCGCAACCAGCGTAAATGGGTAAGCGCATGGCATTTATTAATTGTACGCTTATAGTCCAAGCAATTAATTTCTTTATTGCTTTTTTTATTATTAAATATTTCTTTTTTAAGCCGGTCCTTATGCAGATTCATGAAGAAGATGCATTTCAAGAATCGTTGCTCAATACCGTTCAAGAACATCGTGCTCTTGTTGCGCAAAAAGAACAAGAGCTGCATGCGCAATGGCAATCGGCTCAGCGATATTTTGAGCAGCATTCCCCCCCAACGCGCCAACAACCCTTTTTTGCGAGTAAAACATCCGTAATAAAACCGGAGTTTGAACATCGGATGGTAGATGATATTGCAAAGCGAGTTGCGTCCGAGTTAATAAAAAAGGTTGATCATGTTCGATAGCTCATTGGGCTCAATTTTTTTTCGATTCGCAAATTTTGCTGTTTTAGTTGCAGTTGGCTATTATGCCTATAGAAAATACCTAAAAGGGCCACTTGATGAAAAAGTAAGTCAAAAAGAGGCGGTGCTCAAAGGGCTTGAGGAACAAGGGTATTTTCTTGAAGGAAGAGCCCAAGATTTAGATGAACAGCGCACAATGCAAGAAAGGCATACGGCGCTCCTCATGCAAAAAGTTGATGAATGGCATGATGCGGTTATTGCCGAACGCAATAGAGTGCACGAAGAAAATCGAATTTTTGCCAATCGCAGCATCGAGCGCATGACTATAAAAAATACATATGTTGCACAACATGAATTGCAAATGCGTATTGCGCCAATCGTGGTTCATGATGCAAAAGAACGATTACAAAAACAATTTTCTGATAAAGCTTTGGGTGCGCACTATGTCCATGATGTGATGAATATTCTTAAAAGAAAGCGTGCATCATGAAAAATGATCGTATGATTTCTAAGCGGTACGCGCTTGCTTATCTTAATGTATTTACACTTGATGCAGATGTACTTGAGCGTGTTAAGGAAGCGATTGTTTTTTTGGATCAGCACGATGAAGTATTTTTAATGTTGAAAATTCCATTGCTCGATGCCACTAAAAAAGCTGCGGCTCTCGAAGATTATCTTATTACGCGTTTTAAGCTTCCTGAAAATTTTAAGCAATTGATTGCAGTACTAATTGCTCAAAAAAGATCATACATAGTTAAAGATATATTGCGATGGATTGTTGAATTGTATGAAGAAAGAGCGGGAATAGAATGTTTTCAAGTGAGCAGTTGTGTGCCGCTTGATGGTGATGATACTGCAACCATTGAGAAATTTCTTGCAGATAAAACGAATCATACGATTGTCACCACGCAAGAGCAGGATGATGAATTGATTGCAGGTATTCGTTTGCAAAGTGCGCAGCATCTTTGGGAATACTCGATACGCAAACAACTTGCTGCTGTGCAGCGCCAATTGAAAGAGTGAGGAAAAAATATGGATATAAAAACAACGGATTTAGTCTCATTATTTGAAAAAGCACTCAAGGGCCTTTCTGATGAAAAGCTTGAAGAGATTGGCCTGGTGATTAAAGTAGGGGATAATATCTGTTTGGTTCATGGATTAAAAAAAGCGATGTATGGGGAGCTCATTGAATTTGAAGGGGGCAACAGCGGCATCATTTTTAATCTCGATGAAGATTCGGTTGCGATTTTTTTGCTCGATAACAGTATTCCGGTTGCAGAATTAGAAGTGGCAAAACGCACTGATGATGTTTTTAGGGTTCCGGTAAGCAATGCAATGCTGGGGCGTGTTCTAAATGCTCTTGGCAAACCAATTGATGCCCTTGGCGCCATTAAGGCTGAGCAAATGCGACCAGTAGAATCGCCTGTAGCGGGTATTACTGAGCGTAGCCCGGTAAATGAATCACTTGAAACCGGCATTCTTGCCATTGATGCGTTAGTGCCGATCGGCAGGGGTCAGCGCGAATTAATCATTGGTAATCGTAATACCGGCAAAACTTCGGTGGTTCTTGATACGATTGTCCATCAGCGCGGTAAAAATGTTATTTGTATTTATGTTTCAATTGCGCAGCGCCAAGCCAATTTAGCGCGCATTGTTCAAGAATTGGAAGACAAAGGTGCGCTTGATTATACTATTATTGTCAGTGCAGATTCCAGTGAAGCGGTACTTAATCAATATCTGGCGCCGTATTCGGCAACCACGATTGCTGAATTTTTCCGCGATCAGCAAAAAGATGTTTTAATTATCTATGATGATCTTTCTAATCATGCGGTTGCGTATCGGGAAATGTCATTGCTCTTGCGGCGAGCGCCTGGCCGAGAAGCGTATCCGGGGATGTATTTTATCTGCACTCCCGATTGCTTGAACGTGCGGGTAAATTAGCATCGGGCGGATCGATCACCGCATTGCCTATCGTACAGATCCAGAGCGATGATATCACTGCATATGTTCCCACTAATTTAATCTCTATTACCGATGGCCAAATTTTCTTAGATACTCGTTTATTCAATCAAGGCGTTCGCCCAGCAGTTAATGTGGAATTATCAGTCTCTCGCGTAGGCGGTGCGGCGCAAACTCCTGCAATTAAGCGCATGACCAAAGCATTACGCTTAGAGCTTGCACAATATCATGAGCTGCTTGATTTTGCTCAATTTGGTACAGAGCTTGATGAGGTTTCGCAAAGAAAACTTGCACGCGGTGGTCGCATTATTGAATTGCTTAAACAGTCGCAATACACCACGTATAATTTTGTGGATCAAGCGTTAATGCTCTTTTTGCTTAAAGAAAACTTCCTTGACACCGTTGATGTAAAAAAAGTGCATGCTTTTGCAACCCAATTTGTAAGCTTTACCAAATCGGTATATCGCCCTATTTATGATACGATCTTGCAAACTGCAGATATAAGTGATGATATTAAAGAAGATTTAATTGATATAGCCAAAGAATTTGCATTAGTTTTCACCGGTAAGAGTGAATAGTCACATCCTGCCTGCCCCAAAGAGCAAAAGACTGGGAGTAGGCTGCTTTAGCGGCATATACAAGGATTCACGGTTGATGATATTGCGAGTGCAATTACTCATCACGCGTATAAGTTAAAAAGGGCGGCGAACGCTTAGTTAGCAATCGCCGCCCTTTTTTAAAATTAATAACTTAATTTAGTTTAATTATGCTTTAATGCAAAAATCATTTGATGCAAGAACTACACGTTCATTATTTGATACATCAGCAAGTGCGATGGTAAAATTGTGCGTGAAGTCTTTTGTCGGCACGAATATCAAACCATTAACGGTAGTGAATGGGTTAATGATCTGATTAGCCAATGCTTTGTGTTCAAAATCGGCATCGAGTTGTTGATTTGCTTGTGAAGAGCCAACGCCGTCAACTACTGCAGGAATAATCAACGGGAAGAAGAATAATGCTCCTACGCCATAGCTTGCTGCTCGTTTTACGGTTGAAGTATGAACTTTTTCAGCGACGATCTGATTATCAATGCATGGAATGCTAAAATTATCTAAACATAAATTGTATACACGATTCGTGTTATTGCAGATGGTGATGTGAACCGGCTGATAACCTTTTGCAATCACATCGCGATCAAGATAGTGCTGGCAGTCTCTTTTGCTAAATACACGATATGAAAGAGTAACTTTTTGTTCTTTATTGTGTGGATTTGCGGGAATTACTAACCGAGCAAGTGGCTTAGCTTGGTAGTTAGCGCAACCTGAAATAAATAAAAGTGATGTGGTCACTAAAGATAGGGCAACAATAGTAAAGGATTTCATAAAAATGACTCCATTTTGGGGTTAGAAAATAACTTATTTTTAGCCTAACTTTTATAGTCAAAATTGTCAATTTTTTGCCGGAAATAAAGGCTTTTATTTTGAATTTAATTTTCAATTAGAAATTTTTGATATATCGAGGTAAATTATACCGAAAGATTCAGAGTCTTTCATTGGATCTCTTCTGAAACAATATTTCCCCCCTCCGTTCGCCCCCTTCGACTCGCCTTGGCTCGCTCAGGACAGTCGGCTAAAATAGTCGAAGGCCTGTGGTGAGTAGCGAAGCGTATCGAATCCAGAGGGCCGCAGGCCCGAGTGGAGAGGTCTCCCCAGCCTTCGCCAAGTCCCTCGACTATCGCTCGGGAGTAAACGCGTCCTTCCCGCTCATCCTGAGGAGCAGCGAAGCTGCGTCTCGAAGGACGGCGGGCAGGCATTCGCGGAGTTCATCCTGAGCCAGTCGAAGGGCTCCATCGACCCGAACGGCTTTTCGGAAGAAGTCTATTGATGTGCATCATAAAAGGAGCATAGTCTGTTTTATAGACTCTATTCTTAATTTGCAGCATGGAATAGCATTAATACTGTAAAAATAATTTCCTTTAAATTAAGCATTTTTTTGTTAGAGTTAATGCCTATCCAGTTAATTATTTACATTTTTTTAGGAATTTTATGCACAAATTATCTCTTTTTCTTAGTTGCATTTTGATCGCTTGTTCTGCGCATGCGATGGAGTATGAAGTTATTGGTCCTGTTAAAAGAAGAGTATCCATTATTCCTGAGTCAGGATCGTCTGCATCAGAAAAGATTATTATTTTTAAAGGAATTGTACGAAGATCTAAGACCAACGAATTTTTTAAAGCGACTATTAAACGCAAATTTAGCCCTGCTTTTGTAAATCTAGTCTTGGATACGGGAAAATTTAGTGGGATGCTTAAAAATATAAAGTTTGATTCTAAGCACGATTTGCAAACAGAAGATGCAGTCGCACTTTTTACCAAATTATCAGCTTCACATGTCGAAGCAGAATTAGTCATCAACGCCTCTCGAGACTTAGCGCGAAAAATTTCGCTTGAAAAAGAAAAAGAAAAGATGTTGAAAATCAAGCAGCAGCAAGAACAAGCGCAAATGCCATCATTATAGCATTAGCTTTTTGCTGCAATATACTTATCAACTACCTCTTCAAGCACAGTCAATGGAGCTGCGCCCAGCATGAGAACCACATTATGAAATTCTTTAATATCGAATTTTTCTTTGAGTGCATCTTTGGCGCGTTGGCGCAATTCCAAGATTTTAAGCTGTCCAATTTTGTATGCGCATGCTTGCCCTGGCATAACAAAGTAGCGCTCAACTTCAGTTATAATGTTGCTTAAATAATAGCCGGTATTTTGTGCCATATATTCGATTGCTTGCTCGCGAGACCAGCGTTTTTTATGTATGCCAGTATCTACTACTAAACGCACTGCACGCAAAAGCTCATCTTGCAAATGTCCTAATTGTGCAAATGGAGAGGAATAAAAGTTTTGCTCATAGGCTAATTTTTCTGCATAGAGCGCCCAGCCTTCAACATATGCGGTGAATTCACCAAATTTACGCATGATGGGCATATTCATCTCTTTTTGGAGCGATATTTGAAAATGATGGCCTGGCTCTGCTTCATGAACCGCAAGCGTTTCCATACCAAAGTTTGGCATTTGGGCTAGATCGCGCAAGTTGGCAAAGAAAGTTCCCGGGCGTTTGCCATCATAACTTGGCCCGATATAGTAGGCGCCTGGCTGGCCCTCTTCTTCATGTGCCGGAACGGCTTCAACTTTTACGGGTGCCTTGGGTTTGATGTCAAATAATGGATACAGTTCTTTTCTGCATCGTTCTAAAATTGCTTCATATGCTGCAATACATTGCGCTCTGCCTTCAGCAGTTGCGGGGAAATAAAATCGAGGATCTTTTGATAACTCTTGCATCAATTGGCCGACCGTTTTATGTGGGTTAATAAACCCTTGGCGTGCAAGAATTTCTCGCATTGCGTTTTGGATTGTGCCCACCTCGCGCACTCCTAACTCATGAATCTCATCAGCGGTTAAATGCGTGGTGGTATGCCGTGCCAGGCAATGCTCATAAAACGCATCCCCATTTGGTAATGCCCAAACACCGTGCACATTATTTGAATTAGCATGGAGTTGGCGGCAATATTCTAATAAATTTTTATAAGCTGGATAAATTTGAGCCTGAATGATGATTTGCGCGTGAGATAATAGTGCCTCGTGATTACATTCTTTTATTGATGTGCATTGGGCTTCCAGATGCGTATATAAGAAACATTGGGTTACGGGTTCGGGAATTGTTTTTTGTATACTTTTAATTACTTTTTCTAGCGCAAAAGCAGGGGGCACTATACCCAAATTTTTTTGATGTTCCAATAGTACAATCATCTGGTTTATTTGCTGAGGAACTTTTTGCAGTCGTGCCAGATAGAGCTCAATATCTTCTGGTAATTCGAGTCGATGAAAGCGGGTGAATGTGCTTGAAAGATCAGAAAGAAAACCAAACATCTGGTTTAATCTATATTCATGAAATATAAATGGTTCAGTTTCAACCGCATGCTCAAGCATCCAGCAGATGATCATGTATGATAGATATTCTTCTTGCGTGAGGCTGGCAGATTCATATTTTTTAAGAGCCATAAAGCATCTCTTTTTGATAGCTATGTCATTGGCTATTGCTTCCAGCGTGAGTTCAGTTAAATGAGCATTATGAGCTTTGATACCAATCGATTCAAAAAGACCCAAATAGCTCAAGGTTTGCGGATCTTGAGCAACTGAATGAATAAAAATTTTATCAAAGCAGGTATCAATAGTATCGGTCTGATCAAAATCAAGCGAAGCGGGGTGCGCATCATTGTTTTGAGCGTTTTTTATAAGCGCAAGAGCTGCAGCATTATTGTTTTTAGAAAGTTGAATAAGGGCATGCCAATACGCATCAGAATTTTTTTTATCGTCAAAAAGCGTTTTGATTAATGTTGTTGGCTCTGTAACCGGGTGCGATGCGGGTTGCGATTGCAAGTGCTCAATAGTCATAATTACCAATAATAAAATGGTTATACATTTTAAAAAATTTTTCATAATGCCCCCCCTTACTATCCCCTGTGATTCCCTTCCACGGTTCTTCCACAGTTGTTGCAAATGTCTGAAAGGGCCCACTTTTAGTTTAAACAATTTTTAGTATGCCACAAATTAATAATGGCATGCGAGTATGAGGTGATTCTTGACTTGCTTAATCGATAGGTACTAGATTTTTTCTTGTTGATTAACACGTATCCCCTTTTTTTCTAAAGGAGTTTTTTATGAGACGTTTAGTTATTGAATGTATGGGTACATTCTTCTTCTTACTTACCATCGCATTGACTGCGAACGCTTTGGCAATTGCATGCATGTTGATGGCGTGGGTATATATCGGTGGTTATATTTCCGGCGCCCACTATAATCCAGCAGTAACTTTGGCGGTTGGGTTACGGGGTAACTGGCAATGGGCATCAATTTTACACTATTGGGTTGCGCAAATACTTGGCGGTATCCTCGCTTTTGCAACCGCATACTATTTAAGTGGTCAACTCACTATGCCACAACCAGTAGCTCCTTTTGGCAAAGCATTTTTAGTTGAAGTGCTTTTAGCCTTTGTTCTTGCTTTTGTGGTTCTGGTGGTTGGAGTTTCTGATAAATTTAAAAATAGCACCGTTTTTGGGTTTGCGATCGGCTTTACTATCCCAGCATTGGCAGCATTGGGAAGTCCCATTTCAGGCGGCTTATTTAACCCTGCAATTCCATTAGGTGCGCATATTTTTGGGCTCGTAAAAGGAATGCCGCTTGATGCTACTAATTTATTGCTCTATGTGGGTGGGGCATTGCTTGGCGGTGCACTAGCAGCCTATGCATATAATTATTTTAGATATGATGAAAAGCGATAAGCGATCTATTGCGCTATTTACAGCCTTGCGTATACTATAATCTATCATTTCGTGCACTTATCTTGAAATTTTATTGTGCCCCCTTCGTCAGGCTCAGGATAAACTCCGCTCAACGCAGCTGAGCTGATGGCTTAGAGTTAGTGCACAGTATCTTGAAATACATATGCGCTCTGTATATTAAAGCGTAATTTTCTGTGCCCGTAGCTCAGCTGGATAGAGCAACGGATTTCTAATCCGTAGGTCATAGGTTCGAATCCTATCGGGCACACCATCGTTGACTATCGGACAAATTTAAGAGCGTATCAAAGGGTTTAGCAGCGTCCCAGAGCAGTTTTTCATCTTCAAGCCTTAGGTTCTGAAGTACCAGCTTAATTAATTGCCGTTTTTCCTCAACTTCAGAACCGATAAATAGTTCATGTGCTCGGTTAACCAGTTCCAGTACGTATTTAGCAGTAATATAATAGTTATCTTGAGCTTCTTCTAATTGATCTAATTGAGTTCTGATTTCTGCTGCTTCGCTATAAAGAGAAGTGTAAAATTTGTCATATTCGCTCTCAGTAATTCTCCCCTTGAGTTTATCAAGGTAAAGATTGTCGAGCATTTTAGTGGTTTGTTTTTGTTGGCTGATCAGCTTATTATAATGTTTGGTGTGGAATTCAATCTGATCAATATTGAGCTGATTAACGCTCGCCACAATATCTTTAAGAACATCTTCAGGCATTTGCATACGCTTGAATACACTGGCCAATTGATTGGTGATCTCTTCTTCTCGCAGCCATTTTGCGTCGTGCTTGCCATTATATTGGGTGCAATGATAATAAACATGACCCTTATGTTTTTCAGGGGTTACTGATAACCCACAATGTGCGCATCTGATAAGGCCGCGATAGATATACGGCATGCCGGCATATTTAAATCTTTTTTTATTAAAGCCATTCTTCACGTTTTGCACCTGATCAAAAAGGGTTTTGGAAATGATGGGCGGATATCGATGAGGATACATTTTTTCTTTCCATACCATTACTCCATAGTAAAAATGATCTTTGAGTACTTTATCTAGGAATCCTTTAGACCATTTGATTCCATAATCATCTTTGAGCTTTGCGCGCAAGAGCTCCATGGAGTAAGCACCGGTTGCATAGAATTCATAAGCATTGCGCACCACGGCTGAAGCATATTCATCAACAATGATATCTTTCTTTTTGCCTTCAAGGCTGACATTTAAATAGCCATATGATGCGCGCGCCGGCCATTCTCCTTTGCGCAGCTTTCCCTCGATTGCTCGTTTAATATTATCGCTAATGGCATCTGAATAATAGCGGGCAAGCCCGAGGCTTATATTAAATTGGAATTTTTCTACGGCTGAAATGCGGCTATTAACAATTTGCCCATCGGATACAAAATGCAATTCAATTTCATCTTTCAATGCTTTTTCATAAAGGAATGAAACACGCTTATCAAATACATTGCGCGTTAGCCGGTCCACTTTATCGCAGCAAATAGCAACTTTATCTTTTTGAGCAATGATAAAATCCAGAATCCTATCAAACTCATCACGGTTATCGGAATAGGCGCTCTCGCCAAAGCTGCATGTTTTGATGATTTGAAAATCTCTATTTTGGCAATATCGTTCAAGTCGTGCTACTTGCGCCGGTAGTGAATTGCCGGCTTCTTTTTGTTCTTCGGTGCTTACGCGTGCGATGAGAATTGCTTTCATGAATATGTACAGCTGCTAGAGGGTTGAGATATTCAGAACCATTAGCAGTGTAATGAGAAAGCAAAATAATTCTATAATAAATATGTTTTTGATATAGACTTCGAACCAATAAACGTTTTTTTCTATGTTCATAATTTCTTACCAATTAACGGAACATTTTGGATGGAAGCAATAAGTTTTAAAAATACCCAAAAAGGGGAAAGGCTGAGCTATTGTGGGATTGCCAAAGCGCAATCAAGACTTGTTAAATTTCAATTTGAAATATTAATACGGCTTTATTAAATTTATATATTATAGGGGTTTTTTATTTTACAAATTTAGATAGTCTATTTATATAGGTTATTGCTAATATAAATGCAGGTTATATGTTATCTAAATACAATCCCCACAGAAAAAGAAATCTCTTTTCTTTCTTACCTAATAAGCCCTATAAGCTTAGCCGATCAAAAATAGAGGATTTCAAGAAATGTCCTCGGTGCTTTTACTTGGATAGAAAATGCGGAACTAAACAGCCCCCATCTTTTCCCTATACCTTAAATAATGCAATCGATGCCCTTTTAAAAAAAGAATTCGATCAATATAGATTAAAAAACGAAAGACATCCTTTATTAATTCAGCATGGGATTGATGCGATCCCTTTTTCACATCCTGATTTGGAAGAGTGGCGAACAAATCTTAAAGGAATCAAATTCCACCATGAGCCTTCTAATTTAATAATTAGTGGAGCGATGGATGATATATGGATTAAGCCTGACGGTGAACTTATAGTTGTTGATTATAAAGCAACAAGCACAACCAAAGAGATTACTCTTGAGAATAGGGATTCTTATAAAAGACAGTTAGAGGTCTATCAATGGCTGTTGCGTCAAAATGGTTTTAAAGTTTCAAATATCGGCTATTTCTTAATTTGCAATGGTGATTCGGGCGAAGATGGATTCACTGGTAAACTTTCTTTTGATTTTTTATTATTGCCTCATGTTGGCGATGACTCTTGGATTGATCGCACTTTAATGCAAATAAAAGATTGTCTTAGCATCAATATTATGCCAGATGCG
The DNA here is from genome assembly GCA_963788045.1 of uncultured bacterium. Taxonomy (GTDB): domain Bacteria; phylum Babelota; class Babeliae; order Babelales; family Vermiphilaceae; genus BTUB01. The sequence continues at coordinate 505,943 of CAWBEW010000002.1, forward strand.
GGCGCCAGATGTGATTACTGCAAGTATTGGGAAGCTGTTAAAAAGCATATGTATTCCCATAACTTGTTACTGGAAAATTATTCCCGCATACTTCCGAGATCGATACAGAAATTATTTAGATTTTGATGTTTAAGAGATTTCAAAAATAATGATAAGAATTCTTTATTATTACTATTTAAACAATAGTATACTTAGATATATAGCATATACTTTTTTATTTTTAGCGATTTTCTCTATTGTGTATCAAAGAGCAGGAGATTCTTTCATGTCATTACCAAGCAAAAGTTCAACGAACAATGATCAAGTTTCGTTTATTGATCTTTTTGCGGGAATTGGAGGATTTCATGTTGCATTGCATCAGTTGGGTGGCAATTGTGTATATGCAAGTGAGTGGGATGAGCATGCGCGTAAAACCTATGAAGCAAATTTCTCCAAACTAAGTCCTGAATTATTTAAAGCAGGCTTATTTAGGGGCGATATTACACTGGATGAGAATCAGACTTGTATTCCTGAAAATACAGATATTTTGTGTGCAGGTTTCCCATGCCAGCCTTTTAGCCAAGCAGGTGTTAAAAAGGGGTTCAATGAAACCAGAGGCACACTTTTTTTTGAAATAGCAAAAATTATAAAAGATAAGCGCCCCAAAGCCATTTTTCTTGAAAATGTACGTGGTCTTTTAAATCATGACAATGGAAAAACATTTGAAGTTATTCGCAATATCTTAGAAATTGAACTTAATTACACCATTTACTATAAAATCATAAAAGCTTCTGATTATGGATTGCCTACTCACAGGCCGCGTATTTATATCGTAGGCTTTAGAAGCGATGTTAAATACAAAAAAGATTTTAAGTTTCCTAATCCAATCCCTTTAAAATTTACCATGTCAGATATATTTAATATGCCCTGCAATAAAGATGTCGGATATACTTTGAGAGTTGGTGGTAAGGGTTCAGGTATAAACGATAGAAGAAATTGGGATTCATATTTGGTAGGTGGGGCAGTTAAAAAGATAACGCCCAATGAAGGAAAAAAAATGATGGGGTTCCCTGACGATTTTATGTTTCCTGTAACTCATGCCCAGGCAATGAAACAATTAGGAAATAGTGTTGCGATTGATCCGATTAGATTAACATCGGAAAAAATAATCGAAATTTTAAGGAAGTCGGTATGAAGCTTAAAAAAGGCAATAAAGGTGAATGGAGTGAGCTTTACGCCTTATTAAAAATATTATCTGATAAAGTTCTTTATTCTGCCGACGAAAACCTTGCATTAATTCCGAAGGCTTTTATAAAAGTTCTTAATGTTAAGCTGGAAGAGAAGGCTAACTTAATATATGAAATAGATCATATTAATGATCGAATTATCGTAAAAGAATATAATAATATTATAGCATCCATACCTATTATTAAAATTTCTTCTAAATTATCCAATATTCTAAAAAAAATTAAAATAGGCGCAGCATCTAAAGGCGCTTTTGAATTATTTGAAGCACAAGAGCTCATGACTGAAATTCATGCTAAAAAGCTTAAATCAGCAAGCACTTTAAAAGCTGATATGTATGTTACATATGAGGATCCAAGTACGGGTACGCAGCCGACAGAAGGGTTTAGTGTAAAGTCGCAAATAGGTGGAATGTCTACTTTGCTGAACGCTTCAGGTTCGACGAATTTCGAATTTAAAATAATTGAATCCATACATTCTGAAAAAATTGGAAAAACTCCCTTAATAAGTTTAGAAAACATTTTGGCACCTAATCAGATATTAGAATTTGTTGGTGTTTCTAATTCGAATTTTAAAGAGAATTTGGAGATGATTGATTCTCATATGCCATTAATTATTGCTGTAATGATAAAAGGATATTATTTAGGGTTTGGAAAAACTATTTCTCAATTAACCGAATATATTAAATCAATTAACCCTTTAGAAAAATCTAAATCGTCACATTTTTATGAGCATAAGATTCAAGAATTATTAAGAGCTATTGCTTTTGGTATGCAGCCTGCAAAATTATGGACGGGTAATTATGAAGCCCATGGCGGATATATTATTGTTAAAGAAAACGGCGAATTGGCTTGCTACCACACATATGATCGGGACAGCTTTGGCAAATTTCTTTATCTTAATACGAGATTTGAAACTCCGAGCCTTTCCAGGCATAAATTCGGTAAAATAGAGCACAAAAACGGCATTAAATTTATTAAACTTAACTTGCAGATCAGATTCACGAGCTAATATGGAAAATGCTCCAAACATAAGAAGCAAAATGATGGCAGCAGTTAAAAATAAGAATACTGTTCCTGAAATTAATGTACGTAAGGCTTTATACGCTAATGGCATGCGATACAAATTGCATAATAAGAAATTACCCGGCAATCCTGATTTAGTATTTGCTAAATACAAAGCAGTTATCTTTATTAATGGATGCTTTTGGCATAAACATAATTGTCATCTTTTCCAAATACCTAAAACCAATCAAGAATTTTGGGTCGATAAATTAAATCAAAATGCACATAGAGATGAAGCTAATCTTATTAAATTGATAGAAGCAGGATGGAAAGTAAAAATAATCTGGCTTTGTATGTTAAAAAATAAAAAGACTTTTTCTTCAGCACAACAGGTAGATGAAGTTGTCCAATGGATAAAGGGTGATAGTTAAAATTAATTTCGAATTATTGAAATATTTCTGAATTTAAGTAACTGCTCGCGGATTATTCCAAAAGGACTATGAATACCTGGTAGCTTTACTTCCTTAGCCTCTCCCATAAGCCGATGCCAATCTCTTTTACTTCGCTTAGATAACATCCCTCTTAATTCACGGATATTAATGCTCTCCAGGGCTTTGGATAACCCATACATCTGCAATATTCTTTTGGAACCCAGCTCAGGATTATTAAATATTAAATCAACAAGCAGAGCTTTATCATTAGTAGCTCTATAATCTAGCAAGGGCGACCTTTTACTTTCAAGCTCATCAAGATAATGCAAAAGTATTTTCTTTGCGGTGGCTGCCTTAAAAAGGCTTTTAAAAGATAAATCTGATTTGATTGCAAGCTTATTAAAAAGCTGTTTAATTTTCTGCCGCTTATTCAATCGAACTTCCATCCGGAATATCTCAAGCTTTTTGCGCGATGCAAATCTATCAAATAAATGCAATTGCAACGCGCTATCTTTTTCGATTGCTCGTTTATCGGATTGCTTTGCTTTTTCAAGATCTTTAATCTTATCGTAAAAAACTACTTCATAAGAGTTGCAGTGCCATTTATAGCTATGCCCTTCATTGCGGTAATCCGTTTGATTAGTATCCAGGCTGAGCTTTATATTCGCTTCCTTAATTTTTTGAATATAGTGATAGGGCGTTGAACCATCCGTGAGAGGAATATTTTTAGAGTAATGGATTGCACTCACCGGCGCAGCGGCAAGAAAAGAGGGATCAACAATAACCCCCATTTGATCTAAAGTTGATGATAGCTTTTCTAAGAGAGGCTGCAGATCTTTCCCTTTAAGCTCTTGAAAATTATTGCCATAAAAAAGCTTGGGCAATGAGAGCTCGATTTTGAGCACTACTTCTTTTGGATTGCGTGGATTGGTTCGTAAAGTTAATCGCGGTTTATAGATCCCTACAAGCAATTCTTTTTTGGTTGGATTTTGTTTTGATTGAATTCCGTGAACGGCACTTAAGTTGCTTTTGGTAATCCATCGTGCAGATGGTAAAAACTTATCCGGATCAGTAATTTGGAAAGAATCCTGCGAGAGAAGTAATACTATTGTATCGATCATATGCTTTACCAATGCTGAGATATTTAAGATGCAGCAATAAAGATAAAGCATGAACAATTAAAAACAAGAGGGGCCCGCATTTTTGCGAGCCTTCTCTATATAATTTTCCTACATCAATTTTCTTTGTTTTCTTTGAACGGCTTCTCTTAGTATCTGCATGTGCATCAGCAGCCATTCGCTTATCAATAGCGATAAGCAAAACCACCAATGAAGAAACCTTCTTATGATCATCATTCAATTCAATTCTAGCCGGCTTAATAACCGCTCTATTCTTTCTTAGCATCATATAAACTCTCGATCGGATGCTCGAGTATCATCACGCTGATTTATCAGCAAAAGGGATAAGTAAAATTACTATGGTAATGGATTGAGCTTATTCGCTCTCAGTGAGCAAACAGAGATCGCCCTGTTCTAATTTGAGCGATAGCCCATATTTGGATGATAAGATCAGGCATTGGATCCTGATTAGTTTGATATGGTTCATGCGTTTATCCTTTGATGCTAAAAATGCCTCATACATTGCCGGCGAGTATATGCATGATTTTTAGAGAAAGCAAGGGAAATATTTACAAAAATAGGTTGATGCTAAGAGGATTATCGCTGACAATTATAAGCAGGCTTTCCCCTCACTAATGTAAAGGTAATTTATGAAATTACATCGTCCAAGAAATTTTTTAGCAAAGTCTAATGAATTAGTAGCAATTGGGGAATTTGTTAGAGCAAATTACCCCGCAGACACTTTTATTAAATACCCTGATCCCCCAGATGCAATTATTCAGCTCTTGTGCGGCAAGAAAGGATGGATTGAGGTAGTTTCAGTATATCGTAGCGATACTCTTGCGAGATGTTTGAATACGATAGGTGAAGAGCAATCGTTTGTTTATGATGGCACTTTTATAAAATATATAACGGAAATCGCTCAAAAGTTATATTCTGAACTTAAGAAAAAAGATGCTAAAAAAAAATACTCAGATTTAACCGATGAATTTGGTAAAGGTATTTTAATCATGATTATTGAAGACCCGTGGGCAAAAAATTTCATATTAAGGTTATTCGGGAATCCTGATCTTTATTCTCATATAACGCTAAAGAATTTTGATGCGGTTTACTTATATGAGCGCGCCCATGTTGTAGGAATGGTTGATAACATGAAAGCGTATCCAACTATTTTCCATCGAATTATTTAATTTTTTATCTCAATGCCAAAAGACGCAAACACTGTTCCAATGTGGCTCAAGCTCATGCTAAACTCAATTTCATGGTTCCTGAACATGTCAAGCAGGCCACACCATTCTTTTTAAATTTGACGCGCCCTATTTCTCAGGGACATAATTACTCAACTTCATAGTTTTAGCGCACATTCATAAAACTCTTTTTTTTTTACTTCAAAATATGAATAAGATATAGAAAATATTTACTAAGGAGTTTACATGAAAAAGCAATTGGAAGGACTTACAGTCGCGATCCTGTGTGATACTGGCTTTGAGCAGAATGAGATGACAGAGCCGAGAAAAGCATTAGATCAAGCCGGCGCAAAAACGGTGCTTATTTCCCCCGTTTATGGAAAAATACGTGGATGGATTGATGACCAATGGAGAGATGAATTTCCTGTCGACCTCGATTTAAATAATGCAAATCCCAATGATTTTGATGCTCTACACCTTCCGGGTGGGGTAATCAATCCTGATAAACTGCGCAGGTTTGAATCGGCCATTGCTTTTATTAAAGCATTTGTCGATGCTAAAAAGCCAATTGCAGCAATTTGCCATGGTCCTTGGACTCTGATTAATGCAAATGGGGTAAATGGAAAAACAGTTACCTCATGGCCTTCGATTAAAATCGATCTCGAGAATGCAGGAGCCAAATGGGTGGATAAGCCGGTAGTCAGAGACGGCCTTTTGGTAACCAGCAGATGGCCTGCAGACATACCTATGTATAACCCGGCGATGATAGAGATGTTTGCGGAAGTACTAAAGAAAAAATAACGACCACCTGAGCCACACCAATCGCATAAAGATCCTTCTTCGCAAAGGCATTACAAGCACCTTCAAACCCATTGGAGCCGCAAGCGATCAGACTAAAATTGTAGAATCTTTGCCTAAAGAGCTTAAAGGAATGTAGTCAACCGTTTTTGCTTTAAAGAGTGGGTATGCACAAATATTTTTTAGTTCTGGCTGTAATGGCAATTTGCTCTACAACCCAAACTGCTTCCTTTGTTCAGATTAATTCTTTTAAACCTGCTATGCGCAAGCTGTTTCTACTATTTTTTGATGTAAGCCTTTTTGAGCTCATCTATTTTCTTGTTAAAAAGCTCCTGAGATTTTTTCTCTTTTGCCTCTTGTGTATCTTCTATCAATTTAAGGTGCGCAAGTGTCTTGGCGACGGCGCTGCTCCATTTTGCGATTGTTGGTTCAGCTGCTTGGGGATTGGCCAGGAAATTATCTCTCATCCACGTAGATTTTTCTGAAGAGTTGAGTTCTTTTACAAAGACATATTCACGTGCGGATATCTCATCAGTTGGTTCTTTGGTAGTCTGATTTTGCATGTTTATAGCAGTCTTTAATAGTGCTCTTTTGAGTACATCTTTATCATACCCGTCTCGGTTTACTTGAGCTTCTTGCGCGAGAGCCCAAAAAGCTTCCGCGTAATTATTGCGAGATCTTGTTACTTCAACGGGATTTTTTGCATAGAGCAAATTTTTATTGAATACGCTCTGGTCTTCTTCGGATAACTTTTGAAAAGGATGCACCGGGAGTTTTTCATGCTGAGCTCGAAACCATTTAAAACAACTGCTTTCTTCTGGGGTAAGCTCATTGGATGTGGCATCTTTTATTAAGATTTCCTTTTTTTGTTCTTGTACGTTCATGGCTACTAGCCCGTTATTACTTAATAATAAGGCGAGTGCACATAATGCTATATTTTTCATGATGCTCCTTTTTTCAAAATAATGATGCGCTTATTTTTCTCTCGCTTAAAATTTATCAATATGTATAAATTGCGCAAGCGTTATTATCCGTGGTAAATTATCTTATTTTTTCTCAATTAATTTCGCTAATGCATCATGAGTACTTTCACTTTTTGAATTTGATCTGTGGTACTTGTCTAAGTGAATTGCGATTTCCCAATATTTTTTCTTCATGGCAATCTTATAAGGATTTTTGCTTAATACATCAGTATCATTCCATTGGCGCTTGATAGGATATTTCAGTAGCAACTCAACGATCTGTGTTTGGCCATGGTCTGCGGCGGTGTAAAGTGGCGCTTCATCTGATGTTCCTGTTTCATTCACATCTGCGCCATTATCCAGTAACAACTGAACCATTTCAAGATTGCCGCTGCGAATTGCCACTTTTAAAGGAGTGTCTTGCCCCAGTAATCCTGTCTTTGCATTCGGGTTGGCTCCTGCTGTGCATGCGAGCAGAGCGGCATACGCTTGGCCCTCTTTTGCGGACTGACTGAGCAATGTTTCATTAACAAGATTTCCACAGACATAATGAGTAAGATTTTCATCTACATCACATCGGTTATTATGCGTACTGGTATGCACACAATGAAAATAGCGTTCGTTCACAAAATTGAGCGATGGTTTGCGAGAATGGAGGGTTGGTTCCTGAGCCAGTTGATCAATTAATTCTTTTCTTTCTTTTCGAGCAATAAATTTATTTTTAAACAGCACGGTACTCAAAAATTGAGTAAATGGGCTTGCGGATTTGGGTTTTTCCGCAAAATAGCTTTGTGGTAATGTTTTGAAGAAAGGCATCAAAAGAACGGTTGACGACTGGCGAAGAAGTTCTGCAGAAATTTGTTGTATTTTCGGATGATGATTTTGGAGGGGATTACTCGTTGATGAATACGGTGCGCGATGAGCGGTAATGGTAATGGGCCGATTCATAGCCATGCATGATGAAGAAAGGAATAGGGCAATAGTAACAATTGTATGAAGACTGTGCATTAGTTTTTCTTTCAGTAATGCATTGTTTTGGTTTATTTAATTTCTCAGCGTTAGTTAATGTATTACAATGTGGCGGCAATTATATGCAAGTTTTTTAGTGAACGCAATAACGCATGCTTTTTTTGACGCGATGTTGCGCATAAGATAGGCTAACATTTTATTGCTAGAATTAAAAAAATGAAAAGGATCAGATTGATGCGCAATATTTTCTATTTCGTGTGTGCAGCTTTTACTACGAGCGCAGTTCATGCGCAATTTGAGGGAACTATCGAAAAAATTCCCACACATATACAGATGAAAATGATTGGATGCTCCTGGAAGCCAGAATGCCCCGTGCTACTTGAGGATCTTGCGTATCTGACTATTACTCACTGGAATTATACTAATCAAGAACAAATTGGTCACATGATAGTGCATGCGAAACTCGCACACGAGATTATAGCGATATTTCATGAGCTTTATGATGAGCATTTTCTTATCGAACGAATGGAGTTGATTGATAGGTATGATGCGGATGATAATCGTTCAATGGCTGCCAATAACAGCTCATGTTTTTGTTGCAGAGCAATTACCAATGTTTCTGGAAAATTTTCACTTCACAGCTACGGCATTGCAATTGATATTAATCCTCTGGTGAACCCCTATGTAAAAGGGGAGCAAGTACTGCCTGAAGGGGGCAAGGCATACCTTGACCGAACTAAGCCATATCCAGGGATTATTACCAAGTCATCTGATAATGCATGCTATCGCATATTCACCAAATATGGGTATCAATGGGGCGGAGATTTTGAAGGTCGCGTTGATTATCAACATTTTCAAAAACCAATTAGTGCGATTGAGTAATCTTAATTCTCTACTTTTTCACCATCGCATTCACTATGTGATTTGGAAGTTCTTTAATTTCCTGAGCGAGTTTTTGCAGAGGCGTGCGAATAAAGCTCGGTGCTGAACCGCTTTCTACAAATTTTTCAAATTTTTCGAACACAGCCATGAATTTTTCTGAATGTAAAATGGTGTGTATTTTTTGTTGTGCAACTGCGCGGACTTCAGGGCTTGCTTTTGAAAGCTTGCGGCAATGTATGATAATGTTGGCAATTAGTAGTGATGTTGATCCTATATCTTTTGCTATCGGTGCTCCTTCAGTAATTACTGAGCTTAGCACAATATGGCCTTGTAGTTGGACGGCTGCAAGGGCAAACTTTCCAGCATGCTGCATAATATCAGTCAAATTGAGAATTATTTGATCAAAATCTTGTTCTATTTTTTGTAAACTATGCTCTTCTTGTTCGCTGAGCTGAACTTTTGTTTTATGAGCCGCTACTGGTGCCGGTTCATCCAGCTGTTTTAATAATTCCTCAAGCTCTTCTTTTAATAGCTTGTCTTTAACCGCTTGGCTTGAAAAGCTGATAGCCTGCCGATTAGAGCGTGGTTGGGAAGATGGAATTGTTGTTGAAACTTCTTGTGGATCTTGTGAATAGAGCGGCGAATCGTTCCAATTGCTTATTGTTGCAGGTGTAGCAGGAGCTTTGGGTATTGGTGGCAATGGCTTGGATGGTGGCTTTGCCATATACGTTCTTGGAGGTACTGGTGGAGGGGTCTTATCAGGCCTTTTTTCCATAGAATAGACTGGTGCAGTAACAAGTAGTGCTGCCAGTGCGCAGATTAATCGTAAATAATTCATACAAAATCCTCTTTTATATAATTCTCTATTTGTATTAATTATGGCTTAAAAAACCCCGTAAAGTCAAGATTTTTTATACTAATTTTCACGCTGAATTTGACTAAAAAAGACCTGTTTTTGGTAAATTATTGAGTTGAAACACATAAACAGTTAGATTCGAATAAAGGATCCTGAGTAGAATAAAGGAAGCGGTATGAGCAAGTTGTTGATTGTGTATAGCAGTGTGTTGATGCTATCAACAACAATTGTATTCGGTTCAACCGCTCAGAATCTTAGTTATCTTTCAACAGAAAAATCTCACCCGGCTACCACATCAGTAAGCCAAATAATGCACAAAGATTGTGTGCAAGGGCTCAATCTTTTGCATCAGGTGGATATGCAGGTTGTGCCCAAATTATATGAATTTATAAATAATTATTTTGCTCATTTAACTCAGCTGGTTGATAGAACGCGCGCAAATAATGGAAGGTGTTTTGTGGTGGGAGCGGGGTCTAGCGGAAGAGTTGCAATCGATCTCGCTGCTCGGTGTTCCAAAGATGTTGCGGTGATTGGTGTAATGGCCGGTGGTGACAGTACATTTATTCGTGCACGCGAAGGGTTTGAGGATTCAGAAAGTTCCGGCCTCTCTGCGCTGCAAGAGTATGCTATCACATCGCACGATTTGGTAATTCTTATTTCTGCAAGTGGTTCGGCTTCCTTTAATGTTGGTTGCGCCCAGTATGCACGCAATGCCGGAGCTACCGTGTGTTATATATACAATAGCATGCAAGTACCGGCAAAAACGCAGCTATTATTTGATCAATTGGGCGTAATTCCAATTCTTGTGGATCTTGGTCCCCAAGCAATTACTGGATCAACGCGGTTGCAAGCAGCGACTTTTGCGCGGCTTGCATTAGGTTGCGTTTTTACCGACTGCCAGCCCTGCACAATAATCGAAGGATTTACGGCAGCAAATGGTATAATCGGCCAAAATCTAGATGCGATTGCGCATATTATAAAAATCGCTCATGGGATATTTGCAGATCCACAGTCAAATTTTAGAAAAATTAAAGATGAAACGCTCCAAGGGTATGTTACCTATGTCGGTGATGCAACGGTGCTTCGTGAAATTATCATGGATACGGTAGAAACAGCGCCAACATTTTCAACGAATCCGCCACGAATGAGCGACGAGTTAGATAAAAAGAGAGCAGAATTTCAAGCATATTTGGCCGGTGCATACGATAATACGCATGCGTGGCAAACATTAATTGGTAGACCATTGAACCCCAACGATCTCGAGCGATCTTTGCAATTTCTAATCACGGATGCGGGATTGCGCATGCGTCCTATGGGCCGCGGTAATTTACTAATTGGAGTTGCATGGCAAGACCCACAGCCGCTTATGGCTCATTTTGCCCGAGCTCGAAAACAACGTGCCAAAACAGCGCTTATTCTTCTTGCTGACTGTGAAATTGCCCAGAGAACTTATCCTGAATGTGATGCGGTGGTTATTGTTGATAACATCCCTCATGATGCCACTGGATTGATTGCTGCAGTTACTTTAAAACAAGTTCTTAATATGATCTCAAACGGTACCATGATCCTTATGAATAAAGTGGATGGGAACCGGATGATTGATGTTAACGCATCTAATAATAAATTGATTGATCGCGCTATTCGTCTTACGCACTCTGTTCTTGGGCATCACTATGGTGACATCAATTACGACTATGCCACAATTGAAAGCTGCATGCATGAAATTCTCATGCGTAAAAAAGAATACGAGGAAAAAAATAGATACACGCCATCGCCAGTAAAACTAGCCATCACCATGCTTTGCAGGGGCGTGAATTTTGATGATGCAGTAATCCTCTTGCGAGAGTGCCAAGAAAATCTTGAAGGAGTATGTTTATGAAGATTTTTGTAATGATCACATTATTGTTGAGTCATGCTTATGTGCATAGTTTTGCATCCCATATTCTTTGTATTGATGGGGGTGGCACCAAAACAGCATTACAAGTGATTGATGCATACGGGACCATACTTCCACTCACCAAAGGAACGATAACTACTAACACAATAGAAACATCCGGTTCTAATATTAATACGATTGGATCTGATGGTGTCAGGCAGTGTTTATGCGATCTTTTTGATGATGTTAGAATAGAAAATGGCATATATTTACGCGATATTCTAGCAACATGTTATGTGGTGGCAGGCATGGCGGGCACTGGCACTCTCGATAATAAGAATGCGGTAATTAATCTATTTGAAGAGCTGGGCATAGGCAAAGACCATTTATTAGTAACCACCGATGCCGCATTAGCATTACAACTTATAGATGGCGACGGTGCTATTCTTATTGCTGGAACCGGATCAATTTGTTTAGGCAAAAAAAATGGTAAGCATTATCGGGTTGGTGGGCTCGGGTATTTGCTGGGCGATGAGGGCAGTGGGTATGCTATTGGACTGGCCGCCCTTAGGGCAGCATTAGCTGACGAATATGGCTGGGGCACGCCGACACAGTTGACCAGCCAATTATGCAAATTGTATGGAGTACCAGTACTAAAATCTTTTATGCAAGCGCTCTATAAAAATAAAGTTACCCCTGCGGGCATAAGCCGCGCAGCGCCCCTAGTTGTAGCGCAAGCGATAACGCAAGATCCTCAAGCAGTTGCAATTATTAATAATGCCGCAACACAGCTGTGCGATTTAGTAACCACCATGGCCACTGTTGCTGATTTATATAATTGCTCAGTGCATCTCTGGGGTGGATTATTCAAAAGTGATGCAGCGAAGATCTTTATTACTGCTATTCAACAGCACCCTATTATTCAACAGCGGCGTATTATGCTTGTTAACCACGCATGGCAGAATGCCACTACACTTTTTGCACAGCAGAATCTTTGTGCCGCTTATCAATCGCAATCTGATATTGCAACTCTTTTTTCTCACTTGCCTTTTTTGGCAATTTAATCGTATTATTAAAACATTAATAATTTTTTCAGGAGAGAAAGCGATGATTGAATCACATTTTTATAATTTTTTGAGTGTTTCGTTACTCTGTGTTTCGTTGGCACACGCAACCGATCCAAATATGGTAATTGGGATTGTAACTGATGAAAATCCCTCGACTTTTAATATTCCCAATAGCATGGCAATTACCACTAACGGGTTAAAAGGCTATGTAAACAATTTTGGGAATAATAGCGTAAGCATTGTTGATTTAAACACGAATGCAGTCGCTGGCCTTGTGACTGATGAGAATCCTGCGACATTTAATGGCAATTACTTTGTGGCGATTACTCCCAATGAAACTACTGCCTATGCGCTCAACTCCAATAGCACCATTAGTATTATTGATGTTGCAACTAATGCGGTAACAGGATTAGTTACCGATCTTAATCCGCCCACAATTAACCAGCCTTTATGGATGGTAATCACGCCCGATGGCACCAAGGGCTATGTTGCAAATAGCAATGCAACATCGGTAAGTGTTATAGATATCGCTACTAACACCGTTTCAGCTGCTCTCGATTTGGGAAACAATAACACACCCAACTCATTGGCAATCACTCCTGATGGAACGAGAGTATATGCGGTGAATTATGATGATACGGTGAGTATTATTGATACATCAAATGATACCGTTCTTGGGCTTGTATCTAATCAGAACTTTAGTGGTGCATATGGAATTGCAATTACCCCTGATGGTACTAAAGCATATGTAGTAAATGGCGGTAATAACACGGTTAGTATTATTGATCTTGCGACCAATGCGGTAACTGGCATTATTGCTGATTTAAATCCTGCCACTCTTAATTATCCCTATGCAATTGCCATTACGCCCACCGGAAAAACTGCATATGTCGCAAATGATTTTGGAAACAGCGTTAGTGTTATTGATGTTGCAACTGATGCGGTAACCGGTATCGTTACTGATTTAAATCCTCCTACTTTCCATGGTCCTAGTGCCTTAACAATTACACCCAATGGTGGCTTTTGCTTCGTACTTAATGGCATCGGTAATACCCTAAGCATTATCTATGTTACTACCCCCATATTTCCCCCATCCAATGCAAAAGGTTGTAAATCACAAAATATTTTTTTATCCCAAACAGAATTGTTGAATGTGATTACCTGGAATGCTCCAACAAATGGGACGCCGCCCACAAGCTATAACATATATCGAGATGAATCTTTAACTAATTTAATTGCTGCTGTGCCAGCTAATGGCCCATTGAAATATATTGATCATAATACTCAAATAAATATAACCTATACCTATTACGTAGTGTCGATTGATGAAAATGGGAATGCCTCGGATTCGATAGCAGTAAGCGCAACTGAAAATTGCTAAAAAAAAGGGAAAAAATGAAGAAAATAGTTGCATGCATGAGTATGAGTTTTTTGTTTAGTGCACCGATTCTTGGGTGGCAGACTTTAGTCGAAATTAAAGGATCGGTTTTTTCCCAAACAGTCATTTGTTTAAAAAAATATATTATAGTGCAAACATTGTTTAAAGGAGTTTCGTTATGAATTCAAAAAAATTAGTGTTTTTTTTAGCCATGTTTTCTTGTATTCCTATGCAGGTGATTAATGCTAACGTGTTGCTGGAATTTAAAGGCGCAGGTTTTCTTGCCACCGGTTCCCGATTTAAAAAAATTTATGGGCGCGGTAGTGCATTATACGGGCCTGAGCTCACTTTCCAAGTATGCCAGAGTAATTGGTACGGCTTTGTAAGTGTTGATTATTTACATAAGAAAGGCCATTCAATTGGGTTACATACGCCCACCACCATACGCATGGTTCCACTGGGTATAGGTCTTAAGTATTTTATGCCGACATGCTGGGAATGTGCTGATCTTTATCTGGGACTTGGTTTCCAACCGGTGCATGTTTCACTAAAGAACAATCCCCCATTTGTGCCCGATGAACACCGCTGGGCTTTTGGCGGCATTGCTAAAGTTGGCAGTTATGTCTATTTTTCGTGCAACTTCTTTCTCGATCTATTTATTGATTATTCTTTTGCGCATCTATCAAAACACACGTTCCAAACTCCACCACTAGTACCCTTAAGCGCGAGCGTGAGTGGTGCTATTTTTGGCGTTGGGCTGGGGTATAAGTTTTAATTTTTTTTAATGTGAATATGATGTATTGACTTGAGTGTGCACGCGGTTTTATTCTGAAGCAAACAATTAAAAAAAGGTGTATTATGAAACATATTAGATTACTATTCTCATTATTACTTTTGATGTATCAACCATTATCTATAAATGCAACCAATCCGGTTGGATATTTTCAACCAGTTCCTGGATCACCATTTGCTGCTGGATCGGGGCCCGCATGGTTTACCTATAGCCCGGTGGTATCAGGAAATTTATTTGCAGCGGTCCCGAATTATTATGATGCAAATATTACTGTTTATGAGGTTGATCAGACTACTGGCGCGCTTACGCAAATTGCAAGTTCTCCCATTTCATCTGGTGCTAATCCTGCAACGATAGCCTATTCCCCCCTGGTCGAAGGAAATTTATTTGCAGGAGTGCCCAATGCGAATGACAATAACATCTCAGTATATTTAGTTAATCAAACGAGCGGTGCATTTACTCAAGTTGCCGGTTCTCCATTTCCAGCTGGATCTGGCCCCTATGGATTGGCATTTACTCTCGCGGCTGGTAATTTATTTGCCGGTGTTCCTAATAGTGGTGACGCAAGTATTGCAATATATGAAGTAAATCAATCAAACGGTGCACTTGCGCAAGTTGTAGGCTCCCCATTTGCATCAGGATCGGGGCCCTACGGATTTGCATTTAGCCCGATCGCATCTGGTAACATATTTGCAGCCTGCGTAAATCAAAATGATAATACTAGTCGAATTGTGAAATTCAAAAGAACTTAAAAGAGAGGTAGGATAGCTCCTGGACAAAAAAAGGAGCCATCCATGAAAAAGATAGTAGAAATATATTACGTAGTTGATGAATTGGTCAAGAAAATTGAGCAAAAATCTGGCAAAAAATTTTCTCGAGGCAGAAAAAATAAGCTTCGAAAAAGCGAATTGATAACCATGGCTTTAATTGGGCACTTTGACAGCATAGAAACTGATAAAAAGCTTTATGAATACGTAACATTTCATTTGAAAGATTATTTCAAAAATGTGCCCTGCTATGAGCAATTTACTCGAGGAATTCGATCAATTTCCAAATATCTGGACCTTTTATTAGAAATTTTATGCCAAATGAATGAAAAGCTCGAAAAAGATTTTTACATAATTGACTCGACTGCATTGCCAGTGGCTAAACGCGAATGTCCAAAATGGGCATCTGATCAAGCAGAACTTGGTAAAAATATCTTTGGTTATTATTATGGATTTAAGCTTCATATTATTATCAATCGAAAAATGGAAATTGTTTCATTCATGATAACAACAGCAAATGTTCATGATGTAAAAATGCTTTCAATCAAATCATTCATAGGAAAAATTAAAGGATTATTAATCGGCGATAAAGGGTATGTCTGCCCTAAAAAATTGTTAAAAAAGCTGAAAAAGCAGGATTTAGAATTTATTTTTAAACAGAGAGAAAATATGGATCCATATCTTAATGAGGTTTATAAAGCAGAATTGAGTCAGCGACAAGTAATTGAGGGAGTTTTCAGTTATTTGAAAAATAGGTTAAAAGCTCTTCACGGTTTTGCTCGATCAGCAGAAAGTTTTCTAGCGCATGTAAAAGCCGCTCTCGCGGCTTTCATGCTTAGAAATCTAACAAAAATCACACATGGTTTAACTATTTAATTTCACAATTCGACTATAATACTATCTCAGCTTACAAACTCAACCAAACCACCGGATCATTGACTCAGGTTCCTGGCTCTCCATTTGCATCCGGCAGCTCGCCGATTGGCATTGCTTTTACTCCGGTATTATCAGGAGGACTCTTTGCCGCAGTTACCAACTCAGCGGATAATAATGTTTCGGTTTTTAATGTTAACCAGACTACCGGTACTTTCACGCAAATTCCAGGGTCTCCATTTCCGGTTGGGGCAAACCCTAATACCGTTGTATTTTCCGGATTAGTTTCGGGAGTTTTACTCGCGGCTATTGTTAATTTTGATACGAATAATGTATCAGTTTTTGAAGTTAACCAAACAACGGGAGTATTTACCGAAATCTTTGGTTCTCCCTTTGCAACGGGTGTTCAGCCAGATGGAATTGCGTTTTCTCCATTAGTTCACGGTAATTTATTTGCGGGTGTAGCCAACTTTGGCGATGGTACTGCATCGGCATACCAAGTTACCCTTCCAGTGGTACAGCCGCCAAGCAATGTGAATGCATGTAAAAATAAAAATATTTTTTTAACACAGATTGATCTTATTAACGTGATTACCTGGAATCCTCCAACCAGTGGTCCTGCCCCGGTAACCTATTATATCTATCGTGATGCGGCGTTGACACAGCTGGCCGGAACAGTTGCTGCAACACAGCCACTGATTTTCATAGATCATAACCGGCATAAAGATGTAACGTATACCTATTATCTGGTTTCAGAGGACGCAGATAATAATGTTTCAGTTCCCGTGAGCGTGACTCCTTTATTCTGCTGCTGTAATTAAAAAATACGTATTTGGCAAAGCTGGGCAATACCGGTCGAAATCCGATTGATAGTGCCCAGCTTGTGCTGAAACCTTTTTTTAATTTTCAAGAACCACTTTCATAAAGAATGCAAATAATCGCGCCGATCAGATGTGGGTATTATTCCATTTAAATTAATCATGAGCGGAATAGGACAATGATTGATTTGCGTAAGCGCTGTATACAATTCATTATAGTATATATGCATTACTGATCTATTAATCGCCAGAACATCCTCAGAGAGTGATTGAATAGATTGTAAGATGCTTTCAAGTTTGTCCATATTTTCGCGCATTATATCAACGGTTGTAGCACAGAATTCAAGATCATTGATTGTTGGCAATTGTTTTATTGGGGAGTTTTTGCGCTCCACGATAGTGCGCAATTTTTCATTGCCCAGTACCAAATTTTCAAGACTTATTTGAGCCGCACTATATCCTTGGCCCAAAACGCGCGAGCAGGTTTCATGTTCTTGCTGGATAATTTGTGCAATAAAGTTCATCCCAGAATTTTGCAAGATATCAAACGCATCTTGAGATATTTTATTGTCAAACTGTTCGATAGTCTTGATGCATGATTGCAATAACTTAAAGTGTGTATCAAAGTGCACTGTATTTTTCTTAAATTCGTCCAAAACGTTGCTAAGCTTTACGGTGTGGGAAAAAAATTGTGCATCATTTTTGTGTACATACTGATTAAGCTGGTTGCCAAGAAGATTAATTTCGCACGATTGCTGTTGCAAAAGAATTTGTTCAGATAAAGCAGCGTATTGTAAATACATATAATTGGCGAGTATCCAGGCATGCTCTGCCGGCAGCAGTAAAATATAGTTGTGTATCCATTCTTGTGCTGCCGCTTTTATAACCTCAGCAGTCACAGAATAATTTTTGCAGATATATTGTTTTTGTGTAAGTAATAAATTATAGAAGCTCATATTTATATCATAACCTTCAAGCAGCGCTTGGCGGTCTTTTTCATTTATCACTTCTTGGAAAGTTGGGCGGCCCAGAGTATTAACTTTGTATTGAGAGAGCGCTCCAAATCCCGTGCTGTGAATTGCATCTCCATGCCAATGATAGAGTTCGTGTGGCGCTTTACCATCATTCCAGTTTTTTTCACCGTCAAAATTATCACCTAAATCATTCCATTGTAATGATTCTGGAATAAAAGGGATTCCAACTCTTTGGCAAAAAATTGAAACAGTTTCATGCGGATTGGTGCTCAAATCTTCAGCAAGAATAATTACTGGTGGATTCGCGCCTTCTTTTCTCACTTTTTCAAAAATAAACCAACATCCACGGTAGCCAAATTTCTCTAAAGGAATATCCATGAGCTGTTTTTTGTAAAATGAAAGGAGTGATCCATGCGGATCTCGTAGCATGAGAACAAAATGCACATTGGGATTTTTTATAAACTCATCATCTTCTAATAAAAATGAGGCAACAGCAAAGGAAATTTCTTTAACAAATACATCTGATTTTTGCGCTGCAACATATATCTTTTCTTTGACCTCTTTAAAGGTTGCGGGATGGCCTTCTTTAAAGAGATGGTTTACTTGTTCTGGTTTAAAAATTGTTAGATCAAAAGCATACCATGAAGGCTCATTAATCACGGTAAAATCGCCCCGTGCATCCATCATCCGCAAAAATGCAGTGGATAATGACCGGGGGGCCGAAACAAGGTAGATGATTTTGTGTGGATTGGGTGCATCTGTGTTTGCAATGAGTGGGATAATCATTGCATTCAGAAAAAGTAGAATTTTTTTCATTACTCTGTGCCTATATAAAAAATTATTGGGAATTCCGCCCTATAGTGTCACAAAAAATTTTAAAGGTAAATATATTAGAGATGGATTGAGATCGATCATGATCGTGCAGCCTCTACAACATGTAAAGGCTGCACCAATGTTTTTATTATTGAACTAACGTTTCAGGTGCGCACATCTCAAGTTTTTGTATTTGAATAGCTTGTTTTTGAATTTGAGCCACGAGCATTGGAATTAAGCCCACATAATTTATGCTATAAATATTGCCTTGACTATCTCTGCAGATAAGCCCTGGATAAATTTTAGCAACTTCTTCTGCAATTAAGCCAAATTGCAATGCTTGTTCTTCATCTGAGATATAATGGAAGTTTATCGGGCGCAGATTCATGATGTTTTCAGTTTGATCAGGCATATCAACAATATCTGTTTTGTATTGGCGGGCTGATGCGATGGTGCCTAATTGAGCAGTAGTGGTATTTATAAATACGGGTGCATTATTTGCCACCGTTGCGCCTGCTATCCCTGCAATATAGCACCCTGTTTGGGTTCCTTGCTTACCAATGCGAATGAGTGCAGAATCGGCAGCCAGGCCTTGATTTCCTATATGTATATTATAAGAACCGGTTGAAATCGCCATCCCAGCTTCCCAGCCTACGGCAATATTATTATCACCAAGAACATTAAGAAGCGCGCGAGTACCAAACCCGCAATTATTTACACCGGAACTTACGCTATTAAGGGCCATATACCCAAAAGCCTGGTTATATTTACCCGATGTTAGACGAGAAAGCGCATAGGCTCCAGCAACCGTATTGCAGTAACCACTCGTTCCAGCAAATAACGCGTACTCCCCCACCGCAGTATTAGCACGGCCACTGGTATTATTTTGTCCTGCTTGATCCCCAACAAAGGTATTGAAATATCCTTGAATAGTAGGATTAGTATTTTGGCCTGCAAAGTTTCCAACAAACGTATTGGTTGATCGAGTGCCTGCGGGCCATAGTACTTGCCCTGCATCAAATCCAATTGACAAGGTGCGACTTTGATTAGCATCATTAGCAAGGTCCGCAACAAAATCTTGCAATACGATCGTATTGTCTATGCGATAATCTTGGCAGGTGTTGATGTAGCCTGCAACATTTAAGTTGCCTCCTATTGCAGCACCGCCATCAATCACTAATGCTCCAGTAGCACCAGAAAAGCCAGTTGTCCCTGAGACGCAAAAAGCAGTACTTTGAGTAGTATCAGTAATATGAAGAGGTCCTGTAGAAGAAAATCCCGGACCAGTTGGGCCAGTTGTGCCATTCGCTCCCGTTGCGCCCGTGGCACCAGCGGCGCCAGTTGATCCCGTTGCTCCTTGAACTCCTGTTGCACCAGTGGCACCCGCAACCCCAGTTGAGCCAGTAGCTCCCTGGGATCCTGTTGCACCCTGGACTCCCGTTACGCCAGTAGTTCCAGCGGCGCAACAACCCCAGTTGAGCCAGTAGCTCCCTGGGATCCTGTTGCACCCTGGACTTCCGTTACGCCAGTAGTTCCAGCGGCGCCAGTTGATCCAGTTACTCCCTGAGCTCCCGTTGCGCCAGTGGCACCAGCAGCGCCAGTCGCACCAGTTGTTCCCCGAGCTCCCATTGCTCCCCGAGCTCCGGTTGCGCCGGTAGCGCCAGCCGGGCCTGATCCACTTAAACCACTTGCTGATATAGTGCCGCACACGATGAGGTTGCCGTTTATTTGGGCATTTCCACTCACGCATAAATGATTATCTACAATTAAATCGCAAAATTTTGCAGAAGGTCCGCTCGCGGTACATGGTGTGCAACCTCTGGTGAGCGCGCAAACCAAGGTAAGAATTTCTGAATTATCAATTGCCCCAATGCTGGTCGCACTGAGCAAAAGATACAATGAAAATTTATTAGAATTCATACAAACTACTTTTTTGTGAATAAAATCTTTATAAAAATTATTCTATACAAAGCAGTTTGTTAAGAGCAAGAACTGGAAATGAAAGCATTATTTTGGTCGTCTGCATTTTTTGGCCCAGCCATCCGCTGTTACGCCGAGCAGGCTGGGAGTTTTTTTGCATTTCTTAGATTCAACTCACGTTACTAAGCTGCGTGCTTATTTAAATATTGTTTTACAACAAGTCCTGGAAGTTCAGCAATTTGTGTGGCGAATTTTCTTAATGGCTCTCGAACAATGGAGGGCAATGAATCATCGGCAGCAAGTTTAATTAACTCTGCTTCGCTCGCTTTGTATTGTGGAGAATCTATCACTGACATAATTTTTTTTCTTGCAACGGCTTGAACTTCTGGGCTTGCAGCCGAAAGTTTTTCAGCATGTTTATAAATGTTGGCAACTAATAATGAACTTGATCCTAATTTAGTAATAATTATTCCACTTTCTTTGCCTAAAACAATTACATTTTTAGATGATGCTGATTTACCTAATTCGATGCCATGTTTTGCGATCGAGACATTATTTTCCATTAATTTATTAATGTCTTCTTCGATTTTTTGAATGCTATGATTTTGTTCTGCGCTGAGTGTTGGTTTTTCTGATGCTCGTGCGCCGCTTGCAGGGGCCACAACCGTAGAACTGGCAGAAGTTGCAATGGCAGGCTGCTTTGAGGGTACTGGAGGCAATGGTTTTGCGGTGTATTTGGCAGGAATTGCAGGGGGTGGTGTATACCATCGTGGTGGTACTGGCGGCGGGGTATCCAAAGGGTCTGCATCAAGAATTTCCGATTCGGCCGGCCGTGGTTCCATCGCAGGCAATTGAGTAACTGAAGCTGCTCCTAAAAGTAAGGTTAGTAAACTAAATTTATTCATAAAAATCTCCTTTTTAACTCGATAATTAAATATTCCTACTTGTATTAATTATAGCAATAAAAAGGCCTCTAAATCAAGGTTTTATGAATAAATTGATTGGGTTTTTATGCCACGTTAACAATCCTGGAATTCAAGATTGCTAACGTGGTAATAACAACTAAAAAGATTATGCTGCCGATCCTAATTCATACAAAGGATTAGAAAGCGGAATTCTATTAACAAGTTGATCAAGTTGCGCAGCGGGAATGATTGCTGCAAAATATTGTAATGACTGGTACGTTGGATCTTTGCGACCATCATACCATCCAAAAACAAGATTCCCCGTTATTGGATCTAACGCCATTGATTGATACCCTCTATTTGCAAAAGCAGTCGTAGAAATATCAATAGGACTTGACCATGTTTGCCCGTTGTCCCGAGAAATGATAAAATACAGCCTCATATTTTGTGAATTATCTGGAAATTGTGCACTTGAAAGTGAATACAGCGCCTGACGGACATCATCATAAATAACGGTTTGCGGATTATTGAAGTACCCAATAACCGGTTGAGATTCTGTACTTGGAATTCCCAAAAATGTATCTTGATTAAAAATAATATAGTGCCATGGCCCGGCATAATTTTGATCAATTGCTCCGGGTGATTTGAAAACGATGCCTGATTCGGTAATGTAACTGATGGCGCCGAAGGTGTTTGGAATTCCTTGTGTCCAAATTCTTCCATCAGCAGATGCAGTAATATTAGCAAGTACATTAACATTTAATAAGCTTGTTAATTGTGCAATTGTTGTGCTCCCATAATTTCCAAGGCCAGTAATAGGAATGAATCCAACCACAGGAAACTCACCAATATTACTGATATAATCCGAGACAAAATTAAGACCATAATTACCCAGCCCATCTCCGCCAAAGCAGAATTGTGGATAATCATAGAATTCGCCAAGATTAACCGGTGCCGGAAGTGTATATGCAACAGAATAGGTATCGCCACCATCAGTACTAATCCAGAATGTCGGTTGTGCAATTTCATTGCCAAAGTCATCAGCGAAATTTGATGTTGAATACCAAATATTACCAAAGATATCTGATGATACGCCGCGATTGTCGTTAAAACCTCCCGGCACACCCGGCGCCACAAATCCCGTTGGTTGAATATTTGTTGGACCATTAATGGGCCACGTTTTTCCGCCATCAAATGAAACAGCTCTATAGCAATAAGATGTTATTATGCCTGTGTTATCAAGAACGCCATAGGAAACAACAATATTATTTTTATTGGTACGATTAATAGCTACTGCCGTATCCCACGCCAACAATCCTACCGGAAAATCAGATAATTGTATTGGCGCTCCAATGGTGAGCGTGCCATCATTATTACTGCTTCCAACAGCTACAAATACATTAAGGATACCATTGGCTTGATCAGCGATATTGGCGTTGCTTGTCCACGTCCAGGCTACCGTTCCATCAAATGCATCATTAACATGGCTATCACGAATTGAATCAAAAGCGGGTAGGCCGGTAAATTGAGTAGTATTTGTAAAACCGGGATCAACAATAGTGTTATTGCAGAGCGTTACTTGTGGTTTGACGATGTATACAATGCTTGTTGGCATGAGAATCTGAGGGCCAGGTGGGATAATGTTACCAAAAGTTCCCGCGCACTGGACAACTAAGGCGCCAGCATTGGTTATTGAAACTATGTATCCAACGGGAGGAACCGGTAACGTGTCTGGCGGTTGTGCAAATGAAAAAGGTAAACTTTGCCCATTGTTTGATGCTGCGACTATTGAACGGTATACCAAATCATTAGGGCGAATATTTTCTGGTAAAAAACCATCGGAAGTATAAAGATAGCCGCCGGGAAAAACAGGCGGGGTTGGATCTTCAGAAGATACTGGCCCAGTTTGGAAAGTAATAAGTGGTAATTGAATGATGACTAAGTTTCCTTGCTTTATAATATCAAGAGTAACCCAGAATTCTGTTCCTGCTACGGGCAGGCCTAAAGAATCTGAAAGTTGTAGCTGAATGTTGTGTTTAGAATATTCCAATGCATTACTTGTATCTTTGGCTAGTGCGTAACCAGAAAAAAGAGTTGCTGCAAAAAAAACTATCGATACAAATAATGGTCTGTAAAAAATGCCCATCATTGCTCCTTAATTAAAAATTATATTTAATGCCACATGTTATTGGGAATGCAAGCTCATTTGCAAAGGATGGTATTACCAGTGCTGAAGCATCATTGAGAATCAGGGAATCAAAAGGACTGAGTGCAAGCGCTTCTGCTCGTTTTGCAGTGCCGTTTACCACAATTTCGGCGGTTACTACCAATGCCCAATTACCCGTGAGGCATATATCAAGACCAATCTGCCCTCCGCCGGCAAATGCCGTGTTCTTTCTTAAGAGGCGGTAATCGAAAGCCTGATAATCAGGATAGCATAAGACTCCATTGCCAGTTGGGGCAAAGCTGCCTTGCACCGAAGCATAATGCACAAAGCCAAGTTTAGCGCCCAAGAAGATTGAGGCTCGATTGCACCATCGATTAAAATAATAGCGCGCGCCAAAGTAGCCATCGTATAATTTGTAAGTATTGACAGAAAGTAATAGATTGCTGCTTCCAAGTGTATGATTGGGATCTTTTGCACGTGCACGTGCCCAATTAAATTCTAGAAACAGATTCGTATTGCACGAAGTGGCATAGCTCACTTGAAAACCAATTTGCCACGGCACATGGTATAATGAGCTAAATTTTGGTAATTGGCCACTATCATTCAAGGCGGTGCTTGATAAACAATTAACCGTAAACAGCGCATCGCGATCTTTCCAGATAATTGGCCTTATGCCCGCGTGTAATTGCGCCCCCCATGAGCATTCATAAAGAGGCTCGCATCTACACTCATAGCAATCACTAAGGCAATATTCTTGCGAGGTATCGCCAGCCCAGAACGCTTGCAGTGTGCCTGTTGCTACTGGCATAAGCAATAGGAATGATAAACAATGTAACCAGAAAGATCTCATTTGTTAGTCTCCGTTATTTTTTGGGAAGAATGTTGTTTTTATTACTTCTACGTCTTTTGGGAAGTAAAGATCAAGAGTTTATATTGATGGCTGTTGAAATGTGAGGAGATTAGATGATCAATTCTTTATGTTCCAAAGAAATTTCTGCAGCGCTCGATTAATCGATCAAATTCGTGCTGATTATTAATAAGAGAATCTTGCCCTCTAATAAAAGTGATTCCTAAAATGCCCTGATCTTTAGGTGCAAAATAGATTAATTCATCGCGCAAATTTCCTGCAGGATTTTTTTGAACCACTTTGACATTGATCATATACTTCAATTGCTCGAGTGAAGGCTGATTTTTGAGTGTAATCAGATGGCCTTGCACCGGAATGATTCGCGCATCATTGGTTAATTTTTTAGCTCCCAAACCTGCGCAATTAAAGATGATTGATTTGGAATTTATAAATAGCAAGAGGAGGAAGCGAGTAGTGAACATGGCCATGGCCAATTGCTTGCTGGACTTCGGGGATGAGTTCTTCGGCAACGAAACGGACGTAGTCGGCGCGGCGGTCTTTGTATTCCGGCGGGACGGTGTGGGCGGCTAGCAGAGTCGGAATGATTCTCGGCGGGGCCTTCTTTATTCAATCGGCGAATCACGCGGAGCATTTTGAGTTCGGTGTCGCGGTCGAGACCGTAGCCGGATTTGGCTTCGACGGGTCGACGGCGACCCTGGGGAGTTCAACCCTGGTGTAGCTGCCGGGGTCGAAGGTCCATTCCAGGCGCTGCGGCGCCGTGACGCGCAGATGGAGGCCGCAAGGCGGCAGACGCGGCGGCCGCGCTCGAGCTCGGCTGGCGAAGAGCATCTGCCGGCAGGCGGGGCATTGCGTCCAGAGATTGTCCGGCACCTCGCGCCGCCCGAGCAGCGTGCGGATTTTCGGGCGGACATATTCGGTGAGCCAGCTCATGCCGGGCCTCTCGTTGCGCGTGACGCGGGCGGTGCGGACGGCGTCGGCCAGCGCGCGCACCTGGTCCAGCACGCGGCGCACCGCGTCGGGCGTCGCGTGGCCGTCGGCGTCGAGATTCGCGGCCAGCGTGTCGATCAGCGCCGAGGCGACCACCGCGGCGTCGGCGACCCGCACCGCCTCGGCGGCCTGGCCGGCGTGCGGACGCCGAAGCCGATGGCGATCGGCAGGTCGGTGGCGTTGCGGATGCGCGGGATGGCGGCCGGCGAGTTCCTCGGCGCTGGCGGTGCGCGTGCCGGTGATGCCGGTGATGCTGACGTAGTAGACGAAGCCCGAGCTGCCCTCGAGCACGTGCGGCAGGCGCGCGTCGTCGGTGGTGGGCGCGACCAGGCGGATGACGTCGAGCCCGTGCGCGGTGGCGATGCGGCAGCCAGCATGTCGGCTTCCTCGGTCGGCAGGTCGACGACGATCAGCCCGTCGACGCCGGCGCCGGCGGCGTCGGTGCAGAAAGCGTTCGGTGCCGTAGGACAGGATCGGGTTGAGGTAGCCCATCAGGATGATCGGCGTCGCGGCGTCGTCGCGGCGGAAGTCGCGCACCATGCGCGAGCGTGCGGCACAGCTTGGCGCCGGCCTTCAGCGCGCGCTTGCCGGCGGCCTGGATGATCGGGCCGTCCGCCATCGGGTCGGTGAACGGCATGCCGATCTCGATCAGGTCGGCGCCGGCGCCGGGCATGCCGCGCAGCATGGCCATCGAGGTCGCGCGCGTCCGGGTCCCAGGCTTCGAGGAACGGGATCAGCGCGCCGCGGCCCTCGCGCCTTAGCTCGGCGAAGCGGTCGGCGATGCGGCTCACAGCTTCACCCCCAGATGCTCGGCGACGGCGAAGATGTCCTTGTCGCCGCGGCCGCAGAGGTTCATCAGGATGATCTGGTCGCGCGTCCATCGTCTGGCGCGAGCTTCGTGACATGCGCCAGCGCGTGCGCCGGTTCCAGCGCCGGAATGATGCCCTCGGTGCGGGTGCAGAGCTGGAACGCCTCCAGCGCCTCCTCGTCGGTCGCGGCGACGTATTCGACGCGGCCGATATCGTGCAGCCAGGAATGCTCCGGCCCGATGCCGGGATAGTCCAGGCCGGCGCTGATGCAGTGCGCCTCCTTGATCTGGCCGTCGTCGTCCTGCAGCAGATAGGTGCGGTTGCCGTGCAGCACGCCGGGGCGGCCGCGCGATCAGGCTGGCGGCGTGCTCGCCCGTGTCGAGCCCGCGCCCGGCGGCCTCGACGCCGATCAGCCGCACCGAGCGGTCGTCGAGGAACGGGTGGAACAGGCCCATCGCGTTGGAGCCGCCGCCGATCGCGGCGACCGCGACGTCGGGCAGCCGGCCCTCGGCTTCCTGCATCTGCGCGCTTGGCTTCCTCGCCGATCACGCACTGGAAATCGCGCACCATCATCGGATACGGGTGCGGGCCGGCGACGGTGCCGATCAGGTAGTAGGTGTCCGCGACATTGGCGACCCAGTCGCGCATCGCCTCGTTCATCGCGTCCTTCAGCGTGCCGGCGCCGGAGGTGACCGGCTTCACCTCGGCGCCCAGCAGCTTCATGCGGAACACGTTGGGCTTCTGCCGCTCGACGTCGGTGGCGCCCATGTAGACGGTGCAGGGCAGGCCGAACAGCGCGCAGACCGTGGCGGTGGCGACGCCGTGCTGGCCGGCGCCGGTTTCGGCGATGATGCGGGTCTTGCCCATGCGGCGGGCCAGCAGGATCTGGCCCATGCAGTTGTTGATCTTGTGGGCGCCGGTGTGGTTCAGCTCGTCGCGCTTGAAGTAGACTTTCGCGCCGCCGAGCTCGGTCGGTCAGGCGCTCGGCGAACCAGAGCGGGCTGGGGCGGCCGACATAGTCGCGCAGGTAGCGGTCGAGTTCCGGCTGGAAGGCCGGGTCGGCGCTGGCGGCGCGTCGTAGGCGGCCTCGACCTCCAGGATCAGCGGCATCAGCGTCTCGGCGACGAAGCGGCCGCCGAAGTCGCCGAAGCGGCCGCGCTCGTCGGGGCCGGTGCGCAGGGAATTCGGGTCAGGGTGGGTTGGGCGATGGGTTTGTTCACGCGCCGCTCTTAGCCCAGCCGGCGCGCGCGGGTCACGCCACCCCGGCGCCCCCCAAGGGGCGTCACGCGGTGGTGATGCCGGTGGGAGCACGGCGGGCGAGGGCGGGGGTTCCGGCGCGCAGCGCCAGCGCGGCGCCGACCAGCATCGTCACCATGCCCAGCGCCTCGGCGGCGCCGATGTGCTCGCCGAGCAGCACCATGCCGGCGATGACGGCGATCACCGGGGAGACGAAGGCGTAGGTGCCGGCGCGGGCCGCCCCCCAGTCGCGCACCAGGAGGTAGTACATCAGCGTGGCCCCGATCGCGCCGGGCAGCACCAGGTAGAACCAGGCGAGCCAGGCGGGCCAGCCCCAGGCGAGGCCCAGCGCGTGGAACGAGCCGGGCTCGAAGGCGAGCGAGCCGGCGATCAGCGCCACCCCGCCCATGAGGTTGGTGGTCGCCGCCAGCTCCACCGGCGGGAAGCGGCGGGTGAGCGGGCGGATCAGCAGCGAGCCCCAGCAATAGGCGAGCGTCGAGACCACGATGCCGGCGGCGCCGATCAGCTCCCCCGCGGTCAGGTCGCCCTGGGCCGCCTGCGGGCCGAACAGCAGGACCACGCCGCCGATGCCGATGGCGATGGCGACCATGCGGGTGCGGTGATGCGCTCCTGGCCCATGGCGGCGCCGATGCCGAGGAGTGCGATCGGGGTGAGGGCGGCGCTGATGACGGCGGCGATGCCGGAGGTGACGAAGCGCAGCGCGTAGAGCTGCACCACCTGGTTCACCACGATGAGGAGGAAGGCGACCGGTGTGAGCAGCACCATGTCGCGCGCGGTGATGCGGCGGCGATGGCCGCGCAGGGTTTCCACGCCCAGCATCGCCAGCCCCGCGACGGTCCAGCGGATGCCCGAGAAGATGGCGGGCGGGACGACCGCGATGCCGACCTTCATGGCGAGCCAGGTGCCGCCCCAGATGACGCAGATATAGATGAATTGGAGGTGCTGCGAGGTCAGCGTGAAACGGGCGCGCGCCAACGCTGGGGAGATGGGCGCTTGGGGGCTGGACATGTGTTGGACGTTTCCGCTTCCCCGACACTAGGCCGGTTGGCGGTGCCGCGTCATCCGCCAAGCCCGCGCAGCCGCCATGCACGGCCCTGCGCGCGCAGCCAGCCGTGCCGCGGGGGGCGGTGGCGCCCGGCGGTGGCGGGCCGGCGTCTGTTTCGGCGCCGGGGCCGGGCTTTTGCCTACTTCGGCGCGGGGGCCGCGCCGGGCACCATGGCGGACATGTCGTTGCCGTTCACCGTCAGCTTCTGGCCGTCATAGGCGAGGTCCCAGACCATCGCGTCACCGTCGGGCTTGCCGAGGCCCTTGACGAAGATGAGGCCGGCCAGCGCCTGCTTGCCCTGCGGGTCGGCCGAGAGGAGTTTCATCGCGGCATCGAGTCCGGTGGCGCGCAGTGTCGCGGTGCCCTGCGCGTCGCCGGCGCCGCGCACGGTGATCGTGCCATGGCCGGTGATGTGCGCGGGGCCGGTGTCGATGGCGAGGTCGTCGATCGCGACGGTCGGCGCGTGCGCGTCCAGCACCGCCATCGCGAGACTGATGAAGGCGCCGGACTGGCTGTTGTCCACCGCGGCGTCGAGCGAGCGGCGCAGTGCGGCGGGATCGATGCCCGAGAGCCGCGGCTTGAGCAGCACGTGGCTGGGCAGGAACTCCGTCATCACGCCGGGCGGCAGCGTGGGCAGGGACAGCTTGTCGTATTCGATGCGCATCGCCAGCGTCACGCCGCCGTCCTGGTCGGCGAGATCGAGGCCGAAGCCCATATGGCCGAGCGTTCCCGGCAGCGGTCCGGCGGCGAAGCTCAGGCCGTCCTGCGATGCCTCCATGGAGAGCGATGTGGCACTCGCGGCGAGGGCTGCGATCAGCGTGTGCAGGTCCGCGCGCAGCGCCGGGTCATCCGCGGACAGAGGGGCGGAGCCCGGCGCGGGGGAGGACGCCGCCTGGGCGGTCAGGGCCAGCCCGCTCAGCGCGCGCACGGCGGCGCGCATCGCGGGGAGGGAAAGATGGGTGAGGCGCAGCGTGCCGCTGTTGCTCGCGACCTTGTTGACGCTGTGTTCTTGCCAACCGCCGAGGTCGTCGTCAGCCCGCGCAGGGTGCTGGTCTCGACCAGCGTTCCGGTGCCGTCCGCGTCCGGCGTGTAGGAGAGCGTGGCGTCGCCGCTGTCGAGGTGCGAGCCGTTGCTGATCTGCCCGCCTTCGCCGGTGAAATTCTGGTCGGCGATGTGCAACGCGAGTTTCGTCGGGGTGGCGAGCGTGGTGTCGATGACGCCGGCGAAGCTGTTGTCCCCGGAGGTGATCGTCATGGTGCCGGCGACGTTGGGCGGCGGGTGGTCGATGTTGAGTCTCGATGCGGTGGGGCAGGGCGCCGTCGGTGATCTGCCAGCGGCCGTCGCCGAGCGGGGTGGCGTCCGCGCCGACGGAATCGCCGCCGATGGCGCCGCCGTCGAAGCGATGCGCGATGGGTATTTCGATATGGTAATGATCGCCCTGGACCGTCGCGTGCAGCAGGTCCGCGGTCGGGGCCAGCGCGCCGAGCATGTCGGCGAGCATGGCGTGGATGCCGTCCGCGATGGCGGCCGCACCGGCATCGTCGATCGCGGGGAGGGGCGTGCCGGACGGCAGCCGGTGCCGGGCGCCGGGCGTGGGCGGGGGTTGGGGCGGGCGGCGGGGCCTGCGCCGAGATCGCGATCGCGGCGGCGGCGAGGAACAGGGGCCGGGCGTGGTCGGTGATCATCGGCGCCAGCATATGCCAGGACGGCCCGCTTGGCGTGAAGGGTTTCGGCCCAAGCCTGTTTCGCGCCTATCCGTCAGCGGGCGCGGTTCGCGGCGGCGATGAAGGCGCGGATGCGGGCGGGGTCCTTGCGGCCGGGGGCCGGATTTCGACGCCGGAGGAGACATCGACGGCGGCGGCACCGCTGGCCGCGATCGCGGCGGCGACGTTGTCCGGGGTGAGGCCGCCGGCGAGCAGCCAGGGCCCCGGCGCGGACCAGGCGGCCGCGAGCGACCAGTCGAACCGGTCGCGTTGCCGCCGGGGCGGGTGGCGCCAGGGGGCGCGCGGCCCTCGATCAGCAGTGCCGCGGCGCCGTCCATCGCCGCCGGCAGGTCGGAGGCCGTGCTCACGGCGACCGGGCGCCAGAACGGTTTTTCCGCGCGCGCGGCGATCGCGGCGGCACGATCGGGCGCCGTGTAGAGCTGCAGGATGTCGAGCGGCACCGCCGCCAGCACGCGGGCGAGCAGGTCATCGTCGGGATCGACGAAGAGGCCGACGAGCGGCGGGCTGGCGCACCGCGCGCGCCGCGAGGGCGGCCGCCTGTGCCGGCGTCACCACGCGGGGCGAGCGGCGCGAAGAAGTTGAGGCCGATCCAGTCGGCACCGGCCTCGAGCGCAGCGTCGAAGCGGGGCGCGTCGTTGACGCCGCAGATCTTGACCCGCGTCAACGGCCGCCCGCGTCAGCCCCGGGCGGCTCTGGGGTCAGCGCGGTGCCGGCGCCGATTGTTGGCCATGCGGTTTTCGCACGCGGCGTTGGCCGTCCTCTTTGGGCGCGTCGCGCAGCGTCGCGAGGTCGGCGGCGAGGGCCGCGGCGCGGCGTTCCGCGCGGCCGGCGCGGCGGCGCTGGCCGATGGCGGCGAACCACATCACGACGGCGCCGAGCAGGAAGGCGAGCGCCGCGGGCACCAGGATGGCGAGCGCCAGCGGTAGCTCGATCGAGACGTCGGTGGGCCAGATGCCGAGCTGCACGACCGCGCGGTTGGACAGCGCGAAGACGACGATCAGCAGGATGAAGGGGCCGCGAACAGCAGGCGCAGCATCGCGCGTGCCTCAGCCGCCGCGCTTGCCGCGGTTGACGCGCTCGCGCAGCTCCTTGCCGGCCTTGAAGAACGGCACCGCCTTTTCGTCGACCTCGACGGAGGCGCCGGTGCGCGGGTTGCGGCCGAGCCGCGCGTCGCGCTTTTTGACCGAGAAGGCGCCGAAGCCGCGCAGCTCCACCCGCTCCCCGCGCGCCAGCGCCGCGGTGATTTCATTGAACACGGTGGCGACGATCGTTTCGACGTCGCGCGCGGTGAGGTGCGGGTTGGCGGTGGCCAGTTCCGCGATCGAGTTCCGACTTGGTCATGCCCTCGTCGTTGATGCCGTCCCCGAAATCATTGTTGTGGTCCACGCGGATCGTGTCCGCTTGCCGAACGGACGCTGCCAGAACGGATCGGGGGCGTCAATCGCGTGTGTGGGCGTCGGGTGGGCGCAAGTGCTTGTGCGCCAACAAAAGGCTCCCGACCTCGCGGCGGGAGCCGCTTTGTCGTGTCGGCGGCCGTCGATGCCGACGTCTATTCTCCTCGGACTACTCGTCCTGCCCTGGGCCTGCTGGTTGCGGCGCCGGATCGCGGCGCCGAGGATGTCGCCGAGCGAGGCGCCGCTGTCGGAGGAGCCGAACTCGGCGATCGCCTGCTTGTCTTCCTCGACTTCCTTGCCCTTGATCGAGAGCTGGAGCTTGCGGGCGGCACGGTCGATCGCGGTGACCTTGGCATCGACCTTCTCGCCGACGGCGAAACGGTCCGGCCGCTGCTCGGACCGGTCGCGGGCGAGGTCGGCGCGGCGGATGAAGCCGGTGAGCACCGTCGTCGACGCGTCACCTCGATGCCGTTCGGACTGGACCGCGGTGACGGTGCAGGTGACGACGTCGCCCTTGTGCACGCCGTCGAGCACGGCGGCCGCGCGGGTCGCCTGCAGCTGCTTGATGCCGAGGCAGATGCGCTCCTTCTCGACGTCGATGTCGAGCACCTTGGCCTTGACCATCTCGCCCTTCTCGTAACTTCGTGATCGCCTCTTCGCCGGGCTCGTCCCAGGACGATGTCGGACATATGGACCATGCCGTCGATGTCGCCGGGCAGGCCGACGAACAGGCCGAACTCGGTGATGTTGCGGATCTCGCCCTCGACCGCGGTGCCGATCGGGTGCTCGTCGACGAACTGCTCCCACGGGTTGCGCTGCACCTGCTTGAGGCCGAGGCTGATGCGGCGCTTGTGCTGTCGACGTCGAGCACCATGACCTCGACTTCCTGGCTGGTCGAGACGATCTTGCCGGGATGGACGTTCTTCTTGGTCCAGCGACATCTCGGAGACGTGCACCAGGCCCTCGACCCCCGGCTCCAGCTCCACGAAGGCGCCGTAGTCGGTGATGTTGGTGACGCGGCCCTTGATATTTGGCGCCCGGCGGGTATTCGCCGCCGACGCCTTCCCACGGATCGGCCTCGAGCTGCTTCATGCCGAGGCTGATGCGCTGGGTCTCCGGGTTGAAGCGGATGACCTGCACCTTGACCTGCTGGCCGATCTGCAGCGCCTCGGACGGGTGGTTGATGCGCCGCCAGGCGATGTCGGTGACGTGCAGCAGGCCGTCGACGCCGCCGAGATCGACGAAGGCGCCGTAGTCGGTGATGTTCTTGACCACGCCGTCGAGGATCTGGCCTTCCTTGAGGCCCTGGACCAGCTCGGTGCGCTGCTCGGCGCGGGTCTCCTCCAGCACGGCGCGGCGCGAGACGACGATGTTGCCGCGCGCGCGGTCCATCTTGAGGATCTGGAACGGCTGCGGCGTGCCCATCAGCGGGCGTGACGTCGCGCACCGGGCGGATATCGACCTGGCTGCCGGGCAGGAACGCCACGGCGCCGCCGAGATCGACGGTGAAGCCGCCCTTGACGCGGCCGTAGATCGTGCCGGTGACGCGCTGCTGCGCCTCGAACGCCTTTTCGAGCTTGGTCCAGGCTTCCTCGCGCCGGGCCTTCTCGCGCGACAGCACGATCGCGCCGTCGCGGTCCTCGTAGCGCTCGACAAACAGCTCGACGATGTCGCCGGGCTTGACGTCCGGCTTGGCGCCGGGCGGGCCGAATTCCTTGAGCGCGACGCGGCCTTCGGATTTCAGGCCGACATCGACGATGGCGAATTCGTCGGTGAGGCGGACGACGCGGCCGGTGACGACGGAGCCGTCGAAGCCGGTGTCGCGGCCGAGGGTCTCATCGAGGAGGGAGGCGAAATCCTCGCCGGCCGGAAATGATCCTGGGAAGCGCCGCGCGAGGCGCGAGGGCGGTAGCTGACATGCGGTGCTGGGTGACCTTGTTTCGCGGCTGGCTTTTGGCTGGCCGCTCGGTATGCGCGCCGGGATCGGCACGGCTTCCCGCGAATGATCGTATCAGGGGAGCGGGCGGTGGGATGACGCCGGAGAGGCCGGTGGCGGCGGAGGATCCGCGCGCGGGGGGGACATCGGGGTCCGGCCCCCCGAAAGTCAAGTTTCAGCTGGGTTTCAACCGCTGCGCGGGAGGGCGTCGTTGGTGGGCAGGGTCGCGGCGGCCGCAGGGCAATTCATATTGGCCGACGAGAATCACGCGGGCCGCGGCGCCAGCGCGTCGTCAAGCACCGGCCGCGCAAGGCCGCTTGGCGGGCACCGATGCGCGCGCGGTCGCGCTCGAACGCAGGCCGCTTCTCGATCGTGCCGAACTCAGGCCGCAGCCGACCTGCGAGCCGAGATAGACGTCGGCGGCGGTGAAGCGGTCGCCGACCAGATAGTCGCCCTGCGACACGGCCCCTCCAGCGTTCATCAACGTCGTCAAACGGCCGTAGCCCACCATCCGCTCGCGCCCCTCCGGCACCACGACGCCCAGCGCCTTGTTGGTCACCGCCGCCTCGACGGGCCGGCGGCGAAGAACAGCCAGCGATAATAGGCGCGCGCAGCCGATCGCCGGGCGGCGGCGCGAGGCCGGCCTGCGGGAAAGGCATCGGCGAGATAGGCGCAGATCGCCGCGCACTCGGTGACCACGATGTCGCCATGCGGATCGCCGGCACCTTTCCCATCGGATTGACAGCGAGATAGGCGGGCGACTTCATCGCCGG